>JARKOU010000154.1 GCA_029975645.1 Actinomycetales bacterium
GATCAAGGTGCAAGCACCCATCACCGTTCGACTTGCATGTGTTAAGCACGCCGCCAGCGTTCGTCCTGAGCCCGGATCAAACTCTCCGTTGATGTCAAAAGGCGCCCACACGACACAAAGCCCCGCAGGCAAACCGACACAACGAAGTGGCCCCCAAACAGGGACCGCTTGATAACTGGCCGACCGGATGCTGGCATCCTATCAAACCAAAGGAATCCGCGGGATCAACAAACCCAGCCACCCCCACAACAGGGACAACCAAGCCCGCCTCACCCAACGGGATAATTGGCATCGATTTTTAAGCACACTGTTGAGTTCTCAAAGAACGCACGCACATCCCACGAGCCACACAGGACCCGATCGGAGGCAACCGCTCTGGATTTTGCCCCCGGGACCGGCCACCTTTTCGGTGTCCCTTCCTCCCTCTCGGGCAACAGGCGAGAACATTACGTGCGGGTCGCAGGAGCGTCAAATCGCGGGTCGCCCGGGCGTGTCGCGGTGGCCCGACGCACGGGCTGACCTGCGCAGACACTGACGAACCAGCGCCCGAGCGTCACGCGCCGCTGGGCTCCGCGTCGACGACCGCGAGCGAACGACGGCCCCGGCGCAGGATCGCCCATCGTCCGGCGATCAGGTCCTCCGGCCCGACGATCGTCGCTGGGTCGACCACCTTCGTGTTGTTCAGGTAGGCCCCGCCTTCAGCGATGGTGCGCCGCGCGGCCCCGGTCCCCGCCACCAGCCCCGTTGCCGCCAGGAGATCGATCACCGAGTCGACGCCCGGGCGCACGGTCGCCCGCGGCAGCTCGGCGACCGCGTCACGCACCGTCGCCTCGTCGAGATCCGCGAGAGAGCCTCGACCGAAGAGTGCGAGCGACGCGGCACGGACGCGGTCCGTCGCCTCCTGACCGTGGACCAGCGTGGTGACCTCGGTTGCGAGCGCGCGCTGCGCTTCTCGGGCAGCCGGCCTCTCGCGAGCAGCGGTCTCGAGTTCGGCGATGCGGGCCGCGTCCACGAACGTGAAGATCTTCAGGTACCGGATGACGTCCGCGTCCTCGACGTTGAGCCAGAACTGGTAAAAGGCGTAGGGGCTCATCATCGCGGGATCGAGCCACACCGCCCCGCCCTCGGACTTCCCGAACTTGGTGCCGTCCGCCTTGGTGATGAGCGGCGTCGTCAGCACGTGGACGGCGGCGCCCTCCACCTTGCGGATGAGTTCGACGCCGGAGAGCAGGTTGCCCCACTGGTCGTTCCCACCGGTCTGGAGCACGCAGCCGTGGCGGCGGAACAGCTCCAGGAAGTCCATGCCCTGGAGGATCTGGTAGCTGAACTCGGTGAACGAGATCCCCTGGTCCGAGGCAAGCCGGCGCGCCACCGTGTCCTTCGCGAGCATGGTTCCGAGCCGGTAGTGCTTCCCGATGTCCCGCAGGAAGTCGATCGTCGAGAGCGCCGAGGTCCAGTCGAGGTTGTTGACCATCCGCGCGGGGTTCTCGCCCTCGAAGTCGAGGAATCGCGCGATCTGCTGCTGGAGCCGCGTGGTCCACTCGGCCACGGTCGACTTCTCGTTCAGCGTGCGTTCCCCGGACATGCGCGGGTCGCCGATGAGGCCCGTCGCACCTCCCACGAGGGCGATCGCCCGATGGCCGGCGAGTTGCAGGTGGCGCATCACGATGAGCTGCACCAGGTGGCCGTGGTGAAGGCTCGGCGCGGTGGGGTCGTACCCGCAGTAGAACGTGACCGGTCCGGCGGAGAGCGCCTCCCGCAGCGCCGCTTCGTCGGTCGACTGCGCCAGGAGTCCGCGCCACCGCAGTTCATCGAGGACGTGGACGGGGCTGGTCTCGGTCACTGCTCTGCTCTCCACTCGGACGTCGCACACCCGGCCCGACGCCCGGCGCAGGCCCTAGTCTGCCGTGCCGTGCCCCGCGTCCGATGCGCGTGGCCCGCTGCTCCGACGTCGCCCGCCCGGCCGGTAGGCGGAGACGGTCGGCTCGCCGGGAAGCCAGAACCGCCACGGGAACTCGGAGGCGTCACCCCCGGGACCGGCCACGCCGACGCGGGGTCCGGAGGCGGCACCCTGGGCGCGCCCCACCGCCGGCACGAACGACAGCCGGGCCCCGGCTCCGCCCAGGTGCGCGCCGTCGTCGGCTCCCGTGAGGCCGAGGGCGGCAGCCAGGCGCGCCGGTCCGCGCGCGAGGTCGGCGTCCCGGCGCGCCGCGGGTCGGCGGACGCGCGCGACGTCGGCGCCCTCCACCACCTCGCCCGCACGCAGGAGCACGGCGGAGGCGCTGCCCTCCACTCCGCACACGACGTTGGCGCACCAGTGCATGCCGTAGGTGAAGTACACGTAGAGCCGCCCGGCGGGTCCGAACATGACGGCGTTCCGCGCCGTCCGGCCGCGGAAGGCGTGGCTGCCCGGATCGTCACTCCCGCGGTACGCCTCGACCTCGGTGAGCCGGATGACGACGACGGCGCCCGCCTGGTCCACGGCGCGCAGCCAGCCCCCCAAGAGGTCCGGGGCGACCTCGAGCGGGTCCCGCGCGAACCAGTCCGCCCGGGCGACGGCCGACAGGTGGACCTGGCTTACGCGCGACGGTCGCTCGACGCTCACGTAGTCACCCGGACGTGGGCGCGCTCACGGGTGGCCTCGGCCGCGAAGTGCGCCGCCTCGCTGTCCATCCAGGCGAGCCAGTTCTCGCGCAACGCCTCGCCGTCCCGGGCCAGCCCGCGGGTCAGACGTTCTTCCCGGCCGGCCTCCACCCACACCGTGAGGACGGCGAGGGCATCGACGGCGCGGGGCGCGGACCCGCAGCCCTCGACCACGAGCACGTCCGGGACCGCGACGTCCACCCAGTCCGCCCAGGCGCCCGAACCCCAGTCGTAGCGGCGGTGTCGCGCCGGCTGCGCGGCGGCGAACGGGGCGAGCACCCATTCCTCGAGCCGTTCCCACACCCCGTCGAGGCCGGACCAGCCCTCGTACAGGTCGTCGAGATGGATCGTCGCGACGGCGAGACCGTCCGTCCGGAGGCCGTCGGCGAGGGCGGCGGCCAGCGTGGTCTTGCCGGAGCCGGCCGGACCGTCCACCGCGACCAGGCGCACCGGGCCGAGCCGCGGCGTCGCCCGCCGGATACGCGCGAGCAGCGCCGGCAGGACCGGCCACCGTTCGACGTCGCTCTCCCGGTCGCTCACCGGACGATCATCCCTCGCGCGAGGGCCGATCCCCTACCGGCGCCGACGCCCCACGCGTCGCGATCAGTCCTGGGTCCACGCCCGCAGCTCGGCCGAGCGGTGCCCCACCCGGGCCAGTTGCTCGACCACCCGGACGGGCGCCGTTCCGCCGTGCCCGGAGCGGGAGGCCAGCGACCCCTCGACCGTGAGCACGTCGCGGACGGCGGGCGTCAGGTCCGGCGAGATCGCGGCGAGGTCCGCGTCCGTGAGGTCCCAGAGCTCGATCCCACGCCCTTCACAGACCCGCACGCATGCCCCCGCCACCTCGTGGGCCACCCGGAACGGCACCCCCTGCCGCACGAGCCACTCGGCCACGTCGGTGGCCAGCGAGAAGCCCTGCGGAGCGAGGTGGGCCATTCGGGCCGTGTCGAACGTGGTGGTGGCGACCATGCCCGCGACCGCCGGGAGGAGGAGCGTGAGGGTGTCGACGCCGTCGAACACCGGCTCCTTGTCCTCCTGGAGGTCCCGGTTGTACGCAAGCGGCAGGCCCTTGAGTGTGGCGAGGAGCCCGGCCAGGTCGCCGATGAGGCGGCCGGCCTTGCCGCGGGTGAGTTCCGCGACGTCGGGGTTCTTCTTCTGCGGCATGATCGAGGAGCCGGTGGAGTAGGCGTCGTCGAGGCGGACGAAACCGAACTCCTTGGTGGCCCAGATGACCCACTCCTCGGCGAGGCGGGAGAGGTCGACGCCGAGCATGGCGACCACGAAGGCGAACTCCGCGACCACGTCGCGGCTGGCGGTGCCGTCGATCGAGTTCTCCACGGGGCCGTCGAAGCCCAGGTCCACCGCCACCGCCGCCGGGTCCAGCCCGAGGGACGAACCGGCCAGCGCGCCCGAGCCGTAGGGCGAGAGCGCCGCGCGCGCGTCCCAGTCCACCCACCGCTCGACGTCGCGCAGCAGCGGCCACGCGTGGGCGAGGAGGTGGTGGGCCAGCAGCACCGGCTGGGCGTGCTGAAGGTGCGTGCGCCCCGGCATCGGAGCCTCCGGGTGCGCCGCGGCCTGGTCCACGAGGGCGTCGACGACGTCGAGCACCCCCGCGGCCAGCACCCGCGCCTGCTCCCGCAGGTACATCCGGATCAGGGTGGCGATCTGGTCGTTCCGGGACCGCCCCGCGCGCAACTTCCCGCCGAGGTCCGCGCCCGCCCGCTCGATCAGGCCGCGCTCGAGCGCCGTGTGCACGTCCTCGTCCTCCGGGGCGGCCGTGAAGGCCCCGGACGCGACGTCGGCGTCGAGCGCGTCGAGCGCGTCGAGCATCCGCGCGAGTTCACCGTCATCGAGCAGGCCCGCCCGCGCCAGGACCCGCGCGTGCGCCCGCGATCCGGCGATGTCGTGCCCGGCCAGCCGCCAATCGAAGTGCGTCGAGACGCTCAGCGCCGCGAGTGCGTCCGCCGGCCCGCCCGCGAACCGCCCGCCCCAGAGACTGAGGCGGGCGGGCGCAGCACCGGTACCGGGCGCCGTCGTCGGCTCGTGGTGTGCCTCAGGCACCCGAACCCTCCGCGGGGAGCAGGTCCGGACCCGAGATGACGACGCCGCGGCCGAAGCGCGCATCGCGCGCCGCGGCCAGCTTGGCGGTCAGGCCGAAGATCTCGATAAAGCCCCGCGCCTGCGACTGGTCGAAGGTGTCGCCGGTGTCGTAGGTGGCGAGGTTGAAGTCGTAGAGGCTGGACTCGCTGCGCCGGCCGGTGACCGTGGCCCGACCGCCGTGCAGCACCAGGCGGATCTCGCCGGACACGTACTGCTGGGTGTCCTCGATGAACGCGTCGAGCGAGCGCTTGAGCGGGGAGAACCACATGCCGTCGTAGACCAGTTCGGTCCAGCGGGCGCCCACCCGCTTCTTGAACCGCGCCTGCTCGCGCTCCACCGTGACGTTCTCGAGTTCGCGGTGGGCGGCGATGAGCGCCATCGCGCCCGGGGCCTCGTAGATCTCGCGGGACTTGATGCCCACCAGGCGGTCCTCGACGATGTCGATCCGGCCGACGCCCTGGGCGCCGGCGCGCCGGTTCATCTCCTGGATCGCCTGGAGCGGGGTCACGGGCACGCCGTCGAGCGCCACGGGGATGCCCGCGTGGAACGTGATGACCACCTCGTCCTCCACGGGCGGGAACGTGGGGTCGTCGGTGTAGGTGTAGACGTCCTTGGTGGGGCCGTTCCAGATGTCCTCGAGGTAGCCGGTCTCGACGGCGCGGCCCCAGACGTTCTGGTCGATCGAGAACGGGTTGTGCTTGGTGGTCTCGATCGGGAGCTTGTGGCGGGTGGCGTAGTCGATCGCCTTGTCGCGGGTGAGGGCGAGGTCGCGGATCGGCGCGATGCACTTCAGGTCCGGGCCGATCGAGGTGATGCCCACCTCGAAGCGGACCTGGTCGTTGCCCTTGCCCGTGCAGCCGTGCGCCACGGTGGAGGCGCCGAACTGCCGGGCGGCCCGCACCAGGTGCTTCACGATGAGCGGCCGGGACAGCGCCGAGACCAGCGGGTAGGCGTCCATGTAGAGGGCGTTGGCCTTGAGCGCCGGCATGCAGTACTCCTCGGCGAACTCGTCCCGCGCGTCGGCGACGTAGGCCTCGACGGCGCCGCAGTCCAGGGCGCGGCGGCGGATGACCTCGAGGTCCTCCCCGCCCTGGCCGACGTCGACGGCGACGGCGATCACCTCGGCGCCCGTGGCGTCCGCGATCCAGCCGATGCCCACCGAGGTGTCCAGGCCGCCGGAGTAGGCGAGGACGACGCGATCCTTCATGAGGGGTTCTCTCCTGTTGCTGATGGTGCAGGGTCGATCGAGGCGAGGGGCGCCTCGGGGTCGTGGGGTGCGGCCGACGGCGCGGCGCCCTGAGGCGAGGGCGCCGACGGGGAGGTGGGCGAGGAGGCCAGGTCGAGGAAGCGTTGCGCCAGGTCCGCGCCGCCGTCGCTCTCGCGGGCGATGACGAGGACCGTGTCGTCGCCGGCGATCGTGCCGAGCACGGGCGGCAGCACCGACTGGTCGATCGCCGAGGCGAGGAACTGCGCGGCGCCCGGGGGCGTGCGCAGCACCACGAGGTTGGCGGAGCCCTCGGCGGTGACGAGCAGTTCCGCCGCCAGGCGAGCGAGGCGCCCGCCCGAGACGTCCTCCTCGCCGCCACCGACGCGGGCGCCCACCGCTCCGGCGGCACCCGCCGCAGGCACGGTGTAGACGAGCGCTCCGCCGGCGTTGCGCGTCTTGGCGGCGCGGAGTTCCACCAGGTCGCGCGAGAGCGTCGCCTGCGTCACGCTGACCCCTTCCTCAGCGAGGGCGGTGAGCAGGTCGCTCTGCGAGTGCACGGCCTGACGCGCGATCACACGCGCGATCAGCGCGTGCCGCGCCGCCTTGGTGGCCGGGATGGAGGACGCCATGTCGGTGCGGCTCAGGCCCGCTCGAGGAGCCAGGTGAGCAGCGCCTTCTGGGCGTGCTTGCGGTTCTCGGCCTCGTCCCAGACCACCGCGGCCGGGCCGTCGAGGACCTCCGCGGAGATCTCCTTCCCGCGGTAGGCGGGCAGGCAGTGGAGCACGACGGCGCCGGGCGCGGCCTCCCCGAGCAGGTCCGCATCGAGGCGGTAGGGCACGAACGGGGCCTCCCGCTCGGCCGCCTCGGCCTCCCGGCCCATCGAGACCCACGTGTCGGTGGCGACGGCCGTCACGCCGTCGACCGCCTCGGTGGCGCTGTCCGTGACAAGCACGCGGGCGCCGGTGGCAGCCGCGATCTCCTCGGCGCGCGCGACGACGGCCTCGTCCGGCCAGAACGCGCGAGGGGCGCCGATCCGGACGTCGAGGCCCGCGGTCGCGCCGCCCACGAGGTAGGAGTGCGCCATGTTGCTCGCGCCGTCGCCCACGAACGCCAGGCTGCGCCCGGCCAGTGCCGGGCCCGTGGCGGTGAGGCCGCCGCAGTGCTCGGCGAGCGTCTGGAGGTCGGCCAGCACCTGGCAGGGGTGGAACTGGTCCGTGAGGGCGTTGACCACGGGGACGCCCGCGACGTCGGCCATCTCCACGATCCGGGCCTGGTCGTAGGTGCGCCAGACGATGGCGGCGACCTGGCGGCCGAGCACGCGGGCCGTGTCCGCGATCGACTCCCGGACCCCGATCCGGGCGAGGTTGCCGTCCACGGACATCGGGAACCCGCCGAGTTCGGCGACGCCGGCCGCGAAGGAGACCTGCGTGCGCAGGGTCGGCTTGTCCAGCAGGATCGCGACCGCACGCGGACCGGCGAGGGGCTGCCACCCGAACGGGTCGGCCTTGATCGCGAGCGCGAGTTCGAGGACCTCGCGCTGCTCGGCAGGCGTCAGGTGGTCGTCGCGGAGGAAGTGCCGGGGCATCAGGAGTCCTTGGTGTCGTCGGCGGGGGTGGTGTCGGCGGCGGGTGCGGGTGCAGCGGCGGGTGCGGGTGCAGCCGCCGCGAGCGTGGCCTTGCGCGCGGCGTCGAGGATGGCGGGCAGGGCCGCCACGAAGTCGCCCGCCTGCGCCCGGGTGAGGACCAGCGGCGGGGCCAGGCGGATCGCGTCCGGGGCCACCGCGTTGACGATGAATCCCGCCTCGAGGGCGGCGCTCGCGACCGCGGGCCCGGCGTCGGCCGTCAGTTCCAGCGCCAGGAGCAGGCCCTCGCCGCGAGCCCCGGCGAGGAGCGGGTGACGGACGTCGCGCAGCGCGGCGAGGAGCCAGTCGCCCAGGTCCCGCACGTGCTCGAGGAGGCCGTCGCGCTCGATGACATGGATGGTCGCCAGGGCCGCGGCCGCGGCGACGGGGTTGCCGCCGAAGGTGGTGCCGTGCTGGCCGACGCCGAGCAGCGACCCGGCCCGCTCGCCGTAGGCGATGACCGCCCCGACCGGGAAGCCGGCGCCCAGGCCCTTCGCGAGCGTCACGACGTCGGGCACGATCCCGCCGCCCACGTGCGGGAGGTGGTGCGCCAGCCACGCCCCGGTGCGGCCCATGCCGGACTGCACCTCGTCGAGGACGAGCAGCGCGCCGTGCCGCGCCGTGAGTGCGCGGGCTGCGGCCAGGTATCCGGGCGGCAGGGACCGCACGCCCGCCTCACCCTGGATCGGCTCGACGAAGAGCGCCGCGACGTCGTCGCCCATCGCAGCCTCGAGGGCGGCGACGTCCCCGAAGGGGAGGTGCTCGACGCCGCCCGGGAGCGGCTCGAACGGCGCGCGGTAGGCGATCTTGTGCGTCAGCGCGAGGGCACCCATCGTGCGGCCGTGGAACGCGCCCTCGAGCGCAAGGATGCGCGGGCGCCCGGTCCGGCGCGCCATCTTGAAGGCCGCCTCGTTCGCCTCGGTGCCGGTGTTCGCCAGGAACACCCGCGAGCCGGCGGGGGCGCCGCCCTCGGCCGCCAGGTCCAGCAGGCGCTCCGCGAGCGTGATCTGCGTGGGCGTGGCGAAGAAGTTCGAGACGTGGCCGAGCGTGCCGAGTTGTGCGGAGACGGCACTGACCAGCGTGGGATGCGCGTGCCCGAGCGCGTTGACGGCGATCCCGGCGAGCAGGTCGAGGTAGCGCTTGCCCGTGGCGTCCCAGACGTACGGCCCCTCGCCGCGTACCAGCACGCGCTGCGGCGTCCCGTAGTTGCCCATGAGGGCCTGGCCGTACCGCGCGGTCCACTCCACGGCGGTGGTCCCGGGAACGCCGCCGGGCGCCGTCGTCCCCGGCTGGGGAACTCCCGCGCTCACGCCGCGCCCCACTCGGACGTGACCTCGGGCAGCACCATGGTGCCCACGCCCTCGGAGGTGAAGATCTCGAGGAGCATCGCGTGCGGCTGACGTCCGTCGATGACGTGGGCCTGGGGCACGCCGCCCTGGACGGCGCGCAGGCACGCCTCCATCTTCGGGACCATGCCGGATTCCAGGCTCGGGAGCATCTCCGAGAGGTGGGCGACGCCGATCCGGCGGACGAGCGAGGACTTGTCCGGCCAGTTCGCGTAGAGGCCCTCGACGTCGGTCAGGAGGATGAACTTCTGCGCCCCGAGGGCGACGGCGAGCGCGGAGGCCGCGGTGTCCGCGTTGACGTTGAGGACCTGGCCGGGGTTCGCGATGTCCGGCGCCACGGTGGAGACCACCGGGATCCGGCCGGCCGCGAGGATGTCCTCGACGGCAGCGGGGTTGACCTCGACGACGTCGCCCACCAGCCCGACGTCCACCGGCTCCCCCTCGACCATCGCCGGGCGGCGGGCGGCCCGCAGCAGGCCGCCGTCCTCCCCGGACAGGCCGACGGCGTGCGGGCCGCGGGCGTTGAGGAGGTTGACGAGTTCACGCGAGACCTGGCCCACGAGCACCATCCGGACCACGTCCATCACCTCGGGGGTGGTGACCCGGAAGCCACCGCGGAACTCCGAGGTGATCGTCAGGCGCTTGAGCATGGCGCTGATCTGCGGGCCGCCGCCGTGGACGACGACGGGCCGCAGACCCACCTGCCGCAGGAAGAGGACGTCCTCGGCGAAGGCGCGCTTGAGGCCGTCGTCGACCATGGCGTTGCCGCCGTACTTGACCACCACGACGGCGCCCGAGAAGCGCTCCAGCCACGGCAGCGCCTGGATGAGGACCTCGGCCTTCTGGAACGGGAAGAGGTCCGTCTCGGTGTTGAAGTAGAAGTCGTCGGGGACCGGGGGGACGGTCATGACCGGACCTTCCTGCTCACGGGGCCGTGGGGCGGGCGTACGGCGCTCGGGGACGTCACGTCGAGTACGCGCTGTTCTCGTGGACGTAGTCGTGGGTGAGGTCGTTCGCCCAGATCGTCACCTCGGCTCCCGGCTCGGCGGCGTGGAGGTCGATGTCCACGTGCACCTCCCTCGCCGCGGCCATGTCCACGAGGTCGCGGTCCTCCCCCACGCCGCCCGCGCGGCACACCATGACGCCGTTGATGCTCACGTCGATGCGATCGGCGTCGAAGGCGGCGACCGACTCCGGGACGGTGCCGACCGCCGAGAGCACCCGGCCCCAGTTCGGGTCGTTGCCGAAGACGGCGGCCTTGAAGAGGTTGGAGCGGGCGACGGCGCGCGCTACGGGCACGGCCTCCTCCTCGCTCCGGGCGCCCCGCACGGTTATGGCGATGTCGTGGCTCGCGCCCTCGGCGTCGGCGATGAGCCCGCGCGCCAGTTCGGCGCACGCCCGGGTCAGGACCTCGGCGAAGTCCGCCGGGTCCGGCTCGACGCCGCTCGCGCCCGAGGCGAGGAGCAGCACCGTGTCATTGGTGGACATGCAGCCGTCGGAGTCGATGCGGTCGAAGGTGACGCGCGCGGCGTCCCGCAGCGCGGCGTCGGCCGTCTCTGGCGTGACCACGGCGTCGGTGGTGAGGACGCAGAGCATGGTGGCCAGTCCGGGTGCCAGCATCCCGGCGCCCTTCGCCATGCCGCCCACGCTCCACCCGGCACCGGCCACGTGGGTGAGCTTGGGCACCGTGTCCGTGGTCATGATCGCGTGGGCGGCGTCGAGGCCGCCGTCGGCGCTGAGGGCTGCGGCCGCGGCGTCGATGCCGGCGAGGAGTGCCGGCATCGGCAGCCGGAGGCCGATGAGGCCCGTGGAGCAGACCGCGACGTCGCCGGGCGAGGTGTCGAGGACCGCGCCCACGTGCTCCGCCGTGCGGTGCGTGTCCGCGAAGCCCTCCGGCCCAGTGCACGCGTTTGCGCCGCCGGAGTTGAGGACGACGGCGTGGGCGACGCCGTCGGAGACCGCCTGCCGCGACCACACGACCGGGGCGGCGACCACCCGGTTGCTCGTGAAGACGCCGGCGGCCACCTGGAGCGGGCCGTCGTTGACCACGAGGGCGACGTCCGGCTTGCCGGAGGACTTCAGGCCGGCGGCCACGCCGGCTGCGCGGAAACCCGAGGGCGCGGTGACGGTCACGGGGCCACCCCCACGGTGGACAGGCCGAGCGTCTCGGGCAGGCCGAGCGCGAGGTTCATGGACTGGACAGCGGCGCCGGCCGTGCCCTTGACGAGGTTGTCGATCGCCGTGACGGTGACCACACGGCCGGCGCGGGCGTCCACCGCGACCTGGACCAGCGCGGTGTTGGCGCCCACGGCGGCGGCCGTGGTGGGCCAGCGGCCCTCCGGCAGCAGGTGGACGAACGGCTCGTCCGCGTACGCGTCCTCCCACGCCGCGCGCACGTGCTCGGGCGAGACGCCCGGGGTGAGCCGCGCCGTCGTCGTCGCGAGAATGCCGCGCGACATCGGGACCAGGGTGGGCGTGAAGGAGATCCGCACCTCCGGCGCGCCGGCGGCGCGCAGGTTCTGCTCGATCTCGGGGATGTGCCGGTGGACGCCCCCGACGGCGTACGGAAGTGCGGCACCCAGGCCCTCGGACGCGAGCAGGTGCGTCTTGAGCGCCTTGCCTGCGCCCGAGTAGCCGTTGGCGAGGACGGCGACGATGTCGGTCGGGTCCACCACGCCGGCCGCGACGCCGGGCTGCAGACCCAGGGTGACCGCGGTGACGTTGCAGCCCGGAACGGCGACCCGCCGCACGCCGGCCAGGCGGTCGCGCTGCCGGCCGCCGCCGCCGAGGATCAGTTCAGGCATGCCGTACGGCCAGGAGCCCGCGTGCGGGCTGCCGTAGAAGGCCTCCCAGGCGGCGGCGTCCGTGAGGCGGTGGTCGGCGCCGCAGTCGAGGACGAGGGTGTCGCCCGGCAGCCCGGCGGCGATCGCGCCCGAGGCGCCGTGCGGGAGGGCCAGGACCACGACGTCGTGCCCCACCAGCGCGTCCACCTCGGTGGGCTCGAGCACCCGGTCCGCCAAGGGAAGGAGGTGCGGGTGGTGCGTTCCCACCGTGTCTCCGGCGTTGCGATGCGCGGTCAGCGCGCCGATCTCCACCTCGGGGTGGGCCAGGAGGAGGCGCAGCACCTCGCCGCCGGCGTAGCCGCTCGCACCCGCCACCGCCACAGATACAGACATGCGCATAACCATACATCCGGGCGGCCCCGATCTCGCCGAGGTCGAGGGTGGTCGCTCGTGACGTCGAGGATCCCTCGACATCACGAGCGA
>JARKOU010000163.1 GCA_029975645.1 Actinomycetales bacterium
CACCACCTGGGGACCCATCGACCTCGTCAGCGCCTCCACCGCCCAGCTCTCCAAGCGCTACGGCTTCATCTACGTCGACCGCAACGACGACGGCACCGGAACCCTCACCCGCTACAAGAAGAAGTCCTTCGACTGGTACGCGGAGGTCATCCGCACCAACGGCGCCAGCCTGAAGAGCGCCTGATCACACCACGGCGACGGCGCACCCACCACACGAGGCGGGTGCGCCGTCGTCGGACATCAGCACACGGCACCGAAGGAGTGACCATGACCCGCAAGGCAGTGTTCCTGGACGTCGACGGGACGTTCGTCAACGAGCGCGGCGTGGTGCCGCCGTCAGCCCGGGACGCGGTTATCGCAGCCCGGGCCAACGGGCACCAGGTCTTCCTGTGCACGGGCCGATCGACCGCCGAGTTGTGGGACGAGATCATGGAGCCGGGCTTCGACGGCGTCATCGCCTCCGCCGGCGGCTACGTCGAGTACGAGGGCGAGGTGCTGCTGCACCGCAGCGTGCCGGTGGAGCACATCCGGCACGCCGTCGACTTCTTCCACCGCCACGGGATCGAGTACTACCTCGAGGCGAACAGCGGCCTGTACGGCAGCGCTCGCTCGCCGCATCGCCTGCGCGAGTTGATCTTCGGCGGCGTCACGGACGAGGACGTCCTCGCGGAGCTGGAGCGTGGCCTGGGCGGATTCATCGACTCCCTCGTCATCGGGGCCGACCCCCTGCGCACCGACATCAACAAGATCTCGTTCCTGGACTCCGACGTCACGATCGACCGGATCCGCGCCGAGTTCGCGGACGAGTTCGAGGTCATCCACGCCACCGTGCCGATGTTCGGCCCGAACAGCGGGGAGATGTCGATCCCCGGCATCCACAAGGCGACGGCGATCGAGCTCCTGATCGAGCACGCCGAGATCCCCCGCGAGCACACCATCGCCTACGGTGACGGCCGCAACGACATCGAGATGCTGCAGTTCGTCGAGGTCGGCGTCGCGATGGGCAACGCCCACCCCGCCCTTCTCGAGGTGGCCGACCTCGTCACCGCCGACGCCGACAACGACGGCATCGCCCTCAGCTTCCAGAGCCTCGGCCTGGTCTAGCAGCGGTCCAGCAGCGACTCAGGCCGTGCGCTCCGGCACGGGGAGCCGGCACAGGGCGGTCATGGTGCCGTCCGGGTCGATGGTCCGCAGGATGCGCTCGGCGATCTCGGCGACGTCAGCCACCTGGTCGCGGTCCAGGACGTCGAACACGTAACGACGGACCGTTGCCTCGTGCCGGGGTGTCGCGTCGCGAAAGGCCTCGTGGCCGGCGTCGGTCAGGACCACATTGCTCGCCCGCCCGTCCTCGGGGCAGGGCCGGCGCATCAGGAGCCCCCTGGCCTCGAGCCGGGTGACCACGTGGGACAGCCGTGGCAGCGTGGCGTTCGTGCGTGCCGCAAGGGCGCTCATGCGCAGTACGCGCTCCGGGGTGTCCGCGAGCATCCCGAGCACGAGGTACTCGAAGTGCGTGAGGCCGGCATCGCGGCGCAGCTGGGAGTCGAGCACCGCGGGCAGGAGCTCGACGAGGGCCGCCAGGCGCACCCACGCCGCGGTCTCGGCTGCATCCAGGCCTTGTGTGCTCACGGACCCAGTGTACTTGGTTGACGAGACAAACAGAAGGGGCTACGGTTCTAGTTGTCACCACAACCACTGTCTCCACAACCAACTCATCGGACGTAAGGGAGCACTCTCATGACGCTCGTCAGCATCATCGGCACCGGAAACATGGGCCAGGCCATCGCTCGGGTGGTCACGGCGGGCGGCAACGCCGTCGAGCACCTCGGCCCCGAGGACGCGGACCGGGTTCCGGGCGGCGACGTCGTCGTCCTCGCGGTTCCCTACCCGGCGGTCGCGGACGTCCTGGCCGCGCACGCGGACCACCTCGCGGGCAAGGTGGTGGTCGACATCACCAACCCTCTCGACTTCCAGACCTTCGACTCCCTCACGGTCCCGGCGGACTCCTCTGCCGCCGCCGAGATCGCCGCCGCAGTGCCGGGCGCCCGCGTGCTCAAGGCGTTCAACACGACGTTCGCCGCCACGCTCGCAACCGGCACGGTCGGGGATGACGCGACCACCGTCCTCATTGCCGGAGACGACGCCGAGGCCAAGGACCTGCTCGCAGCGGTCGTCACCGCCGGCGGACTGCGCGCCGTCGACGCCGGCCCGCTGCGGCGCGCCCGAGAACTCGAAGCCCTCGGCTTCCTCCAGATCACCCTGGCCGCCGCAGGCAGGACCTCCTGGACCGGCGGCTTCGCGCTGACGTCCTGACCGCCCGACGCCGGCCGGCGCGACGGCTCGACTCCTCTCGCGGCGAGACGCCGTCGCACCGGCCGGCATGAACCCAACGCCTCGCCAGGATCCCCGACGGAGCCCTGGCGAGGCGGTCACACTGGCGGGTGGGAGGCCGCGCCGTCGCGGGATCCGCCGATGTCGAACCAGCCAGGTGTCACGCTCGTCGAGGAAGCGCCGTACCGCTGGCGCATCGAACGACACGGCGCAATGCGCGTGCCTGGCGTCGTCTTCACCTCCTCTCGCCTCCTGCCCGACGTCCGCCACGACGAGTCGCTCCGCCAGGTGGCGAACGTCGCGACCTTGCCCGGCATCGTCGTCGCCTCCTTCGCGATGCCGGATGTCCACTGGGGTTACGGCTTCCCCATCGGCGGCGTGGCCGCCACGGATCCGGCCGACGGTGGCGTGGTCTCGCCCGGAGGCGTCGGCTTCGACATCTCCTGCGGCGTGCGCCTCCTCCTCACTCCCTTGACCGAGGCCGAGGTCCGCCCGCGCCTTAACACCCTCATGGCCGCGCTCGACGTCCGCATCCCTCGCGGTGTCGGCCCCGGTGGCGTGTGGCACGCCCCGAGCACCGATGACCTCACCGGCCTGCTCCGGCACGGCTCGGCGCACGCCGTCGGCCGAGGATTCGGCGAGGAGGGCGATCTCGCCCGGTGCGAGGACCACGGCGAGGTGCACGACGCCGACCCCGCACACGTCTCGGACCGCGCCCTGGCTCGTGGCCGGGCCCAGGTGGGCAGCCTCGGGAGCGGGAACCACTTCCTCGAGGTCCAAGTGGTCGAGTCGGTGTACGACCCGGCGGCCGCCGCCGCGTTCGGCCTGCACCTCGGCCAGGTCACCGTGATGATCCACACCGGCTCACGAGGCCTGGGCCACCAGATCTGCTCCGACCACGTCCGCACGATGCTCTCCGCCATGCCGCGCCACGGCATCCACGTCCCGGACGACCAACTCGCCTGCGCGCCCGCCCACTCCCCCGAGGGCGAGGCGTACCTCGGCGCCATGGCGGCGGCGGCCAACTTCGGGCGGGCCAACCGCCAGCTCCTCACCCACGCGACCCGCGCCGCCTTCGACGAGGCCCTCGGCACGCGCGACCTCCACCTGGCGTACGACGTCTCCCACAACCTCGCGAAGATGGAGACGCACCAGGTCAACGGCACTCCCAGAACCCTCTGCGTCCACCGCAAGGGCGCCACCCTCGCCCTGCCCCCGGGCCACCCGGCACTGCCCGCAGACCTGCGCGCCCATGGCCAGCCCGTCCTGGTCCCCGGGTCCATGGGGACGGCGTCGTACGTGCTGGCCGGCGTGACGAACAACCCGGCGTTCGACTCCGCGTGCCACGGCGCCGGCCGGGTGCTGAGCCGCCACGCCGCCGCCCGCCGGACGCACGGCGCCACCCTGAAGGAGGAACTGGAGTCCCACGGCATCGCCGTGCGAGCGTCCTCCGCGCGCGGGCTCGCCGAGGAGGCGCCCTTCGCATACAAGGACGTCGACGAGGTCGTGATCGTCTGCGAGCGCGCGGGCCTCGCCCGGCGCGTGGCGCGGTTGCGGCCGATCGGCGTGGTCAAGGGGTAGCGCATGCCGACGTCACCTGACTCGCCGCCGCGGCGGCCCCACCGTTCCCCGCCTGCGTCGGGGCATCGTCTCCTGCCCCACACCGCCGACGTCCGCTTCGAGGCCTGGGCGCCCACGCGCGAGGCCTGCCTGGCCGAGGCGGTGCGCGCGCTCGCAGGCATCGTGGTCGACACCGCCGCCGCCCCGCCGCCCACCGCCCCCATGCCGGTCACGCTCCCACCCACCACCGACATCGACCTGCTCGTGTCCCTTCTCGAGGAGGTGATCTACGACGTCGACGTCCTCGGCGTCCTCGCGCTGGACGCCCACCTCGCCGTCGACCGCGACGACGGCGCCCTGACCGGCCACCTCGACACCGCACCGCTCACGGCGCTGACCCAGACCGGCTGCGCACCCAAGGCCATCACCCGCCATGGGTTGCGCTTCACCTCCGGCGACGACGGCACGTGGCGCTGCCTCGTGACCGTGGACGTGTGACCCCGTGAGACCCGAGGAGGCCGCCGTGCCCCACCACCCGTACACCTGGCCCACCACGCCCACCACGCTCGCCGCCGAGCAACGACGCCTGGCCGCGCTGCACCCCGAACCGTGGGCACCCCCCGACCGCCCGCTGCGCGTGGCCGCCGCGTTCGTCGCCTTCGTGCGCGGCGAACAGGGCCCGGGACACCCCGGGGACCACGCCTGGGTGGGTGCAGCGCTCCTCGACGGACCTGACCTCCTCGCCGAGGCCGTGGTACCCGGCGTCGCAGGAGCCTCCTACGCGCCCGGTCTGCTCGCCCTGCGCGAGGGCGCCATGCTCGCCGACGTCCTCACGGCCCTCGCCCTGCACGCCCACCCGGCCATCCCGGACGTCCTGCTGATCGATGCGTCCGGACGCGACCATCCGCGCCGCGCCGGGCTGGCCCTCCACCTGGGCGCGGCACTCGGCGTCCCGAGCGTCGGCGTCACCCATCGCCCGCTGCGCGCCCGCGGACCCGAGCCGGGGTCTCTCCGGGGGTCGACGGCGCCGCTCGCCCTCGACGGGGACGACGTCGCCCGGTGGGTCAGGACCGCACCGGGCGTCCGCGCAGTGGTGGCCCACGCCGCGTGGCGCGCCGACGCGGAGACGGCCGCCGTCGTCGTCGTCCGCTCGGCGCTGGGGCACCGCACCCCGGAACCCCTGCGCCAGGCCCGGCGCGTGGCCCGAGAGGCGCGGTCGCGCGCGGGTTGATGCGCCGGGTCGCCCGTTCTGCCAGGCTCTGCGCGTGGCCGCGCCGCCTGTCCGCGCCGCGGCCCGCTCCCGTCGGTACCGGAGGAGAGCCTCGGACGTCGCGCCCCGCACGTCCGGGGAAGGGGGAACCTCATGAGCACATCGGTTCGTCGTCCAGCACCCACCCGCCACGGCCTCGGCTGGCACCTCGCCCTGCTCTACGGCCGGGCGGTCACCTGGGTGGACCAACGCGTCCCGTGGCACCGCCAGCCGCTTCCGCTGGGCATCCTCATGCTCATCGGGATCCGCTCCCGGCTGCGCAAGCAGAACCTCGTGGCCACCGGCGAGCTCCCGGGGCCGGTCCCCGAGATCCCCGAAGTGGCCGACGGCACCTACCTCACCGCCCGCACCGTCACGGGGCACTACAACGACCTCGAGCACCCGAAGATGGGCAGCCTCGGGTGCCGGTTCGGGCGCAACGTCCCGCTCGAGGCCACCTACCCCGAGACCGGCTCGGCGCTCATGACGCCCAACCCGCGCACGGTGAGCCGCGAGTTGCTGACGCGGAAGGAGTTCCTCCCCGCGACCTCCCTCAACCTCCTGGCCGCCGCGTGGCTCCAGTTCGAGGTCCACGACTGGTTCAGCCACCCGAAGCCGTCGTGGGACAACGTCCACCGCCTTCCCCTCGCCGACGACGACGCCTGGCCCGAGCACCCCATGCGCGTGCCGAAGGCCATCCCCGACGCGACCTGGCAGGAGTCGGACGGCACCGCGACCACGTGGGTGAACGACGACACGCACTGGTGGGACGGCTCGCAGGTCTACGGCGACACCCGCCACATCGCCGAGGGCCTGCGCGCCCACGAGGACGGCAAGCTGCTGATCGACGAGGACGGGCTGCCGCCCGCAACGCTGGACGCGCACCTGGACGTCTCCGGCGTCGACGGCAACTTCTGGTTCGGGCTCGGACTCCTGCACGGCCTCTTCATGCGCGAGCACAACGCGATCTGCGACATGCTCCGGAAGAACAACCCGAACTGGGGTGACGACCGCCTCTACCGCACGGCCCGCCTCATCAACGCGGCGCTCATGGCCAAGATCCACACGGTCGAGTGGACGCCTGGGATCATCGCCCACCCCACCACGGTACGGGCGATGAAGACCACGTGGTGGGGCCTCGCGGGCGAGGGCGTGCGCAAGCGCTACGGCAGGATCAGCCGGAACGACGTCATCAGCGGCATCCCGGGCTCCCGGAAGAACCTGTTCAGGGTGCCGTACGCGCTGACCGAGGAGTTCGGCGCCGTCTACCGGATGCACCCGCTGATCCCGGACGACTACACCTTCCGTTCCCTTGCCGACGACGCCGTGCTCGCCGAGCACACGTTCGAGGACCTCACGCTCCGCCACGTGCGAGAACGCACGCACCACCTGGGGATGGGGAACGGGCTGTACTCGTTCGGGCGGTCCCACCCGGGCGCGATCACGCTCCACAACTACCCCCGGTTCCTCCAGAACCTCCATCGTCCGGACGGCACGCTCCTGGACCTCGCCTCGGTGGACATCACCCGGGTCCGCGAGCGGGGCGTCCCGCGCTATGCGGAGTTCCGTCGGCACCTGCACCTCAAGGCACCGACGTCGTTCGAGGACCTCACGCCCAACCCCGACTGGCAGGCGCAACTGCGCCGGGTCTACGACGGCGACCTCGAGAACGTCGACCTCATGGTGGGCCTCTATGCCGAGACGCCGCCGCCCGGCATGGGCTTCAGCGACACGGCGTTCCGGATCTTCGCCCTCATGGCGCCGCGACGCATTTCCTCCGACCGCTTCCTCACGGACGACTACCGGCCCGAGATCTACACGGCCGAGGGCCTGGAGTGGGTGGACGACAACACGATGGTCTCGGTTCTGCTCCGGCACTTCCCCGAGTTGGCCCCGGCGTTGCGGGGAGTCACCAATGCCTTCGCCCCCTGGACGCCCGTTCGCTGAGGGTCGGCGCCCCACCGCAGTCTGGCGCGCCTCCCCGGAGTCCCACGATCGTGTCGGTGCCCGCCCCTACGATGACCGGGCTTGCTCCTGCGCGAGGAAAGGACTCATCGATGAGGCGCTCCACCTTTGGCATGGTCGCGACCGGGCTGCTCACCGCGACCCTGGCGCTCGCCGGATGCTCGAACGGCGGCGACGACGGCGGCTCCGGAGGTGACGCGACCAGCGCGGACGCGATCCGGATCGGCGTCATGCAGATCGTGGAGCACCCCTCCCTCGACGCCGCCCGCGAGGGCTTCGAGCAGGCGTTCGTCGATGCCGGCTACGTCGAGGGCACGGACGTGGTGTTCGACGAGCAGAACGCCCAGGGTGACCAGGCAACCGCCACGGCCATCGCCGGCACCTTCGCCTCGGACAACGTCGACATGGTGCTCGCGATCGCGACCCCGACCGCCCAGGCGGCCGCCCAGGCCATCACCGACAAGCCGATCCTCATCACCGCGGTCACCGAGCCGAAGGAGGCCGGCCTGGTGGACTCGTGGGACGCGCCGGGCGGCAACGTCACCGGCACCAGCGACAAGAACCCCGTGGCGGAGCAGCTGAGCCTGGTCAAGGAGCTCGCGCCGGACGCGACCACGGTCGGCATCGTCTACTCCTCCGGCGAGGTGAACTCGCAGGTCCAGGTGGACATGGCCCAGGAGGCCGCCACCGACCTCGGGCTGGAGCTGAAGCTCGCCACCGTGAGCTCGGCCGGTGAGGTTCAGCAGGCCGCCGAGTCGCTCGACGTCGACGCCTTCTACGTGCCGACGGACAACGCCGTCGTGTCCGCGCTCGAGTCGCTCATCCAGGTGGCCGAGGCCAAGCAGGTCCCGGTCATCGCGGCCGAGGGCGACAGCGTCGAGCGCGGCGCCGTCGCCACCTACGGCATCGACTACAGCAAGCTCGGCTACCAGACCGGGCTCATGGCCATCGACATCCTGGAGAACGGCGCCGACCCGGCCACCATGCCGATCCAGACCCAGGACGAGCTGCAGCTCGTGGTGAACACGGCGGCGGCGGAGCGCATGGGCGTCACGATCCCGCAGGCGCTCGTGGACCGAGCAGACACCGTCATCTCGCAGTAGCAGCGGTCCGCACCACCGAGGTCGAGGAAGGGGGAGGCGCGACGTGATCACCGCCGTCGAACTGGGGCTCATCTACGCGGTGATGGCCCTCGGCGTCTACCTGACGTTCCGCATCCTCAACTTCCCCGACCTGACCGTCGACGGGTCCTTCACCACGGGCGGCGGAATCGCGGCCATCCTCATCGTGGGGGGCACGCCGCCGCTCCTCGCGACGGTGGTCGCGTTCGCCGGTGGGATGGTCGCCGGGGTGGTGACCGGGCTGCTCCACACCAAGGCGAAGATCAACGGGCTGCTCGCGGGCATCCTGACGATGATCGCGCTGTACTCGGTGAACCTGCGGATCATGGGGAAGTCGAACCTCCCGCTGCTGCGGGAGGAGACCCTCATCACGCCTTTGCGCGAGGGCGGCTACCTCGGCACGTGGGTCGCGGTGCTGGTGTTCGCCGCCGTCGCGTTGGCGGTGAAGGTGATCATCGACTGGTTCCTGCACACCGACCTGGGCCTGGCGATGCAGGCCACGGGTGACAACGAGGAGATGATCCGCTCGTTCGGGGTGAGCACCGACCGCATGAAGGTGCTCGGGCTCGCGCTCTCCAACGGCCTCGTCGCGCTGTGCGGCGCGCTCGTTGCCCAGTACCAGGGCTTCGCGGACATCGGGATGGGGATCGGGCTCATCCTCGCGGGACTGGCCTCGGTGATCATCGGGCAGGCGATCTTCGGGGCGGGCACCATCGTGATCGCCTCGCTCGCCGTCGTCCTCGGTTCCGTCCTCTACCGCGTGGTGATCCAGCTGGCGCTCAACGCCGGCCTCAACCCGAACGACATGAAGTTGATCTCGGCGGTGCTCGTGGTCCTGGCGCTCGTGGTGCCGCAGTGGCGGGTGTTCCGCCGGCTGCCCAGCCCGGTGCGGTTCCGACGGGTCCTGTCCAGCGTGGGGAACGGGGGCTGAGCGGTGCTCGAACTCAGCGAGGTCCGCAAGACCTTCTTCCTGGGGACCGTCAACGAGCGGGTTGCCATCGACCGGCTCACCCTGTCCCTCGCCGCCGGCGAGTTCGTCACGGTGATCGGCTCCAACGGCGCGGGGAAGTCCACCCTGCTCAACCTCGTCTCCGGGAAGATGCGGCCCGACGCGGGCACGGTGACGATCGACGGCCGGGATGTCACCCGGCTTCGCGACCTCCAGCGCGGCGCCTACGTGGGTCACGTCTTCCAGAACCCCATGGCCGGCACGTCGCCGGAGATGACCGTCGAGCAGAACCTCTCCTTGGCCTACGGGCGGGGCAGGTCACGCGGCTTGCGCCCCGGCGTCAGCGCCCGCAAACGCGCCGTCTTCCGGGACGAGTTGGCCTCACTCGAACTGGGCCTCGAGGACCGGCTGAAGGCCAAGGTCGGGCTGCTCTCGGGAGGGCAGCGGCAGGCCCTCTCGCTGGTGATGGCCACCTTCAGCGAGCCCAAGATCTTGCTGCTCGACGAACACACGGCTGCGCTGGACCCCCAGCGCGCGGCCCTCGTGACCCGCCTCACCGCCGAGGTGGTGGAACGCCATCACCTGACCACGCTCATGGTCACCCACAACATGGAACAGGCGCTGCGGCTCGGCACACGGCTGGTGATGATGCATGAGGGCCGCGTGATCCTCGACATCGACGCCGAGCGCAAGGCCCGCACCACGGTGCACGACCTCCTGACCGAGTTCGAGAAGATCAAGGGCGCGGCGCTGGACGACACGCTGCTGCAGTAGCGAGCACCTGGGGCCTGGCCAAGTGACTCGGTCGAGGATTCGACTGCGCACCAGGTCCGGGCACCCACCCGGCCGGGTGCGAGAATCGCCGTCGTGAGCACCGTCGCCGGCGATCCGCTTGCGCCCACCTCCTGGCCCCCGCCCGCGTGGGAGCAGCGCTTCCGCGCCCCTCGGGTCCACCTGCCCGACTGGGCGCGCCTCGCTCCGCACCGCTGCTGCGTGGTGGCCACGGCGGGCGGCGTGCTCCAAGTGCACTCCTTCGACGCCGCGTCGCGGCGCCTGGTGCTCGCCACCGACCGCCCCGAGGGCACGGACAGCGCGACCATCGACCCGCGCGGGAAGTGGATCTGGTGGTTCGACGACGACGGCGGGGACGAGTACGGCGTCTGGCGTCGCCAACCGTTCGGCTCACCGCCGCGGCGTCGGCCCGAGACGCCCATCCGCCTTCCCGCCGCCTACGACGCCGGACTGCTCCTGGGCGCGGACTCCACCGCCGTCGTCGGCCGCAGTGACGCGGCCTACGGCACGCAGATCCACCAGATCATGGTGGGGCCCGCGAGCGCGGGCACGGACCTGCCGGTCCTCCTCTACGCGAGCGAGCACGACGCCGAGGCGGCCGCGCTCAGCCAGGACGCGAACCTCGTGGCCGTCGAGCACCGCGAGCGGGGAGACAGCCGGCACCCCGCGTTGCGCGTCATCGCGGCGGACACCGGCCGCGTGGTCGCCGACCTGGACGACGGCGCAGGCCGGGGGCTCTGGGCCCTCGACTTCGCGCCGCGCGACGGCGACGCGCGCCTGCTCGTGGAGCACGAGCGGGACGGGCGGCCCGAGCTCCTGATCTGGGACGTGGCCCTCGGCGAGGTGGCGCCGATCGACCTCGGCCTGCCGGGCGACGTCGCCGGCGCCCACTGGTATCCGGACGCGCGGGCGCTCCTGGTCGCCGTCGACCACGAGGCGCGCACGCTGCTCTACCGGCACGACCTGCGGACGGGGAGGACCGCGCCGGTCGGGCCCCGCACGGGGGCCGTGAGCGAGGCGACGGCGCGACCGGACGGGGACGTCTGGTACGCATGGTCCTCGGGCGCCGAGCCGCGGACCGTCCGGTCCACGCGGGCCGGCCACGACGTGGTGCCGCTGACCGGGGCGCCGGCCCCGCCGTCGGTCCCGGTACGGGACGTCTGGGTGGAGGGGCCGGGCGGGCGGGTGCACGCCCTGCTGCGCACGCCCGAGGAGTGCGAGGCGCCGTACCCGTGCGTCGTGTCGGTGCACGGCGGTCCGACGTGGCACGACTCCGACTCGTTCTCCCCCGCGGCGGCGGCGTGGGTGGACCACGGGTTCGCCGTCGTGGAGGTCAATTACCGGGGGTCGACCGGGTACGGCTCGGCGTGGCGCGACGCGCTCGAGGCGAAGGTCGGGTTCACGGAACTCGAGGACGTGGCTGCGGTGCACGACGCACTCGTGGCCGGGGGCGTGGTGGACCCTGAGCGCAGCGTGCTGGCAGGGGCGTCGTGGGGCGGGTACCTCGTGCTGCTGGGACTCGGGACGCAACCGGAGCGCTGGACGGCGGGGATCGCCGCGGTGCCGGTGGCGGACTACGTCGCGGCGTACGAGGACGAGATGGAGGGGCTGCGGGCGGTCGACCGGTCGCTGGTCGGGGGGAGCCCGGAGGAGGCGCCCGAGGCGTACCGGATCTCCAGCCCGATCACCTACCTGGACGCGGTGCGGGCGCCGGTGCTGGTACTCGCGGGGGAGAACGACCCGCGGTGCCCGGTCCGGCAGATCGAGGGGTATGTGGCGGAGCTCGCCGCGCGCGGCGGGGTGTGCGAGGTGTACCGGTACGACGCCGGGCACGGGTCCTTGGTGGACGACGAGCGGGTCCGCCAGATGCGCGCGGAACTCGACTTCGCCCGCCGCCACCTCCGCCTCCCCCTCCCCTGACCCCTCCTCCCTCCCCCTAACCCCCTCACTTCGCCGAACACGTGGTTAGTCGTCTCATTCGGCCGGATGGGACGACTAACCACGTGTTCGGCCGGCGTCCACAGGTGGCGCGGGTGCGCTGCTGTCCACCGCGGGACCCAGCTCACGAGTCAGCGCGCTGCGGTGCTGCGATCCACTCGGCGTCATGCATCCGCCTCGACCCGTGCCGACCGACCTCCTGATGCTCGCGGCGTCCCAGGAGAACCTCGTTTCGACCGCCCAGTGTCTAGCGCATGGCGTCACAGCCGAGCGTTGCGCGGCACTGGTCCGATGTGGTGCGTGGGCACGCGTTGCGCGTGGTGTCTACGACGTGGAGCCATCACCGGCCACACCACGGAGGCCGGACACTCTCCGACGTCGGTCGGTCTGGACGGCGTTGCTCGCCTACGGGCCTGAGGCGATCGCCGTCGGGAAGGGCGCCTTGGCGCTCCACGGGATCCTCGGGCTCCCCCTCACGATCCCGATCGAAGCCGCGGTTCCCCGCGGTACGGAGCGCCGAAACCGCGGTGACCTGCGCCTGCGCCAGTTCGACAACGGCCTCGAGACCGTCGAGATCGCGGGACGGCGCGTCGCCGACGTTCCGTGGGCGCTCGCGCAGGCGGTGCCCGAGCTCTCGCGTGGCAACGCAGTCGCAGTGATGGACTCGGCCCTGAACCTCGGGCTGATCGACGCGCGTGGACTCGCCCGAGCGCACGACCTCGCTCGTGGCAGGCGTGGCGTGGCTCGGACGCACGACTGGTGGTGTCTAGCGGATGGGCGGGCCGAGTCGCCCTTGGAGACCGCCGGGCGGCTCGATTGCCTCGACCTCGGAATCCCGCCGGACGACCTGCAGGTGGTGATCCGGGATCGCAACGGCCGCTTCCTGGGTCGAGGCGACATGGGCTGGAAGATCGACGACGACCGCTGGCTCATCGCCGAGATGGACGGCCGCGAGTTCCACGAGTCCGCAGCAGCGCTGCTCTACGACCGCCGTCGGCAGAACGACCTGATGCAAGTCGCGGACGTCCTGCGGTTCACGTCGGAGGACAGTCGACTGGGCCTCGTCGCGTCAACCGTTCGCCGGCACCTTCGCGTCGCCCACACGCGTCCAACACGTGGTTAGTCGTCCTATCCGGCCGGACAAGACGACTAACCACGTGTTCGGCGGAAGTGGGCTGAGCGGGGGCCGGGGTCGGATGTGGGGCCGGGGTCGGGGCGGGGGGCTAGACCAGGAGCTCCGCGATCTGGACCGCGTTCAGGGCCGCGCCCTTGCGCAGGTTGTCGTTGCTGATGAACAGCGCGAGACCGCGCCCGCCGGGCACGGACCGGTCCTCCCGGATGCGCCCCACGAGGCTCGCGTCCGCGCCGGCGGCCGCGAGCGGCGTCGGCACGTCCACGAGTTCCACGCCCGGGGCGCCGGACAGCAACTCGACCGCACGCTCCGGCGAGATCGGCCGCGCGAACTCGGCGTTGATCGCGAGGGAGTGTCCGGTGAACACCGGCACCCGCACGCAGGTCCCGGACACCAGCAGGTCGGGGAGCCCGAGGATCTTGCGCGACTCGTTGCGCAACTTCTGCTCCTCGTCCGTCTCGCCGGAGCCGTCGTCCACGAGCGAGCCGGCCAGCGCCACCACGTCGAACGCGATGGGCGCCACATACTTCACCGGCGCCGGGAAGGTGACCGCCCCGCCGTCGTGCACCAGCGCCGTCGTGTCCTGCTCGACGGCGGCCCGCACCTGGGTGTCCAGTTCCTGCACGCCGGCGAGCCCGCTGCCGGAGACCGCCTGGTACGTGCTCACCACGAGCCGCACCAGACCGGCCTCATCGGCGAGCGGCTTGAGCACCGGCATCGCGGCCATCGTGGTGCAGTTGGGGTTCGCGATGATCCCCTTGCGCGCCTCGCGCACGGCCTCGGGGTTCACCTCGCTCACCACGAGCGGCACGTCCGGGTCCATCCGCCACGCGGAGGAGTTGTCGACGACGACGGCGCCCGCCGCCGCGAAGCGCGGCGCCTGGACCTTGGACGTGGCCCCGCCCGCGGAGAAGATCGCGATGTCGATCCCGGCGAGGTCCGCCGTCGCGACGTCCTCGACCACGACGTCCTCGCCCTTCCACGGCAGCACCTTCCCCGCGGAGCGCGCGGAGGCGAAGTACCGCATGGTCGCGACGGGGAAGTCGCGCTCCTCGAGGATCCGGCGCATGACGCCGCCCACCTGGCCGGTCGCCCCGACCACGGCGACGTTCACCCGCCGGCGCGCGCCGCCGTCGTCGACCGCGCCGCTCACCTGCGAAATCTCGCTCATCGTCCTGTCCCCCCGTAGACCACGGCTTCCACGTCCCGCGCGTCCAGGTCGAAGGCCGTGTGCACGGCCCGGACGGCGTCGTCGAGTTCGTCCGCACGCGTCACCACGGAGATGCGGATCTCCGACGTCGAGATCATCTCGATGTTGATGCCGGCGTCGCGCAGCGCGCCGAAGAACCGGGCCGAGACGCCCGGGTGCGAGCGCATCCCCGCGCCGATCAGCGACAACTTGCCGATCTGGTCGTCGTACTGCAAGGACGCGAAGCCGATCTCCCCGCTCACGTGGTCCAGGGCGGCCATCGCCTTGTGCCCGTCCGCCATCGGCAGCGTGAAGGAGATGTCGGTCAGGCCGGTCTGCGCGGCAGACACGTTCTGCACGATCATGTCGATGTTGCAGCCCGCGCCCGCGACCACCTCGAAGATCCGCGCGGCGGTGCCGGGCACGTCCGGCACGCCGACCACGGTGATCTTCGCCTCGCTGCGGTCGTGCGCGACGCCGGAGATGATCGGGGCTTCCATCTGTCCTTCTCCCTCGTAGGCGGAATCGGTGACCAGCGTGCCGGTGTGCGAGGAGAAGCTGGACCGCACGTGGATCGGCACGTGGTTGCGGCGCGCATACTCCACGCACCGCAGGACCAGCACCTTCGCCCCGCTCGCGGCGAGTTCGAGCATCTCCTCGTAGCTGATCCGCGCGACCTTGCGCGCCGCCGGCACCACGCGCGGGTCCGCGGTGAAGACGCCGTCGACGTCGGTGTAGATCTCGCAGACGTCGGCCTTCAGGGCGGCGGCGAGCGCGACGGCGGTGGTGTCCGAGCCGCCGCGGCCGAGCGTGGTGACGTCGTTGGTGTGCTCGGTGACGCCCTGGAACCCGGCGACGATCGCCACCGCGCCCTGGCCGAGGCACCGTTCGATCCGCCCCGGCGTCACGTCGATGATGCGGGCGCGGCCGTGGGCGTCGTCGGTGATGACGCCCGCCTGCTGGCCGGTGTAGGCGTGGGCCTCCACGCCCATCGCCTGGATCGCCATCGCGAGGAGCGCCATCGAGATGCGCTCGCCCGCGGTGAGGAGGATGTCCATCTCGCGCTCGGGCGGCAGGGGGGTCACCTGGTTGGCGAGGTCGATCAGTTCGTCCGTGGTGTCGCCCATCGCGGAGACGACGACGACGACGTCGTTGCCCGCGCGCTTCGTCTCGACGATGCGCTTGGCGACGCGCTTGATGCTCGCGGCGTCGGACACGGACGAGCCACCGTACTTCTGCACGATGAGGGCCACTGGGAACTCCGGATCGGCGGGGGACGACGACGGCGGGGCCCGGCGGCGATGCCCGCGCGCCCGCGCCCGGCAGAGTCTAGGCGACGGCGCCGCGGGCTCGGCAGGACGTCTGCGGGGCCCCCTCGGCCAATGCCCCCGTCCGCGGGGTTGGGCCTACGGGTGGAGGGCGTCGAACTCGGCGTCGGCCGCCACCTCGTCGTCGACGTCGAGGCGCAGGTGGGCGAGGATGCTCAGCAGGACGCGCAGGGCGCTGGCGGCGGCGTCGCCCCAGGAGGAGACGTACGAGAACTGCCACCACCACAGGGCCTCGACCACGTGGCCGGCCCGGTAGTGGACCAGCCCCTGGGAGAGGGCCTGCGCGATCGCGGCCAGGTCCCCGGACACCGAGCCGTGGGTGACCGAGGCGCTGACCAGCGGGTCTGCGACCTGCGTGTACTCGTCGAGGCCGTCCAGAAGGTTGGCCAGGCCGGTGCGCAGCGGCTCGGCGTCGGGGTCCGGGCCGTCGTCGGGCTCGAACCGCTCCTCGGGGACCACGTCCACGATCGCGCCGAGGCGCGAGCCGGCGGCGACCAGGTCAGAGACCGCGAGCAGCAGGAGCGGGATCGCGGCGTCGGGGTTCGCGCCGGAGGCCACCTCGGTCACCGTGCCCAGGTACCGCGCGGCTTCGGCGGCTGTCGCGGCGGCGAGCGCGCGCAGGTCCTCCCCCAGGACGTCCGTCACCTCGGGCCCGCTCACGTCGGTTCTGTTCACGTTCGGCATATCCACCTCAGGCATCGATCAGCCGCCTCCCCTCGAACGCCCGACCGAGCGTCACCTCGTCCGCGTACTCCAGGTCTCCGCCCACGGGCAGCCCGGACGCCAGGCGGGAGACCCGCAGGCCGAGCGGCTTGAGCGTGCGCGCGAGGTACGTGGCGGTCGCCTCGCCTTCCACGTTCGGGTCGGTCGCCAGGATCACCTCGACGATCGCGCCGTCGGCCAGCCGGGCCATCAACTCGCGGATCCGCAGGTCATCCGGCCCGACGCCCTCGATCGGGTTGATCGCCCCGCCGAGCACGTGGTACCGGCCGCGGAACTCCCGGGTGCGCTCGATGGCGACGACGTCGCGCGGTTCCTCCACCACGCACAGGACCGACGGCGAGCGCCGCAGGTCCCGGCAGATCCGGCACAGCCGCTCCTCGGCGATGTTCCCGCACACCTCGCAGAACCGCACCCGCGCCTTGACCTCGGTGAGCGCGGCGGCGAGCCGGGCGACGTCGTCGGGGTCGGCCTGCAACACGTAGAACGCGATCCGCTGCGCGCTCTTGGGACCGACGCCGGGCAACCGCCCGAGTTCGTCGATCAGGTCCTGGACCGCCCCCTCGTACACGCGGCAAGCCTACGGTGCGCCCGGCGCGGAGGAGCCGCCGGGCCCGAGCGGGATCTCGTCGATGAGGGTGGCACCGAGCACCTTCTTCACGAGGGGGGCGCCGATCAGGGAGGAGTCCTCGATGTCGGGGTCGTCGAAGTCGGGCTCCTCCTCGAAGGCGGGTACCCAC
>JARKOU010000195.1 GCA_029975645.1 Actinomycetales bacterium
AGCACCTCAGCCACGAACAGCAGCACCCCGAGCTGTACGACGGCGAAGGCGACCCGCTCGACCGCCCGTGCGAGGAGTGCGGAGCCGAGCCAGGGGAGGAGTGCCTGCCCTGGTGCACCGGCCCAGCCAGCGAGTAGCACCCGCGAAAAAGCACCGTCCCCCCGGCAACGCCACGAGGGCGAACCGAGGGGACGGCATCAACACGGCGACCGGTTACCACGCCGGACGCACCCCACCAGTCTACGAGCACCGGAAGGACAACACAGATGGACCAGCAGCAGACCACCCCGACCCTGGCCCAGGTGATGGGCACCCTCGACGAGCTGGCGGCCGCCGCCCGCGCCGCGGACGCCGACCGCTACCGCGCCGCCGTGCGCCTGGCCCAGGGCCAGCAGATCACCGAGGAGCAGCAGCGCGACGCCTACCACTGGGGCCGCCAAGGCGCGGCCCGCACCTTCGACTGGCGAGGGGAGTAGATCGACCAAGGAAACACGCCGAACCGCCTAGACAACATTGACCAACTAGACTAGACTGACACCATCAACACGGCGGACCAACCGCCCAACCACAAGGAGCACCCACCATGAGCACCATCACCTTCGCCGGGAACCTGGCCGCCGACCCCGAGCTGCGATTCACCCCCAGCGGCCGCGGCGTCGCCCGCTTCACCGTCATCGAGAACCGCCGCCGGCGTACCGAGGACGGGCAGGGCTGGGAGGACGCCGAGCCCAACGTGTTCCGCGTCCAGGCTTGGGGATCGTTCGCTGAGAACGTCGTCGAGTCGTGCGGCAAGGGCGACCGCGTGCACGTCACCGGCAGCATCGTGACCGACCGGTGGGCGGACAAGGAGACGCGCGAGGACCGCACCGCGCAACACGTCAAGGCCGACGAGGTGTCGTTCAGCCTGCGCTACCACACCGTGCGAGCCACCAAGGCGACCCGGAGCAACAACCAGGCCCACGAGGCCGACGACACCCGCGAGGGCTGAGGCGTGGCGACGGGGCGGGGGAGAGCCTGACGGCCACCCCCGCCCCGCAGCCATGAGAGCAAGGAGGAAGCAGCTATGCGGCACCACACCGAGGAGACCCGAGCATGACCGTTTACGCCGTCGCCCTGTCCAAAGGCGGGAGCACCAAGACCACCACCGCCGCCGAGCTCGTCGCAGCCCTCGCCCGGCGCGGCCGGCGCGTGCTGGCGATCGACCTCGACCAGCAGGGCAACCTCACGACCAGGCTCGGAGTCACCGACGACACCGAGGTGTCAGCCGTAGCCGCCGACGTACTCACCGCCGAAGCCACCGCGCCCGAGGCCGCCATCGACGCCCCCAGCGTGCCCGGTGCGAGCGTGCTCGCCGGAACCCATGACCTGGCCAGCCTCGACCACCGGCCCGAGGTGATCACCGCGCTGCGCGACCACCTGCCCGAAGTGGCGGGGGAGTGGGATGACGTGGTGATCGACACCCCGCCGGCCCTCGGCCTGGTCACCCTGGCAGCCCTGGCGGCCGCCGACGTCGTGGTGGCGGCCGTGGCGTGCGAGACCGAGGCCTACGACCAGCTCGACCGGCTCGTGGAGGTGATCGCCCAGCGGATCGCCCCGAGGATGAAGCCCGGCCAGCGCGTGCACTGGATCGTGCCCACCCGCTACGACGGCCGCCGGCTGCTCGACCGCGACGTCGTGGACATGCTCACCGAGCAGCACCCCGGCCGAGTGACCACCCCCGTCCGGGAAGCCGTAGCCGCGCGAGACGCCTACACCAGCGGAATGCCCGTGTCGGTGTTTGCCCCAGGCTCACCGATCGCGGCCGACTACGCCGCCGCCCTCGCCCCGATCATCGGCACACCCGAGCCCGACGCCCAGGTGAGCGCCGAGCACCACGCCACCGCCTGACCACATCGACCAACCAGACCAAGGAGACACGATGACCCGCCGCAGCCTGCGCGACCGCAACCGCGCCGCCATCGCCCTCGACCCGGACACCCCGGACCTCGAGCCCACGGCCGAGCCGCGCAGCTCGGCACAGCCCACCGCCACGCGACCCGTCGAGGAGCCCGCCCACGCCCCACAGAAGGCCACCAGCGCCACCGAGAAGGGCAGCACAACCAAGAAGCCGGCCGCCGTCCGCAAGGCCGCCACGGCGGCCGCCAGCGACACCGCCCGGCTCGGCATCTACCTCACCCCTCAGGAGTTCGAGGACGCCAAGGCCGCCTACCTGGCCGACTGGACCAACGGGGGAGAGGCCGACACGTTCGCCCGCTGGATCGCAGCCGCGATCGAGACCTACGCCGCGCGCACCCCCAAGCAACGCGCGACCGCGCAGCCCCGGGGACGCGCCGACGAGCGCACCGGCTCAACCCGATCGTTCTCCATCCCCACCGACACCGTGGCCCGGATGCGCGCCGCGATCAACGCCGACCAGCAGGCCGGCCGCTGGCCCAGCGACAGCGCATGGTGCAGCGAGGCGATCGCCGCCGCCGTCGACGCCGCCCGCACCAAAAACGACGGTTCGCTGCCCACACCACCGCCGCGCCTGCCCAACCGGCTCGTGCGATAACCCATGTCAGACCACGCTGACAGCATTGACCAACTCGACACGGCAGACAGGGGACACACACCATGACCAACCACCAGCCCGAACCCGGCACAGACCCGGCCGAGGCCTACGCCACCGAGTACCGGCGACTGTGGGACGCCACCGTGGCCACCCTCACCGCCGCCGTCCAGCTCGACCACCCGCAGCACGGACCGGTCGACTTCTCCGACTTCCTGGCCTCAGCGCTCGGAGCCGTCGCCGCCAACGTCGGCAGCGCGAACAGGATCACAGCTGGCCGGCCCGGCTCATGGGAGTCCGACGCCCTCAGCCAGCTCGTCGGCGGCACCGTGGGCTACGACGCCGACCCGGTAGTTCTGGCGCCACGGCGCACCCTGCCGGTGATCGTGCCGCTCAACGTCGCCCAGCTCGTCACCGAGGCCTACCAGGACGCGTCGACCGCG
>JARKOU010000009.1 GCA_029975645.1 Actinomycetales bacterium
GGCACGGACGACTGCTTTCAGCCGCGACGACACCTGCAGTTTCGCCATGATGCCGGACACGTGCGACTTCACCGTCGACTCGGACAGGAAGAGGGTGTCGGCGATCTCGGTGTTGCTGTTCGCGTCGCACAGCAGCCGCAGAATCTGCAGTTCACGGGGGCTGAGACCCAGGGCTGACCCCGCCATGGTCGGCCGCCGCGGCGCCGGGTTCTGCTGGACCAGCCGCGTGATGGGGCCGGGCGAGACGACGGAGGACCCCTGTACGACGGTGCGGACGGCCTCGGCCAGCCCGCCCGGCGACGTGTCCTTGAGGAGGAAGCCGTTGGCGCCGGCGGCGAGCGCCTCGCGGACGGCCTCGTCCTCGTCGAAGCTGGTGATGATGAGGATCTTGATGTCGGGCAGGCGGCGGCGGAGTTCGGCGGTGGTCTGGATGCCGTCGAGCTGCGGCATCCGCACGTCCATGATCACGACATCGACGGGGCGGTTCGTCACGGCCGACAGGGCCTCGTAGCCGTTCGTGGCTTCGTGGACCACGTCGAACCCCCCCGAGTGGAGGTAGGACGACAGCGCCGAACGGACGATCGCGTCGTCGTCGACGATCGCCACGGTGATGGGGGTCTCCTCCTCCACGGCCCTATTCTCCCCCGATGGGCAACTGCGCACGCAGGATCCACGTCCCGGACGCCGGGGTCGCCTCCAGTTCCCCGCCGAGCGCCTGGATGCGTTCGCGGGCGCCGAGGAGGCCGAGACCGCCGTCGACGGCCGGCCGGGCACCCGCCAGCAATCGGTTGGTGAACACCACTTCCAGCATGTCGTCGTGCACCTCGATGAGCATGCGGCACGGTCCGGGGGCGGCGTGTTTCACCATGTTCGAGGTCGCTTCGACGATCAGTTTGGCGAGCGCCTCGCGCACCGACTCGGGCAGGGCGGGAAGGTCGGCGTCCACACGGGCGCTGAGCTCGAGGCCGTGGGCGTGCAGCTCGCGGGTCCGCGCTTCGATGACGTCGTCGACGGAGACGAGCCGCCACGGGGAGGCGGGTTCGACGTCGAAGGCAGGATCGTTGCGGCGCAGGGCCTCGAGCATGCCGCGCAGGTCGCGCACGGAGCGGCGCCCGGTGCTGATGATGAAATCGAGGTCCGCGGCGAGCTGCGGGTCGTCGGGCGAGCGCAGCTTGATCTGTTCGGCGCGCATGATCATCGTGGACGTCGCGTACGCGACCGTGTCGTGCAGGTCGCGGGCGATGCCGCGGCGCTGCGCCTTGAGCGACTCGAGGCGTAGGTCGGCCGCCCGTTCGTTCTCGCGGAGCAGCCGGTGCACCGAGTGCCCGGCTCCCCAGGCGCCGAGCATGAGCCCGCCGAAGATGATGTCGGTCTGGATGATGTCGGAGAGCGTGCCGGCACGCTGGGCCGACAGCAGGAACGTGACGGCCAGGTACCAGAGGGCCAGCGCGTCACGCAGACGTGCATGGCCGCGGATCCCGGCGGAGACCACCGGGATGTACATGACGAACACCACGGCCGGGATCAGGCCGATGTGCACGAGCGGCAGGATCATGAGGAGCACGCCCGTCCCGACACCGCCGATGCGCGGCCACCGGCCCGACGACCCCGCGAAGAGCGCCACCGCCACGTCGATGAGCAGTTGGGGTGTGGGGACGGGCTGGTCGCCGGCGGCGATCGACAAGATCAGGAGGAGGAGCGCCACGAGTGCCTCGGCCACGCCGCCGCTGCCGAGCCGC
>JARKOU010000096.1 GCA_029975645.1 Actinomycetales bacterium
CCGCCGGGGCGGAGGCCCCCCGCCGATGGCTCGCGAGTGGGCGCCGAACGGACGCATCCGGTAGGAAGGACGCATGAAGATCACCGCAGCCCAGAGCTACCCCGCCGATCCGACCGCCGTGCACGCGATGCTGACCGACGAGGCGTTCCTCGCGCGCGCGGCGTCCGAACTCGGCGCGCTGGAGCACAAGGTTGCGGCGACGGCGTCCCGCAGCGCGCTCGAGGCTGCCCTGCCGGCGCCGAGCGAGATTCGCCGGTTCATCGGCGAGACCCTGCGCATCGTCATGGACACGACGTGGTCGGACGCCGCCGGCGACGGCTCGCGCGGCGGCGTCCTCACCCTCACGGTCCCCGGCGCGCCCATGCGGGCGGTCGCCGACGTGCGGATCGCGCCGGCGGCGTCCGGATCGAGCGTCACCTACGACGGCGACCTGACCGTCTCGATCCCGCTCGTGGGCGGGCAGATCGAGAAGCTGGCCGCCCCCGAGATCCTCGGCGCCCTGGCCGCCCAGGAGCGCGTCGGCCAGGCCTGGCTCAGCCGACGCTGACCACCACCTCCGCTCCTTCCGGGACGGCCGACCGGGGCACTGCGACGCCCGGCCTGCGGTAGCGCGCCCGTAGGGCGGTGTGCTCAACGGGCTGGCCGTTCACCCGCACGTCGGTGACGCCGTGGCCCTGGCCGCCGATGTGGTAGGTGACCTCGAGCCAGCCGCCGGCCGGATCGGGAATGCGGGCCACCGCTTGGCCGAGGGCCGCCGGCAGGACCGGATCGAACTCGATCAGGTCGCCCCGGAACCGAGCGCCGAGCAGCCGCTCCGTGACCAGTCGCAGGATGAGCCCCGGCCCCGACGAGTAGACCCGCCAGCCCCCCTCGAACGGGGTGTCGGCGTCGAACAGGTCGCGGGCGCGGTCCTGGGCGACGTAGCGATCGGCGAAGACGGCGTCCGCCGAGGAGTAGTAGCACGACGCCTGGCGCGGCCGGGCGCCGGGCGTCCGCTCCCACACGCCGACGGGCACCACCTTGAGCAGGGCCGCCCACGCGCGCTCGGCCTCGCCGAGGTGGGTGAGCGCCTCGATCCAGCGCAGGTGCGCGTGGGTGTACATCAGGCCGATCTCACGACCCCAGAAGGACGCCGCCTCCGCCCGTTTGAACGCGTGCATCTCGCCGCCGGAGTAGCGCACGGGCGTGTCGAACAGGTAGATGCCGTGCGGTCCATCGAGGTGCTCGTCGACGAGGGCGACGTGCGCAGCGGCCGCCTCGGGGTCGAGCAACTCCCCAGCCAGGGCGTGGATGACCTGCAGCGACCCGTGGTGGAGGCCCGTCCGCGTGTCGTGCGGGTGGACGAGCAACTCGGTGCCGTCCTCCTCGAGCACCGCGTAGTCCGCGAGCTCGCCGTCGACGAGCAGCACCTCGGCCAGCGCGGTCTCCCCGTCGGCGGCGATGGCCGTGAGTCGTTCGCGCAGGTCGGGTTCGCCCTCCCCCAGCCCAGTGGCCAAGGTGCGCAGCGACTCGATCTCGAGGATCGTCGTCCACGCGGAGCACATCGTGTCGGCGAGGTCGGGCTGGGCGGGCTGGAGGGAGTCGTTCCAGTCGCCCTCACCGTAGGACGGCAGCCGCGGGTCACGCGTGCGCCGCGAGGCCAGGTGATCGACGGCGCGCAGGACGTGCTCACGCAGCGGCGCGGCGGGTGTGAACTCGTGCGCCCCCACGAACCGGACCGGCTCGTCGAGGATCGTCGCGTCCCGCGTCATCACGAGGTACTCGCCCAGGGCCAGGAGCGGCCAGTACACGACGTCGCCGTGGCTGTCCCGGTCGTTGGGTTGGGCCACCTCGGGCAGGTACTCGAACCACTGCGGCCAGTCCCCGTTGTCGTGCTGACCCGCGAACGCCGCCAGGAGCGTCGCCCGCAACGCGGCGTGCTCGCCGGTCGCCACGAGCAGGCCGACCGGGCCCTGCGACACGTCGCGCGTCCCCCAGGCCCCACCCGTGAACTGCTCCAGGCCGCGCGGCGCCTGGAAGTGGACGCCCGCATCGTGGGCCAGCCACGGCAGCCAGGCGTTCACCTCGGCGACGCCGGCGGCGTCCCCCGTCAGCGACGGGAGGCGCCACGCGTGCGTCGCGGCGTCCGCTTCGCCGTCGGCGTCGCCGGGCTCGATCCGCAGGTCGATCGCGTTGACGTCGGCCGCCACGTGGCAGCGCCATGCCGTGCCGCGGCTCGCACCGTCGGCGAAGAGGGCGGCGTCGTCCCCGAACTCCGCGCCGGCGAGGACGAGCCCCTCGCGGGCGGCGTCCACGGCGACGAGCAGCGTGACCTGCTGTGAGGCTGTGGCCTGCAACCGGACGCCGCGGGCGTCCACCGTCGCGGTGACGGAGAGGGTCAGGTCGTCCGTCGCGTAGTGCCACGTGCAGGCGTGCTGCTCCTGCACCCGCAGGCTCGGGACGCCGAGCAACCGCCACCCGTCGGGACCCTGCACGGCCAGCCGGACGCCGCCGGCTTGCGTCAGCCCGGGCTGCTGGACCTCGTCGAGGCGCAGATGGTCGAGGCCCCCGGCGCCGCGCCCTCCTGCGCGCGTTCGGCGCCGAACCCGGCTGCAGTGGGCCATGAACACGTGCCTGGCCCAGATCGGGATCGAGCACCCGGCCCTGCGAGGGCGCGCCCTCGAGATCGGTGAGCGCCTGGGCATGCTGCGCGACTACCCCGCGCCGCCCGGCTGCACGTCGCCGTTCGCCCCGATCTGGATCGCGGAGATGGTGTCGCGGCAGGGCGGATAGCCGAGGGACTCCAGCCGCCGTTCCCCGTCGCCGGGGTGGTCTGGCACAGTTGCGCCCATGGAGCTTCCACCGATGCCCCCGACGCCGCTCATCGTCCTCCGGAGCGTGGCGACGGTGGTGCTCAGCGCGCTCATCGGCCAGGCGGGCTGGGCGGCGGCGTTCCTCGGCGGCGACGACGGCTACCGGAGGTACCACCAGGTGGGGGCGTGGGCGACGCTCGCGGTCTGCGTGGCGGCCGCCGTCGTCTACCTCGCGATGCGGCGCTCGGCCGGGACCGTCAACGTGGTCCTGGCGGTGAGTGTCGCGGCGGCGGCCTCGGTCCAGTACGCGCTCGGGGAGGCGGGCGCCACCTCCGTGCACATCTTCCTGGGCGTGCTGCTGGTGATGCTCGGCACCGCGCTCACGTCGTGGACCTACCGCCACCAACTGCCCGCCGACGCCGCCTGACGGCCGGTCACGCAGGCGCCTGGCAGCCAGCGACACCTTCCTGTTCACCGGCCCCGGGCGGCGAGCGGGGTTAGGGTGACGCATTCCGCGCGCCGCGTCCACACCGTCTCGAGCTCCCTCGACGGCCTTGCCACGGGTGAGGAGCGGCGGATGAGGGTGGGTGCCCTCCTCTCCGGCGCGCTGCGCCTCTCCGCCAGCGGCCCGCTCCCCGTCGACGAGGTGTGGGACCGCTTCACCCGCCCGGCGCGGTGGGTCGGGTGGGCGCCGCACCTGCGGGAGGTCCACTACCCGGGGCCGGTCGTGACGTCGGGGAGCACGGGCCGGGTCAGGGGCGTGTTCGGGGTGGTCGCGTGGTTCCATATCGACGACGTCGACGAGGCGGCCCGGACCTGGTCCTGGACGGTGCGCAGCGGCCCGCTCCGGCTGTCCTTCGAGCACGGGGTCGACGCGGCGGCGCCCGGACCCGGTGGGGTGAGCCGCGCGTCGCTCGTGATCCACGGCCCGTGGCCGGTGGTGCTCGGCTACGCGCCGATCGCCCGGCTCGCCCTCGGCCGGCTCGTCCGCGACAGCTGAGCCGGAGCCCCTCCCCGCCCCGTTCCGGCGGCGATCACGCGCACCGGCTCCACCCGCGCGCGTCGTGGCCCACACTGGTACCCAACTGCTATCCGGAGGCGCGCCATGGACCTGTCAGCCTTCTACTCGCTGCTCGCCGGCACCTCGTTCACCCTGGTGGGGCTGTGGTGGGTGGTGGTCCAGAGCCGGCCCGCCTAGCGGGCCGACCCCGAGCGCCGCCGCCTCGCGGGCGGCACCTACATCTCGTTCCTGCTGCTGGGCCTGATGGCCACCCTCGCGCAGATCAGCCCCGACACCCCGCTGCTGTGGCGGATCAGCTTCGGCACGTGCGCCGTCGTGGGGCTGTGGTCCACCGTCGGGCTGCTCCGACGAGAGCGTTCCGCCACCCCCGTGGGCACGTTCCGGCGGTTCCGGTGGGTCGCGGTGGTGCTGTACCTGACCGTCCTCGTGCTCGGCGTCGCGCCGGAGCTGGCCCGCGCCGCGGGGCTGACGCCGCTGGGCGTCGGGGCGGTCCTGCTGGTCCTGCTGATCGTGCTCGCCCACGGGCTGACCTGGGACTTCCTCATGGAGCCCGACGCCACCTGAGTCCCGCGACCGGCCGACCGGCGTCCCGCTGCCCGCGTGGGTGGATCGGGACCGTCAGGCGGTCGGTGAGACCTGCAGCCGCTCCAGCAGCGCACCGTCCTGGCCCAGCCGGGAGACGATCTGCTCGCCGATCGGGGACACGAGGTCGAACGGCTGGACCACGACGGAGGCCCCTGCCTGCACCTGGCCGAGCCGGACCGTCGAGGCCGGTCCCTCGCCACCGATCAGATCCACCGCCTGCGCAGCCACATCCGCGCCCGGCGTGATCCGCACCCCGCGGCCGGGGAGCATCGCGTCGAGCCGGCTGGTGATCCCGGCACCGATCGGGAGGGTGGTCCTGACGGTGGGCAGGCCCAGCGCTGCCGGGCTCCAGGAGACGGACAGCTCCGCCGCGACACCGCCTCCGCTGAGGGCGAGCCGCGGCTGGACGGACTGGAGCGAGGCGAGGGAGAGCCGGAGGGGTTCGCCGTCGGCAGGGGTGCCGGACACGGCGAAGCGGTGGCGATCGGTGGCCAGCTGCCAGCCCACCGACGACGCCCCTGAGAAGCTGTGCTCGAGGGTGTCGGGGAACCGGCCCGTCCGGCCGTAGGCCTCGACGCCGGCCTGCATGAAGGGCAACCGGAACAACCCGGGCGCCGCGGCCTGGCCCGTGCCGTAGACCTCCTCGAGCCGGTGCTGCGACATCCAGGTGTCCCCCGTGGTCATCTCGCTTCCCTGCGGGTTGCGCAGCCCCGAGAGGCGGTCGATGTGGGAGGGGGCGAAAGTCGGCGGGCACTCACCGAACGACAGCGACGTCGTCGTCGCCCCGCTCATGAGCACCAGACCGCCGGGCAGCCAGTCGAGGAACCCGAGGAGCGACAGGGGCGTGCGGACCGGGGAGAACACCACGCTGAGCGGGATCGGCATCAGCGTGGTGAGTCCGGCAGGCCCGACGGGGCCCCGGAACTTCTCGTGGGCCTGGCCACCCTGCTGGAAGTACTGCCACGCCCCGTCCTGGATGTCGATCCGCGAGGAGTCGGCCGATCGCCAGTCGTGGTCCCCCGCGGCGAACGACGGGGTGTTCGGGTCGGCGACGTGGATGGTCATCGGCTGCCGGCCGGGCTCAGACGTCGAGTAGGCCACCACGGCGTGCCCCACTCCGGCGCCCCAGTTGTACATCGACAGGACCATCGGACGGCCGGCGGCGACGGAGCGGGACACCACGTCGAAGACCTCGTGGGCGCTCACGACGATGCCCGACGCCAGCATGCGGAGCAGGTGGGCCACCAGGGCGGCGCCGAGCTGGCTGCCCTGGCTGGAGTTGAAGGCCCGCCGCAGGGCGGGATCCAGGTCCGTCTCCTCGATGAGCGGCCGCCCGGGGCCGTAGCGGGACAGCGGCGGCCGCCACGGGGCGCGGCCCGCCAGGCCCAGAAGCGCCTCGCGGGACATGCCGTAGCAGTTGCCCCCGGTCGCGGCGCCCGTGAAGGCGATGGCGAAGAAGGCCTCGACGAGCGCGTCCTTGATGCTGAGATCGGCCATCGCGGCCACGTCTTCGAACGTCTCGGTGAAGAGCTCACGGTCGAGCCGCTGGGTGGTGAAGTTGTCGAACGACCACCAGAGCCGCTCGCGGAACCGCTCCGGTGTCACGGCCCCGACGTCGATACCCGGGGAGGCGAGCGTGTAGCGGTACCTGACCATGCCGTCGCCGCCCGTCGCTTCGCGGTCGTGGACGCCGGCCAACTGTCCGCGGAGGCCCCACTCGTCGTCGACCGTCCAGAGGTCGTCGATGCCGCCGAGCTCGTCGTTGGCGGAGAGGGTGTCGTGGTCCCACGCCTGGCACCGGATCCGGAAGGTCGTGGTCTCGTCGACGCGCGCCACCTCGAAGGGCGGTACCGCGAGCATCACCCTGCGCCCATCGTCGGTCTCCTGCGCCTCCACGTCGCGGGCCTCGTCACGATGACCTCGATGGTCGACCTCCACGGTCGTGCGGACCATCAGCTCGGCCGTCTCGTCCCACCCGATGAACGCCACCCCGTCTGCGGCCTCGGGGACGAAGGCGTCCAGCAGGGTCAGCGACAGGGAGGTGACGGGGATCGGTGGAAGGTCCGCGTGGGTGACCAGCAGGCCCCGGGCGCACTCGAGCACGCGCACGCCCGAGGGCCGCACGACCTCGTCACCGAGCGCCTCACCGACCACTCCTACCGCGTCGGCCCAGCCCCGGTACATCACCGTCGACATCCAGCGACTCTGCGCCCCGCCATCCAGGAGCAGCGTCCCGTCGGAGCAGGTGAGCAGCGCGCCGCCCTCCGGAGCGGGCACCTGTTCGGCCAGCGGGAACCCGAGCGCCGGGGCCCCACCGCGCCGTTCGTACTCGAGGCGCATGGGGCCGAGGAGCGCATGGGCTCCGTGGTCCCGGTGCCAGAGGATCGTGCCCCCATCGAACGCCTGCCGGAGCCCGTCCGCGACCACCTCCTCCGGTTCCTTCGGCGCACCGAGCAGGCCGAGCGTGCCGCCGTGGTCCCGCCAGCAGACGAGGATCTCGCCACTCACCTTGATCGGGCGCGGCCCGACGGCCACCACGACGCCGCCCTCGAAGCGCGCCGCCTCCGCGACGACGGGGGCGGGTGGCGTCAGATCGTCCGGTCGCGGCCGCGCGACGGTGGCCCACGCCCGACAGAGTTCTCCGGCGTCCATCACGTCGGTGAGGGGGTAGCCCAACTGCCCGCGTTCCTCACCTTCGTCCCGCCACAGCGCCCTGATCGGCCCCGTGAGCAGGTGGGCGCCGGTGTCGCGGTGCCAGATGAGTTCCGCCTGGGGGTGCGAGATCTTGCGGCTGGCGTAGATGAGGGTCTCCTGGGCCTCGGCGATCCCGGGCAGCTCGGGATGACGCAGGGCCAGGCTGCGCAGCTCACCGTCGCCCCGTTCGCGCCACTGGGCTGCCGAGGGCTCGAGATCCGGGGGCAGCGAGGCGTGCCAGCGCAGCCCGGCAAGCTCGAACGTCAGCGGGGAGCCGCCGAACTCCCAGCGCGGCGGGGCCTCGGCCCGGCTCCACCCGGGGAAGACGCCGCGGCTGGTCACCGCATCGTTCAGGCAGGACAGCAGATCCAGCCCGGTGAAGGCCACCACCCAGCGGAACCACGTCTCCACGAGGAGGTCGGAACTCGTCGCCTCGAGCGGGCCGGCGGAGGTGGGTACCTGCACGTCGGCCCTGAACCCGGAGGCATCCGGCACGAGGGTGATGCCCAGCCCGCCGCTGACGAGGCTGCCGCCGGCGCCGCTGCGGATCCTCACCATCATCTCCAGCGCCAGGTCGGGCGTCACGAGCGACGGGTCCACGTGCGCGGTGAGGACCCCGCCCGGGCCGAGAAGCACCGCACCGGCATACCCTTCAGGTCCCGGCACGGGGTGCGCCCCCGTGATGGTGACATCGGTCACCGCACCGGAGGTCACCGGTCGGCCGTCAGCGTCGAAGTCGACCGCACACACGTCCATTGGCGCACTCTAGTTCGCGGTCGGGCCCTGGGATAGAGGCCTCGCGCCCAGCCACAGGGCCCGCCGGCGCGCCCGGGCCCGGACAGGGCTAGTGTCCTGCGCCAGAGGTTAGTTGATGAGTGGCGGTGTCCCAGGGGATGGATCGCAAGGCCGACGAGCGAAGTAGCACTTGGTCGTTCGTCGAGCGAGGAGAACGCAGCGAGTCGCCGCTGGGGCGCCGTCAATCGCAGCGAACTTCTGGCGCAGGACACTAGGCGGGGGTGTTGTGGTAGATCCTCACCTCGGCCTGGCGGACGCGCGACATCGAGCAGAACACCAGGTCCCCCGGCACCTCGGCGCCGTCGAACACGGCGGACGCGGTGCAGCCGCGCTCCCAGCCTCGGGTGCCCTCGAGCCACATCACCCAGCGGTCGGCCCAGTGCGTGCGCTCGTCGATGCGCGTCGTCGGGCCGGTCCCGGCGAAGGTGACCTCCACGTCGAGGGTGCCAGTGGTCTCGGTCTCGCCCTCGAAGTCGACGATCTGGACGGGCACCGCGGCCGAGGCGTCGGTGGCGTCGAGGTGGGGGTCGACGGCGACCTGCGCGTCGGTCGCGCGGCCGAAGCGCTCGGACCGGGGCAGGCAGGTGCGCTCGTCGACGCCCGGCTCGACCTCGACGTCGGCCACGACGCAGGTGTAGTCGTAGGTCTTGACCACGCCGCTCTTCCGGTCATGGAGGTGGAACTCGCTGCCGGCCTGCTCGCGCCCGGAGGCGTAGAACGCCATGACGTCGGCACCCGTGCACAGCCGGCCAGCCTGCCGGCCCTCCTCACGGACATCAGGGTTCCTCCTGTTCGGGCATCGTTGCCACACCTCCAGCGTCCGCCTCCGGCAGGTGGGAGTCAACGAGTCCGCGGGGCCGGTTCTGAGGGGTGCTCGCCGCCGTCGTCTAGGGTCGGGGCGTACACCGCCGCACACAGGAGGCACCATGGCGCCCGTCACGCTCACCCCCGTCACGCTCGGTGCCTCGCGCCTGGGCGAACGCCCCGGCGGTGAGGCGTTGGCCGACGCGCTGCTGGCGTCGCCGCTGGGCAACGTCGACACCAGCAACAACTACGCCGACGGCCGCAGCGAGCAGCTCCTCGGCGACGCCGTCCGCCGCGCGGGCGGGCTGCCGTCGGGGAAGCTGATCTTCTCGAAGGCGGACCGCGACCCTGACACGGGCGCGTTCGACGCGGACCGGCTTCGGCGCTCGCTGGAGGAGTCGCTGGGGCGGCTGGGGGTGGACCGGCTGCCGCTGTACCAGTTCCACGACCCGTTCACGATCACCGTGGACGAGGCGCTCGCGCCGGGCGGGCCCGTCGAGGCGCTCATCGCGCTGCGCGACGAGGGCGTCATCGGGGCCGTCGGGATCGCCTACGGGACGCTGACCGAGACGCGGGCCTACGTGGAGAGCGGCCTGTTCGACGTGGTGCTCAACCACAATCGCTACACGCTCGTGGACCGGTCCGCGGAGGAGCTGTACGTGCGGGCCTGCGAGCTCGGAATGCAGGTCTTCAACGCGGCGCCCTTCGGCGGCGGGACGCTGGCCAACGGCGAGAGCACGTACGGCTACCGCGGGATGTCCGCCGCGTTCGCCGAGCATGTGGAGCGGGTCCGGGCCCTGGCCCGGGAGGCCGGCGTGGACCTCGCCGCGGCCGCGCTGCAGTTCTCGTTGCACAGCCCGCTGGTGGACACCACCGTCGTGGGCATCCCGTCGATCGACCGGCTGGAGGCGCTGGCGGGGTTGGTCGCGGGGGAGGTTCCCGAGGAGTTCTTCGACGCCGTCGAGGAACTCGGCGCGCCGCCGGCCAGCGGCAACGACTGAGCTTGCCCACCGCCGGCTGAGCGCTGCTCTGAGGCTCTCGAAGCGGTGCCGCAAAGCGGCCTCGAAGCCTATGAAACTTCTGCTGACAAGGTCACGTTTCCTAGGAGACTGCTGAAGAAGGGCTGTTGCTGTCCGGTTGGTGGCTTCTGGGTGCGGCTGTGTGGCGTCTGGGGCCTTTCAGCGGGGCTCCGCCGTGGACTTTCGCGGTTGGATCCTGTGAGGAACGCGGCCGTCAGGGGCGTCTTCGCGGGGCCTGGTGCGGTTCGCGGCCCGGGTTTCGTGTGGTCATGGGCCTCGGTTCAGGCGGTGACCCCGCTGGTGGGGCCCCAGGCCAGACCGAGGTTGAGGAGCCGTCGCAGGTTCAGACCGGCGGCGCGGTGGTGGAGCCAGGTGTTGTTCTTCGCGACGCCGCGGTAGGGCACGCGTCTGGCGCCGCGGGTCAGCCACGCGATCGAGCGCTCCACCATGGGTCGCAGGCTTCGGTGGGTGTTCTGGAAGGCGGGGTCGGTGGCGCGGACGCGGTGAGCGCGCTGCAGAGCATCGTGCTCATGGAGTTGCAGCTTGCGACCGTTGACGGCGGTGGTGCATTGATCCCGCAGCGGGCACCTAATGCAGGCGGCACCGAAGGTCGCCTTCCGGGTCGGGCTGATCGGGCGGGTGACACCCTGAGGGCAGGTCGCCGAGCCGGCTGCCTCGTCGACGGTGAAGTCATCGATGGTGAACCCGCCAGGAATGGCCTCCGCGTTCTCGCGCGGGTTGGCGAGGAGGACGGTGGTGGTGTAGCCGAGTTCGGCGGCCATGAGCTCGAAGCCGAACAGGACCGCCGCGTAGTACTCGCCCTCGAGGTGCGGCAGGACGAGCCCGAGCGACGGTTGCCGTTTGGTGGCGAGGTGGGTGGCGGCACCGGAGGGGACGTAGCGCAACTCGGCGACGGCGTCCTCGACACGGCGCCTGGTCTCTTCGGCCACCGGGACCGAGCCGCGCAGCACGCGGCTCACCGTCGAAATGGAGACCCCCGCGCGCTCGGCGACCGAGTAGATCGTCACCCCACTGCCCACGCGCCACCCCCCTCGAGAATCGGGATCCCCGCGCCGCGCACGGGTCGAAGGTTGTCGCTCCAGACGTCGGTGTCTGCAATCGCTTGCAGAGCGTCCTAGCGTGAGTTGACAAGCATGGGAAGAGTTGGAGTTTGCTCATTCTCGCAAGCCGGAGGACACAGGCGAATCCGCCGAAGGCCCCGGCCGCTGCGCCTTATCGCGAGCGAGGCGACCACGGCCCACGCGCGGGCGAGTGCACTCATTCTCGGATTCGGGTGTGAGTTCAAGCCCAGATCCGAGAATGGGTCACCTGACCGGGCCTGCCGGCCCGGCTCACATGAGGTGACGGTTCGCTGCGCTCGCGGTCACGTCATGTGCGGGTAGGAGGTGCTCGTCGGGGGCACGAGGGTCTCCTTGATCGCCCGCGGGCTGACCCAACGGATGAGATTCCACATCGAACCGGCCTTGTCGTTCG
>JARKOU010000221.1 GCA_029975645.1 Actinomycetales bacterium
CTCCCCCTCGGAGGGGGTCAGACTCAAGGTGCCGGGCGGGGTCAGGCGTCGGTCAGGCGTGGAACGGGGTACCGGTGATCCGCTCGTAGGCCTCGAGGTAGCGGGCGCGCGTGCGCTCGACCACGTGCACCGGCAGCGGCGGGGGCGGCTCGTCACCGCGCCGGTCCCAGCCGGACTCGGGCGAGGTGAGCCAGTCCCGGACGTATTGCTTGTCGAACGACGGCTGGGAACGGCCCGGGCGCCAGCCGGTGGCCGGCCAGAACCGCGAGGAGTCGGGCGTGAGCACCTCGTCGCCGAGGATGATCACGGGATCGGGCCCGGCGGGGTCGTCGGTGGTGCCGAACTCGAGCTTCGTGTCCGCGAGGATCACGCCGCGGGCGCCGGCGATCGATTCCGCGCGTGAGTAGATCGCGAGGGTGAGGTCGCGCAGGCGGGCCGCGACATGCGCTCCGACCTGGGCGGCGACGACGTCGATCGAGACGTTCTCGTCGTGCTCTCCGAGTTCCGCCTTGGTTGCGGGGGTGAAGATCGGGGTGTCGAGGCGGGAGCCGTCCACCAGCCCGGGGCGCAGCGGCACCCCGCAGACCTCGCCCGAGCGCCGGTACTCCACCAGTCCGGAACCGGTGAGGTAGCCGCGCGCCACGCACTCCACCGGGAACATCTCGAGGCGGCGGCAGACCATCGCACGTCCGGCGACCTCCGCGGGGACGTCGAGCGAGACGAGGTGGTTGGGAACGATGTCGGCGAGTTGCTCGAACCACCACAGCGTCAGGGCGGTGAGGATCGCGCCCTTGTCCGGGATCGGGGTGGGGAGGATGTGGTCGTAGGCCGAGATGCGGTCACTCGCGACCACGAGGACGACGTCGTCCAAGCGGCCCGGGTGCTCCGTTTCCACGGGCGCGAGATCGGCGCCCGACCCCTCGCCCGCCATGCCCCCGGCACGGTCCGGGACGTAGAGGTCGCGCACCTTGCCGGAGTACGCGTGCCGCCAGCCCGGCAGGGAGATGGGGAGGTTCGTCGCGGGTCGCACGGATCCAGTGTCCCAGGCTCAGGGGCCCGCCGATCCAGTCGGGAGCGGTTCGATCGACGGCGCGGCACCCGGTCCCGCGAAACCATCCCGACCGGGCCCTGACGGCCGGTTCACCGACTCGCCACCCCCCGGCAACCCGGGAGTCCTATGGTGATCGCGGACCGTACGCCCGTCGGCCCCACTTCTTCGGAGGACGGCAATGGCCGCTGACCCCATCCGACGCCACATCGCGCTCGTCGCCCACGACAACAAGAAGGTCGATCTCCTGGCCTGGGCCGAGCACAACCGCGACACGCTCGCCCAGCACGACCTCTCCGCCACCGGCACCACCGGCACGATGCTCGAGTACGAACTCGGGCTGCCCGTGCGTCGCTTCCTCTCCGGCCCCGTGGGGGGTGATCAGCAGATCGGCGCGAAGATCGCCGAGGGCGACATCGACGTGCTGATCTTCTTCTGGGATCCCCTCGAGGCGCAGCCCCACGATCCGGACGTCAAGGCGCTCCTGCGTCTGGCGACGGTGTGGAACGCACCGATGGCCTGCAACGTGGCCACCGCGGACATGGTGATCACGTCGCCGCTGCTCGCATCCGAGGAGTACGAGCGCGTTCGTCCGGACATCGGTCCGCGGGGCTGGGAGGGCGGTCAGATCACCTGATCGGGCACCAGCCCCGCAACGGGCTCCCGGCGAGGGTCGAGCTGCGCTCAGATCCCCGCAGCGATGTCGCTGCGGTGCTGCTCGCCCGGCAGCGAGATCTCGGCCACGCCGCGGTACGCCGTCGCGAGCGCGGCCTGGACGTCCGCGCCCAGGCCCACCACGGACAGGACGCGACCGCCCGCGCTCACCAGCGCGCCGTCGTCGTCCAGGCGCGTACCCGCGTGGAGCACGTGGACGCCGTCGAGGGCCTCGGCCGCCTCGAGGCCGGTGATCGGGTCGCCGGTGCGGACGGTGCCGGGGTAGCCCGCCGCGGCCATCACCACGGTGACCGCCGCCTCGGGGCGCCACCGCAGGCGCGGAGCCTGGGCGAGCCGCCCTGTGGCCGCGTCGTTCAGGAGCTCCACCAGCGAACTGCGCAGGCGGGCGAGGACCACCTGGGTCTCGGGGTCGCCGAAGCGCGCGTTGAACTCGACCACGCGCAGACCGCGGCTGGTCAGGGCGAGGCCGCAGTAGAGGAGGCCCACGAACCGGGCCCCGCGGCGGGCGAGCTCGTCGATGGTCGGCTGCGCGACGCGCGCGACGACGTCGTCCACCAGGTCGGCGGGCGCCCACGGCAGGGGGGAGTACGCGCCCATGCCGCCGGTGTTGGGCCCGGCGTCGCCGTCGGCCAGACGCTTGAAGTCCTGCGCCGGCTCGAGCGGCACCACGGTGGTCCCGTCCGTCACGCAGAAGAGGGAGACCTCCGGGCCGTCGAGGTACTCCTCGACCACGACGGCGCCCCCCGGCTTGGCGAGGCACGCCTCGGCGTGCGCGAGCGCGGCGGCGCGGTCGTCGGTGACCACCACGCCCTTGCCGGCGGCGAGGCCGTCGTCCTTGACCACGTACGGTGCGCCGAACGCGTCGAGCGCCTCGGCCACCTCGGCCACGCTGGTGCACACGTGCGCCATCGCCGTGGGCACCCCGGCGGCGGCCATGACGTCCTTGGCGAAGGCCTTGGAGCCCTCGAGCTGCGCGGCTGCGGCGTCGGGTCCGAAGCAGGCGATGCCGGCGGCGCGGACGGCGTCGGCCACGCCCGCGACCAGCGGGACCTCCGGGCCGATGACGACGAGGTCGGCCTGGAGTTCGGTGGCGAGAGCGGCGACGGCGGCCGGATCGTCCGCGCGGACGGGGCGGTTCTCCGCGATGGCTGCCGTGCCGGGGTTGCCCGGGGCGACGAAGAGGGCGGTGGTCTGGACGTCGGCCGCGAGGGCGCGGGCGATGGCGTGCTCGCGCGCGCCGGAACCGATGACGAGGATCCTCACGACGTCGAAGCGTAGCGGCGGGGTCCGACATCGCCTCCGGCGGGTGGTCCACGCGGCAGCCGGAGGCGGGCCCGTGGGGGCGGCGCCGCCGAAGTCCCTGGTCGATGTCGGTGCCGGGCGGTAGAACAGTCGGCAGGGGCGATGCCGGGGTGGGCCGCACCGCCCGCGATCGGAAGGGGCGTGGCCGATGGCCGCCGTCGTGGTCGAGGGTCTGCGCAAGGTCTACGGGAGCGTCGCCGCGGTGGACGGGCTCGACCTCGTCATCGAGCCGCACGAGGTGGTGGCCCTGCTCGGGCCGAACGGCGCGGGGAAGACCACCACGGTCGAGATCCTCGAGGGCTACCGCAAGCCGGATGCGGGGAGCGTGTCCGTGCTCGGGATGGACCCGCTGACGGGTGGGCGGGCGTACCGCGAGCGCATCGGGGTGGTGCTGCAGGAGGCGGGTTTCGAGGAGCAGTTCACTCCCCGCGAGTTGATCCGCCTGCACGCGGGGTACTACCCGCGGCCGCGCGCCGTCGAGGAGGTCATCGGCCTCGTGGGCCTGGACGAGAAGGCGGACTCCAAGGTCAAGACGCTCTCCGGCGGCCAGCGCCGACGCCTGGACCTGGCGCTCGGGATCGTGGGCGACCCCGAGATGCTGTTCCTCGACGAGCCGACCACGGGCTTCGACCCCTCGGCACGGCGCCGGGCGTGGGAACTCGTGGACCGCCTGCGCGACCTCGGCACCACGATCCTCCTCACCACGCACTACCTGGACGAGGCCCAGCACCTCGCGGACCGCGTTGTCGTGATCGATCACGGGAAGGTGATCGCGTCCGGCACGCCGGAGGCCCTCGCCGCCGAGTCCGGCGCCGCGACGGTGGTGTCCTTCCGATTGCCGGCCGGGGTGTCGGAAGACGACCTGCCGCAGGTGGGCGACGACGTCGGGGTCGCGGGCGCGATCGTGGAGGTCCGGACCCGCGCGGCGACGGCGGACGTCAACGCGCTCACCGCGTGGGCGTTGGCGCGCGGGCTCGAGCTGGAGGGCCTGACGCTCGCGCGGCCCAGCCTCGAGGACGTCTACCTCGACCTCATCGGGGCGAACGACGAGGCCGGAGGCGCCGAATGAGCGCCTCCGCCCCGGCGCGCGGTGCACCGTCCGGCGCCGTGGGCACCAACGGGGGCGGCGCCGGGATCCTGTGGCGCCAGGTGGTCCACGAGCTGAAGAGCCTGCTGCGCACGCCGATCACGCTGATCCTCTCGATCGGCTTCCCTCTGCTGTTCTTCGTGCTGATCTCGGCGTTGATCGGCAACGAGGTGGTCGACGAGCGAGGCGGGATCCGGCTCGCTCAGTTCCTGGCGCCGTCGTTCGCCTCGTTCGGCATCGTCATGGCGACGTTCTCCTTCCTCGCCTACGGGCTGGCGGAGGCACGCAGTACCGGCGTGGTCAAGCGGCAGAACGGCACACCCCTGCCCTCCTGGGCGCTGCTGGGCGGGCGCATCGGGGCCGCGCTGCTGCTCGGGCTGCTCGCGTGCGTGCTCGTGATCGGCGTCGGCGTGCTGTTCTACGACGTCCAGATCATCTGGCGCACGATGCCAGCGGTTCTCGTGACGATCGTGCTCGCGTCGATGTCCTTCAGCGCGCTCGGCCTGGGCGTGGCGGTGCTCTCGCCATCGCCACAGTTCACGCTCGCGCTGACGAACGGCCTGGTCATCCCCATCGCCTTCGTCTCGGACGTGCTGACGTTCGGCGGCACGCTGCCCGCCTGGATGTCCGCGATCGGGTGGTTCTTTCCGCTCCGGCACCTGGTCAACGCCCTCGGGGACGCGTTCAACCCGTACCTCGACGGCAGCGGGTTCGACGGCGTCCACCTCGCCGTGATCCTGGCGTGGGGGCTGGCGGGCGCCGTCGTCGCGGGGTGGGCGCTGCGGCGGGAGCGGGACCGGTCGGTGTCCCGGACGCCGCGCAGCGCGAAGGCGCGGCCGTCGGACGCGGCTCCGCGGCGGGTCGCACGGCCGAGCACCTCGGTACTCGTGCGGGATCAGATCGCTCACACCTCCGCGATCCTGTGGCGGGACGCCTCGTCGACCTTCTTCGCCGTGATCTTCCCGGTGCTGCTCCTCGCGATCATCCCCACCATCAGCGGCGGCGGGGACATCACCCTGACCGGCGGGCAACGGCTCGGGGCGTTCTTCGCCGTGACCATGGCCATCTACGGCATGGCAGTCACCACGTACGTGAACATGCCGCAGGGCGTCGCCGAGCACCGTGACCGCGGGATCCTCAAGCGCGCGCACGGGAGCCCGCTGCCGACGTCGGCCCTGCTGCTCGGACGGGTGGTGGGGGCGATCATCGTGGGCGCGCTCACGTGGGCGGCGCTCCAGGCTGTCGCGGCGCTGATGTACGGGACGCCGCTGCCACCCGGGTGGGGCACGGCGCTGGTGGTGTTCTTCGCGTCCTGCGTGTGCTTCTCGCTGCTCGGGCTGGCCGTGGCCTCCGTGACGAAGTCCGCGGAATCGGGGATCGGCGTGGCGCTCGGCACGCTGCTCCCGCTCTCCTTCATCTCCGACGTGTTCGTGGTCGGGGCGCAGTTCCCGCCGGTTCTCAACACGATCTCGTGGATCTTCCCGCTGCGGCACGCGACCGCCGGGATGACCGCGACCGTGCTGCCGAATGCGCCCGTATTCGACCTGCCGTGGGATCACCTCGCGGTGATCGCCGCGTGGGCAGTGGTGGGCGCCGTCGTGGTGCGGTGGCGGTTCACGTGGGCGAGCGTCGAGGGGCGCGGCGGCAAGGCGAAGGGCGCGGGGAAGGGCGGCACGGCCAAGCCCGCCGCAGCCCGGGCCTGAGGGGCGATCTGAGCCCGCCGAGCCTCGCCGAGCCTCGCCGACGTGAACCTGACGGACGATCAGGCGCTGAAAGGGGCGTGCGGAGGGGCGACACGCCGCGCGACACGCCGGCGCCCCATCACTGATCGTCCCTGAGCGTCACACCGGGCGCCAGTGACCCCGCGACCGTCAGACGGTGACCACCACGCCCTGGCGCGCGCTCTCCGAGGCGGCGGCGATGACGTCCAGCACGTAGGCGGCCTCCTCCACCGTGACCGGCGGCGCGGACCGCTCCCGGACTGCGCGCTCCACCCCGCGGTAGAAGGCGCCGTAGTCGCCGGGCACCAGGTCGATGCGGGTCACGTCGTCTCCCCGGCAGTACTCGGCGCGCCGACGGTCCGCGTGCACGCCCCAGCCCTCGCTGCCGGGAGCCGTCCCGCCACGCAGGGCCGTCTCCTGGGGGTCCAGGCCATAGGCGACGAACGCCGCCTCGCTGCCCAGCACGCGCAGCCGGGGCCCGAAGTGACCGGCCACCTTGCTCATCCACAGGTGAGACCGGGTGCCCTGGGCATGTCGGAGCGCGACGAACACGTCGTCGACGGCGCCCACACCCGCCCGCCGGACGTCCGCCTCGGCGTAGACGGTGGAGACCGCACCGAAGAGCTGGACGGCCTGGTCGATGAGGTGGGCGCCGAGGTCGTAGAGCAGGCCGCCGGCCAGGGCCGGGTCGCCCGACTCGCGCCAGCCGCCCTTCGCCGTGGGGCTCCACGCTTCGAAGCGGGACTCGAACCGGCGGACCTCGCCCAGCCCGCTCGAACCGAGCACGGTGCGTAGGGTGAGGTAGTCGGTGTCCCAGCGGCGGTTCTGGTAGACGGTGAGGATGCGGCCCCGCTCGGCGGCGAGCGCGGCGAGCGCGCGCGCCTCGGCGGCAGTAGGTGCGACGGGCTTGTCGACGACGACGTCGCAGCCCGCCTCGAGCGCGCGCCGCGCCAGCGGCACGTGAGAGGCGTTGGGTGTGGCCACGACCACCAGATCGACGGCACCCGGCGCGAGGACGTCGTCGACGGAGGCGATGACCTCGGCGCCGGGGTAGCGAGCCCGGGCCGCGGTTGCTCGTTCCGGGTTGCCGGTGACGATCGAGTCCAGGCGCAGACCGTGCGTGGCGGCGATGAGTGGAGCGTGGAAGGCGGCGCCCGCCAGCCCGTATCCGAGCAGCCCGACCCTGATCCCGGTCATGTCCGTCCCCTCTCGTCGATATCGGCCGGCGTCGTCCCGGTCACTCGCCGTCCCCGCCGTCGCCCCAGTCACTCGCCGTGCCGCCGTCGTCCGTGTCACTCACCGTGCCGCCGTCGTCGGCAGCGGTCCAACGTGGCCGAGGCGCACCCGGCCTCCCCCCAGCGTCCCACTCCTTCCCCTCGCCGAACGCGGGGTTACTCGGCCCAAACCCGCCGATCGGCCGAGACCCCCGCGTTCGGCGCAACCTAGAGGACAGCCACGGGTCGGCGGGGTGGGCGGCCAGGGGTCGGCAGGATGCGCGCGGGCTATCGGGACGGTTGGCACTCTCGGGTAGAGAGTGCTAATACTGGAGTCAGCACGGCGGCCCCCTCCGCGGTGGCGGGGGCCGGAGATGCAGGCTCTCTGGGAGGTGAGTTCCGTGCTCCGATTCGACCCGTTCCGCGACATCGACCGCCTGACGGAGCAGCTCCTCGGCGCCCCGGCCGGGACCTCGCGTGCCCCGCGCTTCATGCCGATGGACCTCTACAAGTCGGGCGAGACCTACGTACTCCACGCCGACCTGCCGGGCGTCGACCCCGGATCGGTGGACGTCAACGTGGACAACGGCACCCTGACGATCAAGGCCGAGCGAAGCCTCCCGGCCGAGCAGGGCGTCGAGTGGATCACCAGCGAACGCTTCACCGGCACCTACATGCGCCAACTCGCGCTCGGCGAGGGCATCGACGCCGAGCGCATCGATGCCACCTACGACAACGGCGTCCTCACCGTCACCCTCCCGGTGGCGGAGCGGGCGAAGCCGCGCAGGATCTCGGTCGGCGGCGGATCCGGCCCCAAGACGATCACGCCCGAGGGTGCGCAGGCCTGACGCGCTCGGTTCCCCGGCGCTCGCCCTGACATGACCGACGACGGCGCCCGGCTGGGATTCCCGCCGGGCGCCGTCGTTCCTCAGGCGCCGTCGTCGCCTAGGCTCGGCCCAGCGGAGTCCTCATCCCAGGAGGCGTCACCATGGGTCTGCCGGCTAGCCAACTCGCCCCGAACGAGCGCATCGTCATCGAGACGCGCGAGCACTGGAAGCATCTGCTCGGCGCCATCGGAATCTGCCTGCTCGCCGTCGCGGGCCTCGCGCTGCTCCTCGTCTTCGCCCCCAACGAAGGCTTCTGGGCGTGGCTGCGGACCCTCGGCTGGGTCGCGTTCGCCGTCGTCATCTTCATCTTCGGCGTGTGGCCGTGGCTGGTATGGCGGATGAAGGTCTACACGCTCACCAACGAACGCCTCGCCACCCGCCAGGGTGTGATCCGCCGTCGCGGCCGTGACATCCCGCTCTACCGCGTGAACGACGTCGCCTACGACCAGGGCCTCGTCGACCGGATGGTCAAGGCCGGCACGCTGCGTGTCTCCGCGGCGAGCGAGGAGGGGATCGTGATCCTCACCGACATCCCTGACGTGAACCAGTTCGTTCTGACGATGAACGGCCTGATCAAGGATGCGCGCCAGTCGAACGGCGATCGCTGACCCGGGACCGCCCGGTTAGCAGTAGCGGCGCCGTCCACCCTTGGCGGTGGTAGTTCGACCTCGCGCTTCGGCGCGTGAGGTCTCGTCCCGCCCGGGCGCGGCGACCCACCCCCGGCGCGCCTGACGACGCAGCCGCGGCGGCAGGTCCAGGCAGGGGAGATCGACTCCCGGCGCGCCCTCGCCGTGGCACTTCCGGCGCTCCCGGGGCGCCGTCGTTCCTGAGCCTGGCGGCTCCTGAGTGGCGACCGGAAGCTTCTGAGACCACCGGCGGGCTCGCTCGCTGTCGCGGGGTGCGGTGCGGATGATCAGGTCTGCGTTTTCGGGCGTCGTGGGGGTACCGGACGCCCGCAAACGCAGAGGTGATCACCTCCGGTGAGACGTTCCCCGGGGGGTTGTGCACAGGTGCGGTGGTGGGGTTGGGTGGTTGTGAGTGGGGGTGGGTACA
>JARKOU010000232.1 GCA_029975645.1 Actinomycetales bacterium
GCCCGGATCCGCCCGACGCCCTCGGCCAGATCGTCGTCCCCGAGGGCGTAGCTGAGGCGCAGGTACCCGCTCGGGCCGAACGCCTCGCCCGGCACGACGGCGACCTCCACCTCGTCGAGGATCAGGGCCGCGAGCTCGGCGGACGTCGTCGGCGTGCGCCCCCGCACCATCCGGCCGAGCACCCCCTCCACGCTGGGGTAGGCGTAGAAGGCGCCCTTCGGCGTCGGGCAGACGACGCCGTCGATCGCCCGGAGCATGTCGACCATCGTGCACCGGCGCCGGTCGAACGCCGTGCGCATGGTCTCCACGGCGGAGAGATCGCCGGCCAGCGCCGCGATCGCGGCGCGCTGGGAGACGTTCGCGACGTTCGACGTCAGGTGGGACTGCAGGTTGGTCGCGGCCTTGATGACGTCGGCGGGGCCGATCATCCACCCGACCCGCCACCCGGTCATGGCGTAGGTCTTGGCCACGCCGTTGAGGACGATCGTGGTGTCCGCGAGCTCCGGCACCACCTTGACGATCGGGGTGAAGACGGCGTCGTCGTAGACGAGGTGTTCGTAGATCTCGTCCGTGATCACCCAGATGCCGTGCTCGTACGCCCAGCGGCCGATCGCCTCCGTCTGCTCCGGCGTGTAGACGGCACCGGTGGGGTTCGACGGCGAGCAGAAGAGCAGCGCCTTGGTCCGCTCGGTGCGCGCGGCCTCGAGCTGCTCGACGGTGACGAGGTACCCCTGGTCCACGCCGGCGAAGACCTCGACGGTGCGCCCGCCGGCGAGGGCGATCGCCTCGGGGTAGGTGGTCCAGTAGGGGGCGGGCAGGAGCACCTCGTCGCCGGGGTCGACGATCGCGGCGAACGCCTGGTAGACGGCCTGCTTGCCGCCGTTGGTCACCAGCACCTGGCTCGCCTTGACCTCGTAGCCGGAGTCCCGCAGCGTCTTCGCCGCGATCGCCTCGCGCAGCGCCGGAAGGCCGGCGGCGGGCGTGTACCGGTGGTTGGCGGGGTCCTGGGCGGCCGCGACGGCGGCGGCCACGATGTAGTCCGGCGTCGGGAAGTCCGGCTCGCCGGCACCGAAGCCGATCACGGGCCGCCCCGCCGCCTTGAGAGCCTTGGCCTTGGCATCGACGGCCAGGGTGGCGGACTCGGCGATAGCGGCCAGACGCGCGGAGACGCGGCGCGCGGGGCGGGCGGGCGGGGCAGCAGGGGAGGTGTTCTCGCTCACGGGCACATCGTGGCAGAGGTCCGCCGGGACCCGGGCGAGGACCGGGTCCCGGCGGGAGGGCCGACGAGCGGGCCGACGGGTTCGACCGGCGGGCGTGCGTGTGCGTACACTCGTCCTCCGGCGGTTGACCTCCGCCATGATCTCCTGCGCCTTCGGCCAGGATCGTGTCGAGGTCGGCCCGAAGGGCAGTGGCGCAATTGGCAGCGCACCGGTCTCCAAAACCGGCGGTTGTGGGTTCGAGTCCCTCCTGCCCTGCGTTTGCACGGTCGTCGGACGCTAGTCGCGTCGACCCGGACCAGTGAGGACAGCAGTGAGCGAATCCGCGAGGGCGACGTCGGCCGACGGCGCCCGCCGGCCACCCTCCAAGCCGTCCTCGGAGAAGCGAGGCTTCTTCGGCCGGATCGCGCTGTTCGTCCGGCAGGTGGTCGCCGAGCTCAAGAAGGTCGTCCGGCCGACGCGGCAGGAACTGTTCACGTACATCGGCGTGGTCGTGGTCTTCGTCCTCGTCGTGATGGCCTTCGTGGGCGTCCTGGACCTGGCGTTCGGCAGGCTCGTCCTCTGGGCGTTCGGCTGAGCACGCCGCGCCGGAGTCCGAACCACGCGCCGGCTCGGGGTGTCCGGCGCGTCCACGAAGTCATCTGAGAAGAGAAGTCAGGAGAGCACGTGTCGCACGAGCCCGGCTGGAACGACGAGCCGACGCCCGAGGGCGTCGAGCCCGAGGCCGTCGACGTCGAGACGGACCCCGTCGAGGCGTTCCGCGCTCGCCTGCGCTCCATGCCGGGGGACTGGTACGTGATCCACTCCTACGCCGGCTACGAGAACCGCGTGAAGGCGAACCTCGAGAACCGCATCCAGAGCCTCAACATGGAGGAGTACATCTTCCAGGTCGAGGTCCCCATGGAAGAGGTCATCGAGATCAAGAACGCGCAGAAGAAGCTGGTCCGCCGTGTGCGGATCCCGGGCTACGTGCTCGTCCGGATGGACCTCACCGACGAGTCGTGGGGCGCCGTCCGCCACACGCCGGGTGTCACGGGGTTCGTGGGGCACACGCACCAGCCGGTGCCGCTCACCACGGACGAGGTGTTCTCGATGCTCGCGCCGACCATCCAGGCCGCCACCCCCGCCGCGCAGCGGGCCGCGGCGGCGAAGCCGGTCGAGGTCGAGTTCGTGATCGGTGAGTCGGTCACCGTGACCGACGGGCCGTTCGACACGCTGCCCGCCACCATCTCCGAGATCCAGCCCGAGTCCCAGAAGCTCAAGGTCCTGGTCTCGATCTTCGGCCGGGAGACTCCGGTCGAGCTCTCGTTCAGCCAGGTCGCGAAGATCTAGATGGTCGAGCTCCAGTAACGAGACCCAGCGCGAGATCCGAGTCGGAGCACCTGGCCGCCAGGCGCACCCGTCGAACCCGTAAGGACGCACGATGCCCCCCAAGAAGAAGAAGATCACCGGCCTGATCAAGTTGCAGATCAAGGCCGGCGCCGCGACCCCCGCCCCGCCGATCGGCCCTGCGCTCGGTCAGCACGGCGTCAACATCATGGAGTTCTGCAAGGCCTACAACGCCGCGACGGAGTCGCAGCGCGGCAACGTGGTGCCGGTGGAGATCACGGTCTACGAGGACCGGTCCTTCACCTTCGTCACCAAGACCCCGCCGGCCGCGGAGCTCATCAAGCAGGCCGCCGGCGTCGCGAAGGGCTCGGCCACGCCGCACACCCGGAAGGTCGCCACCCTCACCCGCGCCCAGGTGCGTGAGATCGCCCAGACCAAGTTGGTCGACCTCAACGCGAACGACCTCGACGCGGCGGAGAACATCATCGCGGGGACCGCCCGGTCCATGGGCATCACGGTCGCCGACTGAGCCCGAGCATCCCCAGGGGCGCCGAGCACCCTCGGTGGCCCCGGAACCCCTAGTGGCAGGGTCCGTGGGACCCCATCGACCACGACTGCACCCGAGGAGCAGACATGCCCACGCACAGCAAGAAGTACCGCCAGGCGCTCGAGAAGATCGATCGCACCCACCTGTACAGCCCGCTCGAGGCCGTGCGCCTCGCGCAGCAGACGTCCCCCACCACCTTCGACGGCACGGTCGAGGTCGCCCTTCGCCTCGGGGTGGACCCCCGCAAGGCGGACCAGATGGTGCGCGGCACCGTGAACCTCCCGCACGGCACCGGCAAGACGGCGCGCGTGGTGGTCTTCGCGGTCGGCGAGCGCGCCGAGCAGGCCCTCGCCGCCGGCGCGGACGAGGTGGGTGGTGACGACCTCATCGCGAAGGTCGCCGCGGGCTACACCAACTTCGACGCCGCCGTCGCGACGCCGGATCTCATGGGCAAGGTCGGCCGCCTGGGCCGGGTCCTCGGTCCCCGAGGCCTCATGCCCAACCCGAAGACCGGCACGGTGACCATGGACGTCGCGAAGGCGGTCCAGGAGATCAAGGGCGGCAAGATCGAGTTCCGCGTGGACAAGCACGCGAACCTGCACTTCGTGATCGGCAAGACCTCGTTCACCGACGTGGCGCTCGTGGAGAACTACGCCGCCGCGCTCGATGAGGTCACCCGGCTCAAGCCGGCTGCGGCCAAGGGGCGCTACGTCCTCAAGGGCACGGTCTCGACGACGATGGGCCCGGGCATCCCCCTCGACGTCACCAAGACGCGCAACCTCGCCAGCGAGGACGCCTCCTGACCTTCGGGTTTCCACCGGATATCCACCCACCGGGTATCCACCTACACCGGGTACCCACCCACCAACGCCGAACGCGGGGTTGGTCGGCGAATGAGTCGTCATTCCCCGACCAACCCCGCGTTCGGCGTTGGTGGTGGGTGGCATGGCGAGGAGTGGGATGTCACAAACCGCCACCACCGCCCTCTTCTGGGGGTGTGAGGACCAACAGGGGGACACCGGGTGACGGTGCGGGCGCGTCGGGGCGTACCCTCGCGCTCCGAGGTGTACCGGAGGGGGACCGGGTGAACGAGCATCGCGAACGCGCCGTCGGGGTGGAGGAACCCACCACGCGAGGGCTCGCGCAGGAGGCGGCGACGGCGTTCGCGGCATACCGCGCGGGGGATCCCCATCCGCTCGGTGACCTGGTGCGCGCCGTGAGCCCGCTGCTCTGGCACACGGTCCGGGCCCAGGGGATCGAGCGCGACGAGGCGGAGGACGTGGTCCAGGGCGTCTGGCTCGCCCTCGTCCGCAGCGCGGACACCATCCGCGAGCCCGATGCCGTGCTCCAGTGGCTGCTGGTCACCGCCCGGCGGTCGGCCTGGGACGTGGTCCGGCGCCGGCGCGAGGAGCAGCACCGTCGAGCCGGTTCCGACGTCGACCTGTCGGCCTTCGCCTCCACCGAGGCCGAGCCGGACGAGCCGGTGCTCGAGGCCGAGCGCGACCGCACCCTGTGGCTGCGGTTCCGCCAGCTGCCGGCCCGGTGCCAGGAGATCCTGCGCATGGTGGCCGTGGCGGACCGTCCTGACTACCGCGCCATCGCGCTGGCGACCGGCATGCCGCTCGGCAGCGTCGGCGTCACGCGGGGCCGCTGCCTCGCAAAGCTCCGGACGTTGCTCCAGGACGACGAGACGTGGGTGCACGCATGAGACACGAGATCTCTCCCGACCAGCCGTGGGACGCCGCGGACCACGCGGTGATCGCCGACCTGCGGCGCATCCTCGAGCACCAGGACCCGATGCCGTCCGGGCTCGTGGACCGGGCGCTCTTCGCGCTCACCCTGGAGGGGCTGCACGCCGAGGTGGCGGAGCTGCGCCGGCTGGCGACTCCGGTGCTCTCCGTCCGCGGTGAGCCGGAACCGGACCGGGCCTGCACCATCACCTTCAGTACCGAGGCGCTCACGGCCATGGTCACGCTCGCGCCGGATCGCGGGACGGTGCGCATCGACGGCTGGATCGCTCCACCGGCCACCTTTGCGATCGAGGTCCACCGCCCGCACGGCGTGGTGAGCGTGCGGTCCGACGCCGACGGGCGGTTCGTGGTGGACGGCCTGGAGCACGGGCCGGCGAGCCTGGTGTTCCGGGCCGACGGCGGCAGGGGTCCGGTGGTGAGTACCCCCGTGGTCGAGATCTGAGCCGTCGAGACCTGAGCGTCGAGACCTGAGCCGGACGTCCCCGGTGGGGACCCCCGGACCACCCCGCAGCGACAGAGACCCCGAAGGAGACCGTCGTGAAGGAGCAGTCCCGCCCGCAGGCACCCGAGCCCGCACCCCTCGCCTGGAGGGTCCGCACCCTCGACCCGGTGGAGGCGGTCCGGCGCGCGGGCGCTCCCGCGCCACAGCGGACGGCGTACGTCGCGGACCGAATCCTCCTGGCCGGCGAGGAGGTCCTCGAGAGCGTCGAGGAGGTCCGGCGGGTCGCCGAGGCGAGGGGATGGCGCGTGGTGCCCGAGCCGGGCGACGAGGCCGATCGGGCGCTCGTCCGGCGCGCCGACCTGCCCTCGGACGTGGTCGGGCTGCTCTCCCCGGCGCTCGGCGTGGCCCTGCGGCTCGAGCCGGGGGAGGCGGCGACCGCCACGCCCGATGCCTGGGTGCTCCACGAGGCCGTCGCCGATGCGCTCGCGGCCCGCGGGGTGCGGGTGAGCTTGGACCACGTCCTCCTCGCGGCGCCGGGGATCCACGGTGCCCCGTACACGCAGCCGCACCCCTACACGCAGCCTCACCCCTACACCCAGCCCCATCCGTATACGCAGCCGCACCCGTACACCCAGCCGCACCCCGCCGCGGGGCTGGCGGAGTACGGGCTCCCCGGCTCCGGCGGACGCGCCCCGGTGGCCTGGGTCGGTCCGACGCCGCAGCGCCGCCACGACGAGGGAAAGGATCCGGGCGAGGCGGCCGGAGGCTTCCCGCGACCGGTGGTGGCCGTCCTCGACTCCGGTGCCGGCATCCACCCGTGGCTCACAAGCGACGTCGTCGACCGCGCGCCCGCGGTGCTCGGACAGCCGATCGGGGTCTTCGTCCCGCCGTCGGACCCGCTCCGCGACAGCGAGGTGGGCGGCATGTCGCTGGCGCCGCTCACCGGCGGCCTCGATCCGGTGGCCGGGCACGGCACCTTCATCACCGGGCTCGTCCACCAGATCTGCCCGGATGCGCGGGTGCTGGGGTGCCGGCTGTACGGCGGCGACGGCGTCATCGCCGAGCAGGACCTCCTGCGCTCCCTGCGCCGCCTCCTGCTCCACCACGTCCTCGGGCTCCTCGGCCGCGACCACCACCGCCCGGTGGACGTCCTCGTGCTCTCCCTCGGCTACTACCACGAGCGTCCGGAGGACGCGGCGTTCGACTCCCCGTTCGCCGCGTGCCTCGACGCGCTGCGGTCATTCGGGGTCACCGTGGTCACGTCCGCCGGCAACGACGGCGAGGTGCGTCCGCTCTTCCCGGCTGCCTTCGCCCCGTACCTGGACCGCACGAGCGCGACTCCGGTGGCCGCTGACCCATCGACGGTTCCCTCCGACCGGCCCTGTCTGCTCGCCGTCGGCGCCCTCAACCCGGACGGGTCCACCGCCCTGTTCAGCAACGACGGGCCGTGGGTCACCTGCCGGCGGCCCGGGGCTGCCCTGGTGAGCACGTTCCCGGTGACGTTCGCCGGATCGATCGCGGCGAGTCGGGACCTGGCCGGCGGGTGGCCGCGCGAGCGCCGAGCCACGATCGACCCGGACCGGTTCGCGGGCGGATTCGGCACGTGGAGCGGGACGTCGTTCGCCGGCCCGGTGCTCGCCGGAGAACTCGCCCGGGCTCTGCTGGTCCAGCGCGAGAGCGGAGAGGTGCCGCCCGCTCCGGGTGCTGACTGGGTGGGCGGGGTGGCCGCCCGCGTGAAGGCCGCGTGGGGCGCGATCACCGCGACGACGGGCCTGCGACCCGGCGCGTGACGGTCGAGGCCACGTCCGCAGCACGGCGGGCGCCGTCGGACGCGGCGCTGCGCCTCGCCCACCGCCGGCTGGAAGCCGGTCTCGCGAGCAACGCCGCGGGCCGACCGCGCGGTGCCGCGCGCCACTTCCGGTCGGCGGTGCGGGCGCTCGCCACCGACGACGCCGATGGACTCGACGACGCCGATGGACTCGACGACGTCGGTGGACCCGTCCACGGCGCGAGGTCTGCCGACGGGGCGAGGTCGGGGGACGGACCGGGATCTGCAGGCCGGAAGGACGCGGCCTACGTGCGCGCCCGGGCGTTGCTCGGGCTTGCCATGAGCGAGTACGAGTTGAGGGCCGACGTCGACGCCGCCCTGGCGGGTCTCGACGAGGCCGAGCGGTGGTCGGGGGAGGCCGGCGCGCCTGCCGTCTCCGTCGCGATCCTCGGTCAGCGGGGCCTCATCCTCATGCGCGCGGGCCGGACCTCGGAGGCGCTCGCCTCGCTGGATCGCGGGGTGGCGCGCCTCGACGCCGCCGAGCCGGTGGACGCGTGCTGCCTGCTCCTGAACCGTGGCACCCTCCGCCTGGACCTCGGTCACCTGGCCGAGGCGCGATCAGACCTGCGCGCATGCGCCGACCGCGCCGACGCCCTCGGCGACCCCCTCCTGACGTTCAAGGCGCGGCACAACCTCGGCTACCTCGAGTACCTCGCGGGCGACCTGCCGCTCGCGCTCGCGACCATGGCCGACGCCGCCGCCCTGGACCACGGGGCGTCCCCCGCCGTCGCCCTCCTGGACCGGGCGCAGGTGCTCCTGGAGGCCGGGCTGGTGTCCGACGCCGAGGGGTCCCTGCTCGAGGCGGCGTCCCTCTTCGCAGGGCAGCGACTGGCGCACGACCTCGCCGAGACGGAGCTCGCGCTGGCCCGCTGTGCGCTGCTTCAGCACCGCCCCGGCCTCGCCCTCGAGCGGGCCAGGGCGGCGCGGCGCCGATTCGCCCGCCGCGGCAACGAGGACTGGGCGGCCCGGGCCGAAGTGCTCGAGGTCAGGGCCCGGCTCGCCGTCGCGCTGGACTCGGCGGACCCGAACGCTCGCTCGCTGACGTCGATCGCGCGCGCGGCCGAATCGCTCGCCCGGCGCCTGGAGGCGTGGCCGTCCGGAACGGCACCTCACCGGGACCGGGCCCGTTCGGCCTGGGCCACGGCGGCCGAGGCGCTGGCGGAGGCGGGGCGTCCGGACGCCGCCCGTGCGCATCTCGCCCGAGCCGGCCGGCTCAGAGGTGAGGAGAGCCTGTCCCTCGCCGTGCAGATCCGGCTCGCGCGGGCGCGAGTCGCCTTCGCCGTCGGCGACCGACCCGCAGGGGTGCGGCACGTCCGCGCGGGGCAGGCGCTCCTCGGGGAACACCGCCGGCACCTGGGCTCGATGGAGGCACTCACGGCCGCGGCGGTGCACGGCCGCCGACTGGCCGAGGTGGACGTCGCCGCGGCGTTGCGTGAGGGGCGGCCGGCGGCCGTCCTGGACGCCGTCGAGCGGGCGCGTGCCCCGTGGGCGGGTCCGGCGCGGGTTCGGCTGCCCGCCGATCCCGATCTCGCGGACCTCCTCACCCGCCTGCGCCGCTGCCTGGAGCTCGACCGGCTGCTGGCGCCGTCGAGCACCCCGGCCCACCTGGCGCGGCGCGCCGACCTGCGACGCGAGGCTGCAGCCCTGCGGGCGGCCCTGCGAGAGCGCTCCTGGCAGGTCCCGGGCACGGCCGGGGCCCCGGAGCCGACCACGGCGGCGGCCCTGCGCGCGGCGCTGCGGCGTGCGGGGTCCGAACCCGTCACGGTCGTGGACTACCTCACGCACCGGGGGACCGTCTACGCCGTGACCGCGCGGGCGCAGGGACTCGCGCTCCACCGGCTCGGGCTGCTCGCCGACATCCATGCGGCGTTGAGCAGGCTCGGGGCGGACCTCGCCGTGCTGGCGAACCCGTTGCTCCCGCCGCCCCTGCGCGCCGTCGCCTCCGCATCGCTGGAGCGGACGCTCACCGGCCTCGACGCGACCCTGCTGGCGCCGCTCGCAGTATCGGGTCCGGTGCACGTGGTGGCCCCCGGCGCGCTCGCCGGCCTGCCGTGGGGCCAGCTGCCCTCGCGCACCGGACAGCCGACCAGCGTGAGCACGCGCCTGGTCCTGGCCCCGGACGGGCGAGGTGGTCGAGGAGGTCCGGTCGCCGGAGATGGTCCGGTCGCGGGAGACCGTGCGGCCCGGCCAGGGGGTCCGGCCCGGCCAGGGGGTCCGGCCCGGCACGAGGACGACGACGGCGCGGCGGTGCGGCTCGGGGCGGTCGCCGTCGCCGGCCCTCGCCTGCGGCACGCCGAGGCGGAGGCCGAAGCCGTGGCGGCGGCCTGGGGATCGGGGCGCGTGGCGAGCGGACCGGACGCCACCTGCGCTGCGGTGGTGGCCGCGCTGCGCGAGTCGGCCGTGGTGCACCTGGCCACCCACGGCCGGCACGAGCCGGACAACCCGGTGTTCTCCTCACTCCTCCTGGTTGACGGCCCGCTCTTCGCCCACGAGCTCGACGGGCTCCGGCTCCCGCGTTCCCTCGTGGTGCTCTCCGCCTGCGAGGTGGGGCAGGTGAGCGAGGTGGCCGGCGGGGAGGCCCTGGGTCTCGCGGGCGTGCTCGTGCGGCTCGGTGCGCGGGCGGTGGTCGCCGCCGTCGCGCCCCTGCGGGACGACGTCGCGGCGGTCGTCATGCCGGCGCTGCACGCCGAGGTCGCGGCCGGCGTCCCCCCGGCTCAGGCCCTCACCCGTGCGTGCTCACGGTCGCCGGACCTGGTCCCGCTCGTCTGCCTCACCGAGGCCGTCCCGGGTCTGTGACCGTTCGTCCGCCAGGTGCAGCGCGCGCACACCCGAGGCGAGTACGACGGCGGCCGAGGACCGGCGCACCTGTGTCCGGGTCGGCCCGCCCGAGGCGATGACCGGGGCGCCGCTCTCCGCGGCGTCGCCCACCGATTTTGCGACCCTCGTGGTCGGCCCCTACCCTGTCTCCTGCCCAAGACCGCCGGTCGCCCGCCCCCGAGGCGGGACGAAGTCCACGAACGTGGAGCCTGCGCAGGCGAGAGTCGATCGTCGTGGCTTCCTGCTGCGTGAGCGAGCCCCCGCCCTGCGCGTGGGGCTCTTCGTTTTTCCGGACGCGATCGGCGGCCCGTCTCGGAAGGAGGGCCATGGCGAGGCCCGACAAGGCAGCTTCGGTTGCCGAAATCACGGACCGCTTCCGCGAGTCCAACGCCGCTGTGCTCACCGAGTACCGCGGACTCTCGGTCAAGCAGCTCGCAGCGCTGCGCACCGCACTCCGGGGTAACGCGAACTACGCCGTGGTGAAGAACACCCTGACCACCATCGCGGCCAGGGAGGTGGGCGTCGTCGGACTCGACGACCAGCTCGCGGGCCCGACGGCGATCGCCTTCGTGACCGGTGACCCGGTCGAGGCGGCCAAGGGGCTGCGCGACTTCGCCAAGGCCAACCCGGCCCTCGTCATCAAGGGCGGCGTCCTCTCCGGGCGTGCGCTCACGGCGGCCGACGTCACCCGCTTGGCTGACCTGGAGCCCCGCGAGGTGCTCCTGGCCAAGGCGGCCGGTGCGCTCAAGGCGAAGCTCCACCAGGCGGCGTACGTGTTCAACGCTCCGGCGTCGAAGGCGGTCCGCACGATCGAGGCCCTGCGCGAGAGGCAGGCCACCGGGGCTTGAGCACCGGGCGCCGGTCTCCGGCGCACGGGCCCTGCCCTTCTCGTCCCACCCCCACTGCTGCTCGCGTAGCGCAGACCACAGGAAGGAACGCCAGCCATGGCGAAGCTCACCACCGACGAGCTCATCGACGCTTTCAAGGAGCTCACCCTCATCGAGCTCTCGGACTTCGTGAAGAAGTTCGAGGAGGTCTTCGAGGTCACCGCCGCCGCGCCGGCCGCCGTGGCCGTCGCCGCCGGCCCGGCCGCCGCCGCCCCGGTCGAGGAGGAGGAGGAGAAGACGGAGTTCGACGTCGTCCTCGAGTCCTTCGGCGACAAGAAGATCCAGGTCATCAAGGAGGTGCGCGCTCTCACGGGCCTGGGCCTCAAGGAGGCCAAGGACCTCGTCGACGGCGCCCCGAAGACCGTCCTGGAGAACGCCACCAAGGAGGCCGCTGACAAGGCCAAGGAGGTCCTCGAGGCCGCCGGAGCCACCGTCACCGTCCAGTGACCCCCCGCCGCTGAGAGCTGCGGCTCTCGTTCCGGCACCCCCGACTAGGCCCGCACCGCGAACGGTGCGGGCCTAGTCGCTGGACAGACCTCGCCCACGCGGCTATGCTGTCGCGTTGCGCTGCCTCCTGCCCGCGTCTCGCCGTGCACCCGCCGTGCACGTCCTGTGCGCGGTGCCCCGGCCGCGTGCGTCCCATTCGCCAGGGAAGGACCCCTCTTGGCTGCCTCGCGCACCTCTGCTGATCAGACCGCCCAGGCCATCGCCACCCGTACCGCCTCGCGAAGGGTGTCCTTCGCAAAGATCCACGAACCTCTGCACGCCCCCGACCTGCTGGGACTCCAGATCGAGAGCTTCGACTGGCTGCTCGGGAACGAGCGGTGGCGCGCGCGCGTCGACGCCGCGGTGAACGTGGCGCACCAGGACGTGCCGCAGACCTCGGGTCTCGAGGAGATCTTCGCGGAGATCTCGCCGATCGAGGACTTCGGCGGGTCGATGTCGCTGTCCTTCCGCGACCACCGCTTCGAGCCGCCGAAGTACACGTCGGACGAGTGCAAGGAGAAGGACTTCACCTACTCGGCGCCGCTCTTCGTCACGGCCGAGTTCGTGAACTACACCACTGGTGAGATCAAGTCGCAGACGGTCTTCATGGGTGAGTTCCCGCTCATGACGGAGCGCGGCACGTTCATCATCAACGGCACCGAGCGCGTGGTGGTCTCCCAGCTCGTGCGGTCGCCGGGCGTTTACTTCGAGCGAACCGCGGACAAGACGTCGGACAAGGACGTCTTCACCACCAAGGTGATCCCGTCGCGGGGCGCGTGGCTCGAGTTCGAGATCGACAAGCGCGACTCGGTCGGCGTCCGGATCGACCGCAAGCGCAAGCAGCCGGTGACCGTGTTCCTCAAGGCGCTCGGCATGACGGAGGGCGAGATCCGCGAGGAGTTCGCCGACTTCCCGACCGTTCTGGAGACCCTCGAGAAGGACCACGTCACCACGCAGGACGACGCCCTGCTGGACATCTACCGGAAGATCCGCCCGGGTGAGCCGCCGACGGTCGAGGCCGGCGCCGCGCTCCTGGACAACTTCTACTTCAACTCCAAGCGCTACGACCTGGCAAAGGTCGGCCGCTACAAGCTGAACAAGAAGCTGGGCGTCGACGCACCGCTCTCGGAGTCGGTCCTGTCCCTGCGCGACGTGACGGCGGCCATCAAGTACCTGTGCGCGCTGCACATCGGTGTGACCGAGGTCCAGGGCACCCGGAACGGCGAGCCGATCGCGGTCCGGGTCGAGACGGACGACATCGACCACTTCGGCAACCGCCGGATCCGCGCCGTCGGCGAGCTCATCCAGAACCAGGTCCGCACGGGCCTGTCCCGGATGGAGCGCGTCGTCCGCGAGCGGATGACCACGCAGGACGTCGAGGCGATCACCCCGCAGACCTTGATCAACATCCGCCCGGTGGTGGCGTCGATCAAGGAGTTCTTCGGGACGTCGCAGCTGTCCCAGTTCATGGACCAGAACAACCCGCTGGCCGGCCTGACGCACAAGCGGCGCCTCTCGGCCCTCGGTCCCGGTGGCCTCTCCCGCGACCGCGCGGGCATGGAGGTCCGTGACGTCCACCCGTCGCACTACGGCCGGATGTGCCCGATCGAGACGCCGGAAGGCCCGAACATCGGTCTCATCGGCTCGCTCGCGACGTACGCGCGCATCAACCCGTTCGGGTTCGTGGAGACGCCGTACCGGAAGGTGGTCGACGGGCACGTCTCCGACGAGGTCGAGTACCTCACGGCCGACGACGAGGACCGTCACGTCATCGCCCAGGCGAACGCGCCGCTCACCGAGTCGGGTCGGTTCGCCGAGGACCGCGTGCTCGTCCGCACGCGCGGCGGCGAGGTCGAGTACGTCGCCGCCAACGCCGTCGACTACATGGACGTCTCGGCTCGGCAGATGGTGTCCGTCGCCACGGCGATGATCCCGTTCCTCGAGCACGACGACGCCAACCGCGCGCTCATGGGCGCGAACATGCAGCGCCAGGCCGTTCCGCTGGTGCGGAGCGAGGCGCCTCTGGTCGGGACGGGCATGGAGCGGCGAGCCGCTGTCGACGCGGGTGACGTGATCGTCACGACGAAGGCGGGCGTGGTCACCGAGGTCTCGGCCGACTCGATCCACGTGGCGGCCGACGACGGCACGAGCCAGACCTATCGCGTCGCCAAGTTCCGTCGGTCCAACCAGGGCACGTCCTACAACCAGCGGGTGCTGGTCGACGAGGGCGACCGGGTGGAGGTCGGCTCGGTGCTCGCCGACGGCCCCGCGACCGACGAGGGCGAGCTCGCGCTCGGGCGCAACCTCCTCGTGGCGTTCATGTCCTGGGAGGGGCACAACTACGAGGACGCGATCATCCTCTCGCAGCGCATCGTCGCCGACGACGTTCTCTCCTCGATCCACATCGAAGAGCACGAAGTCGACGCCCGCGACACCAAGCTGGGCCCCGAGGAGATCACGCGGGACATCCCGAACGTCTCCGAGGAGGTGCTGGCCGACCTCGACGAGCGCGGCATCATCCGCATCGGCGCCGAGGTCGCGGCCGGTGACATCCTCGTCGGCAAGGTGACGCCCAAGGGCGAGACCGAGCTGACGCCCGAGGAGCGGCTGCTCCGTGCGATCTTCGGCGAGAAGGCGCGCGAGGTGCGCGACACCTCGCTGAAGGTTCCGCACGGCGAGTCCGGCACGGTGATCGGGGTCCGTGAGTTCAACCGTGAGGACGGCGACGAGCTGCCGCCGGGCGTGAACCAGCTGGTGCGCGTCTACATCGCGCAGCGGCGCAAGATCACCGACGGCGACAAGCTCGCGGGGCGCCACGGCAACAAGGGCGTCATCGCCAAGATCCTCCCCGTGGAGGACATGCCGTTCCTCGCGGACGGCACCGCGGTCGACGTGGTGCTGAACCCGCTCGGCGTGCCCGGTCGCATGAACGTGGGCCAGGTGCTCGAGACGCACCTCGGCTGGGTGGCGAAGCAGGGCTGGGACGTGGCGGCCGAGGCCGGCGCGGCGCCGTCGTGGGCGGCGAACCTCCCGGCGGAGTCCCTGAGGGGGGCGCCGGGGACACCCGTGGCGACGCCGGTCTTCGACGGTGTCCACGAGGAGGAACTCGCCGGCCTGCTCGACTCGACCGTGCTCAACCGGGACGGGGAACGCCTCGTGGACTCCACCGGGAAGGCTCGCCTCTTCGACGGTCGGTCCGGGGAGCCGTTCCCGGAGCCGGTGGCGGTCGGCTACATGTACATCCTCAAGCTGCACCACCTCGTGGACGACAAGATCCACGCCCGTTCCACGGGCCCGTACTCGATGATCACCCAGCAGCCGCTGGGCGGTAAGGCGCAGTTCGGTGGCCAACGGTTCGGCGAGATGGAGGTCTGGGCGCTCGAGGCGTACGGGGCCGCCTACGCCCTGCAGGAGCTCCTCACCATCAAGTCAGACGACGTGCCGGGCCGGGTCAAGGTCTACGAGGCGATCGTCAAGGGCGAGAACATCCCGGAACCGGGCATCCCCGAGTCCTTCAAGGTGCTCATCAAGGAGATGCAGTCCCTCTGCCTGAACGTCGAGGTGCTCTCGAGCGACGGGACGTCGATCGAGATGCGCGACACCGACGAGGAGGTCTACCGCGCGGCCGAGGAACTGGGCATCGACCTCTCCCGCCGCCCCGACGCCAGCAGCGTCGACGAGATCTGAGCCGGCCGCCGGCGCGGCCCCCTGCGGGACCGCGCCGGCCCCGGCCGGCCCACCCCCACACGTTCCACACGGTCTGCGGAACCGAAGGAAGTAGGAATCCCTTGCTCGACGTCAATGTCTTCGACGAGCTGCGCATCGGCCTCGCAACGGCCGACGACATCCGTGCGTGGTCGCACGGCGAGGTCAAGAAGCCCGAGACGATCAACTACCGCACGCTCACGCCCGAGAAGGACGGCCTCGTCTGGGAGAAGTTCTTCGGCCCCACCCGGGACTGGGAGTGCTACTGCGGCAAGTACAAGCGCGTGCGCTTCAAGGGCATCATCTGCGAGCGCTGTGGCGTCGAGGTGACCCGCTCGAAGGTGCGCCGCGAACGGATGGGGCACATCGAGCTCGCCGCCCCGGTCACCCACATCTGGTACTTCAAGGGCGTCCCGTCGCGGCTGGGCTACCTGCTGGACCTGGCGCCCAAGGACCTCGAGAAGGTCATCTACTTCGCCGCCTACATGATCACGTGGGTGGACCAGGAGGGCCGGCGAGAGGACCTGCCGAGCCTGCAGAACGAGGTGGATCTCGAGAAGACCGAGATCGCGCGGCGCCGTGACGCCGAGATCGAGCGGCGCGCGCAGCGCCTCGAGGCCGACCTGGCCGAGCTCGAGGCCGAGGGTGCCAAGGCCGACGTGCGCCGCAAGGTGCGCGACTCCGCCGAGCGCGAGATGGCCGCCCTGCGGAAGCGCTCCGAGACGGAGATCGAGCGGCTCGAGCAGGTCTGGGACCGCTTCAAGAACCTCAAGGTCGCCGATCTCGAGGGCGACGAGATGCTCTACCGGCAGCTCCAGGACCGGTACGGCAACTACTTCTCCGGGTCGATGGGCGCCGCGGCGATCCAGAAGCGGCTCGAGACCTTCGACCTGGCCGCGGAGTCCGAGGTGCTCCGCGAGATCATTCGCACCGGCAAGGGCCAGCGCAAGACCCGCGCGCTCAAGCGCCTCAAGGTGGTCAATGCCTTCCTGACCACCGACAACTCGCCGCTGGGCATGGTCCTCGACTGCGTGCCGGTCATCCCGCCGGACCTGCGTCCCATGGTGCAGCTCGACGGCGGCCGGTTCGCGACGAGCGACCTGAACGACCTCTACCGCCGGGTGATCAACCGCAACAACCGGCTCAAGCGCCTCCTCGACCTCGGTGCCCCCGAGATCATCGTGAACAACGAGAAGCGCATGCTCCAGGAGGCCGTGGACGCGCTGTTCGACAACGGCCGCCGTGGCCGGCCCGTCACAGGCCCGGGCAACCGCCCGCTGAAGTCGATCTCCGACATGCTCAAGGGCAAGCAGGGCCGGTTCCGCCAGTACCTGCTCGGCAAGCGCGTGGACTACTCGGGCCGGTCGGTCATCGTGGTGGGTCCGCAGCTCAAGCTGCACCAGTGCGGCCTGCCCAAGCAGATGGCGCTCGAGCTCTTCAAGCCGTTCGTCATGAAGCGGCTCGTGGACCTCAACCACGCCCAGAACATCAAGTCCGCCAAGCGCATGGTGGAGCGCGCCCGCAGCGTGGTGTGGGACGTGCTCGAAGAGGTCATCACCGAGCACCCGGTGCTGCTCAACCGCGCGCCGACGCTGCACCGCCTGGGCATCCAGGCGTTCGAGCCGCAGCTGGTCGAGGGCAAGGCCATCCAGATCCACCCCCTGGTCTGCACGGCGTTCAACGCCGACTTCGACGGGGACCAGATGGCCGTGCACCTGCCGCTGAGCGCCGAGGCGCAGGCCGAGGCCCGCATCCTCATGCTCTCGAGCAACAACATCCTCAAGCCGTCGGACGGCCGCCCGGTGACCATGCCCACCCAGGACATGATCATCGGACTGTTCCACTTGACGTCCGGACGCCCGGGCGCCTTGGGGGAGGGGCGTGCGTTCGCGTCGCCGGCCGAGGCGAGCATGGCGTTCGACAGCGGCTCGCTGGACCTGAACGCCGAGGTCTCCATCCGGTTCACCGACCTGGTGCCCCCGCTCGGGTGGGTTGCCCCCGAGGGATGGTCCGACGGCGACCCGATCCTCCTGAAGACCACGCTCGGCCGTTCGCTCTTCAACGAGGCACTGCCGGTCGACTACCGCTACGTCAATGAGGTGGTCGACAAGAAGCGGCTCTCGGCGATCGTGAACGACCTCGCCGAGCGGTATCCGAAGGTCGACGTCGCGGCGAGCCTCGACGCGCTCAAGGAGGCCGGCTTCCGCTGGGCCACCCGCTCGGGGGTCACCATCGCGATCTCCGACGTGGTCACGCCCGTGCGCAAGAAGGAGATCCTCGAGAACTACGAGGCGCAGGCCGCGAAGGTCCAGCAGCAGTACGACCGCGGTCTGATCACGGACGAGGAGCGCCGCAACGAACTGATCGACATCTGGACCTTGGCCACCAACGAGGTGGACGAGGCGATGCGCGAGAACTTCCCCGAGCGCAACGCGGTCTTCCGGATGGTCGGTTCGGGCGCGCGTGGCAACTGGATGCAGGTCCGGCAGATCGCCGGCATGCGTGGCCTCGTGGCCAACCCCAAGGGCGAGATCATCCCGCGGCCGATCAAGTCGAACTACCGCGAAGGCCTCTCGGTGGTCGAGTACTTCATCGCCACCCACGGCGCCCGCAAGGGCCTCGCCGACACGGCTTTGCGGACCGCCGACTCCGGGTACCTCACCCGCCGCCTCGTCGACGTCTCCCAGGACGTGATCATTCGCGAGGACGACTGCGGCACGGAGCGGGGCCTGACGATCGCCATCGCCGACCCGGTCGGCGAGGGCATCGTGCGCGCCGAGCGCGTGGAGACGAGCGTGTACGCCCGGACCCTCGCCTCGGCCGTGACGGGACCCGACGGCGAGGTGCTCGCGGAGCCCGGCGTCGACCTCGGTGACGTCATCATCGAACGCCTCATCGCGGCGGGCGTGCGACAGGTCAAGGTCCGCTCGGTCCTGACGTGCGAGTCTCGGGTGGGCACGTGCGCCAAGTGCTACGGGCGCTCGCTGGCCACCGGCAAGCTCGTCGACATCGGCGAGGCGGTCGGCATCATCGCCGCGCAGTCGATCGGTGAACCCGGTACGCAGCTGACGATGCGGACCTTCCACACCGGTGGTGTGGCGTCCGCGGATGACATCACCCAGGGTCTGCCCCGTGTCCAGGAGCTCTTCGAGGCCCGCACACCCAAGGGCGAGGCCCCGATCAGCGAGGTCACCGGCCGGGTGGGCATCGACGACTCGGAGCGCATCCGCCGGATCGTGATCACCCCGGACGACGGGTCCGAGGAGATCGCCTACCCGATCACCAAGCGGTCCCGCCTGCTGGTGAACGACGGCGACCACGTCACCGTCGGCCAGCAGCTGATCGCCGGCGCCGTGGACCCCAAGAAGGTGCTGCGCATCCTCGGTCCGCGTGCGGTGCAGAAGCACTTGGTGGACGAGGTCCAGGCCGTGTACCGCTCGCAGGGCGTGGACATCCACGACAAGCACATCGAGGTCATCGTCCGGCAGATGCTTCGCCGCGTCACCGTCCTCGACTCGGGCGATTCAGGCCTCCTGCCCGGCGAACTCGCCGAGCGTGGCCGGTTCGAGGACGAGAACCGCCGCGTGGTGGCCGAGGGTGCG
>JARKOU010000251.1 GCA_029975645.1 Actinomycetales bacterium
ACGCGTTCTACGTGGTCAGCTACACCGCGACGACGATCGGCTTCGGAGAGATCCCCTACCCCTTCACGCACGCGCAGCGGATGTGGGTCATCGTCACCATCTACCTCTCGGTGCTGGGCTGGGCCTACGCCGTCGGGACGCTGTTCGCGCTGCTCCAGGACCAGGACTTCCGGCAGGCCGTGGCTCTCCAGCGGTTCATGCACAAGGTCGCCGCGCTCCGCGAGCCCTTCCTCCTCCTCGCGGGTAGAGGCCAGACGGGCGAGCGTCTGGGCGCCTCGCTCGACGCCCTCGGGCGGCGCTTCATCGTCATCGACCGCTCCGAGACTCGGATCGCAGCCCTCGACCGGGACGCCTACCACTTCGACGTCCCCGGCCTCGTGGCCGACGCCCGCAACCCCGAGCACCTCATGGCCGCCGGGCTGGACAGCCCGTTCTGCGAGGGCGTGCTCGCACTCACCGACAACGAGGAGGCCAACCTCGCCGTCGTCATGTCCGCGGCGCTCCTGCGGCCGGACCTGCCCGTCATCGCACGCGTCGTCTCGCCCGTGATCGCCGAGCGGATGAGTGCGTTCGGGGCGCCCACGGTCATCAACCCGTTCGACGCCTTCGGCGATCACCTGCGCACGGCCCTGCACGCGCCGTCGTCGTACCAGCTCGAGCAGTGGCTCACCGCCCTGCCGGGGGAACCGATGCCGGCCCGGCGGCCCGCCGTGCCGCGTGGCCGGTGGGTGGTCTGCGGGTACGGCCGGTTCGGCCAGGCGGTGACGAAGGACCTCCGCGCGGCGGGCCTCGAGGTCACCGTGGTCGACGCCGGGACCACCACGAGCGACGACCCCACCGTGCTCATCGCCCCCGGCATCGAACTCGCCTGGATGGCCCGTGCGGACATCGGCAGCGCCGTCGGCCTCATCACCGCAACCGACAACGACATCTCCAACCTCTCCCTCATCGCCGCCGCCCGGCGCGAGAACCCGGACCTGGTCATGGTCGGACGGCAGAACGAACGGGCCGACGAGGCACTCTTCGCCGCGAAGAACCTCGACCTCGTCCTCGTCCCCCAGGACGTGGTGGCCCACGAGGTGCTCGCGCTGCTGGGCAGTCCGGAACTGGTGCGGTTCCTGCACCAGATCCCGCGCCGGAGCGACGCCTGGGCCGAGGCGGTCGTCGCCCGGCTCGAGGCCCGGTGCGGGCCCTCGTCCCTCATCACCTGGCAGTTGAGCCTCACCGCCGACGAAGGCGCCACCGCCCTGCTCCCGTGGCTCGCCTCCGGCCGGGCGCGCCTGGGAGACCTCCTGCGCTCCCCCAGCGACCGGGACGTGCCGCTCGCCGCGCTGGCGCTCATGCGCATCCGCGACGGCGTGGATCACTTCACGCCGTCCGACGACGCGGACCTGCGCGAGGGCGACGTGCTCCTCCTCGCCGGGCTCCCGAGCGCGCGCCGGGCCCTGGAGGCGGTCCTCACCGACGAGGCAACGCGCGAGTACGTGCTCCACGACCGCCAGGTGCCCTCGGGCTGGATCTGGCGGAAACTGGCGACCCGCTGACGCCCGCGTACCGAGAGTGTCTACCGTGTTCGGGTGACGAACCACTCCGGACCATGGGCATGACCGGCGTCACCGGCGGCGCACAGCCGAATGAGGCGGGGGTCCGAGGACGCCGCGCCCGGCGGGCACTGATCGCCCTCGGAATCCTGGCCGTGCTCGCCCAGATGGTCGTCGCCTGGTTCACGGTGGTGCTCGGCCTCGGCTGGTCGGGCGCGACCTACCTCGTGGCGGTAGCCCAGGCACTCCTGGCGTTCGGGGTGATCGCCTGGCTGCTGGTGCGCCGTCGCCGGCTCGCCGCCCTCGTGCCGATCGCCTCCGCGGCCCTGACTGTCGCCCTCCTCGGCGTCGGTGTGATGATCGCGCGGAGCACGGCGTGCAGCGATCACGAACTCGCTCTCGCCGCGGAGCTCGCACCGCCGCCGGACGCCGTCGTCGACTTCGAGGGCGGCATGGGTGGGGAGTGCGTCGCGCGCTTGGCTACCGAGTTCACCGACGCCCAGGTCATCGCTCACTACGCGGCAGAGTTCGGGGAGCACGGGTGGCGGACGGACTCCCCCGGCGCCGAGGGCGGGCCGGACCAGGGCATCGCCGGCGAGAAGGACGGCGTGACGGTCCAGGTGATGCTGTGGCCGGAGCCGGAGGTCGACGACGCGATCTACGTCAGCGACCTCACCGACAGCCCTGCCCGTGGATGGGCCCCCTAGCCGGGCCGCCCCGAGGCCCTGCGCCTGGGCCGCCGCCCGAACCACACGGGCACCTCGGTGGGCTGGTCGAAGGCACGTGCGACCACCACGTCGGTCGAAGAGTGGGCAATGATCGAGAGCGTGATGGTCAGGGCGACGAGGTGGAAGATCACGTCCGCGCTCGCGATCCCGGACTTGAGCACCAGAAGGCCGTAGACAACGGACGCGAAGCCCTTGGGCCCGAACCACATCGCGGCCGCCTGCTCGCGCGGGCTCAGGCCGGACCGCAGGAACGAGACCCAGAGCGCGAGCGGCCGGGCCAGGACCAGCGCGAGCACCGCGAACAGCCAGCCGGCGAGGGGAACCTCGGCCACGAACGGGGGCGAGACGAGCAGGCCGAACACCAGCAGCGCGCCGAGCTTGAGCAGTTCCGCCATGAGATTCCCCGCGCCACGGAAGGCATTGGCCTCGCGCTTGCCGAAGGTGGCGATGGTGATCCCGGCCGTGAACGCGGCGAGGAAGAGGTTGGCGCCGGTCAGCTCGCAGATCGCGAAGACGAGGAGGGCGATCGCCACGGCGGTGATCGCGACGTACTCCCCGGAGGACTCGAAGATCCGGGTGCGCTCCATCCGCAGCGCGAGGTAGGGCACCACCACGCCGACGACGACGCCGAGCAGGATCTCGAAGGCCAGCCGCCCGAGGTCCGGCTCCTCCTGGGCGGTCAGCTCGACGAGCACGATGACGAAGGGCAGGGCGAGGCCGTCGTTGAGGCCGGACTCGACGTTGAGCATCTGCCGCAGCCGCAGCGGGACGCGCATGTTGCCCACCAGGGCCGCGGCGAACACGGGGTCGGTCGGGGCGAGGATCGCGCCGAGCAACAGGCACTCCACAGCCGTGAGATCGGTCAGCCACCAGGCCAGGAGCGCGGTGAGGAGCATCGTGAGGGGCATCCCGAACAGCAGCGCCCGTCCGGGAAGCCGCCAGGCCGTCCGCAGGTCGACCCAACCGACGCGCATGCCGTCCGTGAAGAGCACGGCGAACAGCGCGGCCTCCGCCAGGGCGAACACGAGCGGATCGCTCGGCGTGATGACCAGGACGTCGAGGCTGCCCTCCCCCAGCACGATGCCGACCACGAGGAAGAGGACCGCAGTCGAGAGCACCGTGCGGTGGGCGCGCGCCGAAAGGAGGACGGCCACGAGCAGCGTCCCCGCGTAGACGAAGAGCAGGAGGAGGTCCTGCGACATCTCCACGGGCGTCATCCTCCCGCGCCACTCGTGACCTGGGACGGCGGTCCGGAACGCCTGTTGCCCGGCCGCGCACCGGAGTACAACGGGAGGCGGCAGCAACGCCGAGCGAACGGCAAGGGAGCCGACCATGACCGAGCAGCACCACTTCCCCATCGCGGCAGTCGCCGAGCAGAGCGCTGACTTCCGGCGCGTGCTCTGGACCGGCCGGCACTGCCAACTCGTGATCATGACGATCCCCGTGGGCGAGGAGATCGGTTCCGAGGTCCACGCCCACACCGACCAGATCCTCAGCGTGGTCAGCGGGGTGGGTGAGGCGGTGCTCGGCGACCAAGCCACGCCCCTGGTGCCGGGAGACCTGGTCACGGTTCACGCGGGCACCCGCCACAACGTGGTCAACACCGGACCGCTGCCGCTGGTCCTGTACACCGTCTACGCCCCGCCGGAGCACGCGATCGACGCGGTGCACACGACGAGGGCCGAGGCCGAGGCCGCCGAGGAGTCCGGCGAGGACACCCCGCCGCCTGCGCTCTGACCCCGACCCGCTCGGGGCGCACGGCGCGCCGCGCGTCAGCGCCCGCCCGAGGGGCGGGCGGGATCCACACCTGCCCGGGTTACCGTGAGGCGTGATCGCGATCCTCACCCTCGCCGCTGATCTGGTGGGTGAGGTGTGGCGGCGGGCGACCACTCCGCAGCCCCTCCCGCCGACGTCGGTGGTGCTCGCCGCGGCCGGTGGCGCCCTTCTCTGCCTCGCGGTCCCGGTGCTGTGGCACCTGTCCCGGCATTTCCTCACGCTCGTCCACGAGGCCGGCCACGGCCTGGTCGCGGTCCTCACGGGCCGTCGCCTGGCCGGGATCCGGCTGCACTCGGACACGTCGGGCCTGACCGTCTCGGTCGGCCGGCCCACCGGCCCGGGGATGGTCGCCACCGCCGCCGCGGGCTACCTCGGACCCGCCGCGGCGGGCCTGGGCGCCGCGTGGCTCCTCGGGGCCGGCTACGCCGTCGGGCTCCTCTGGGCGCTGTTCGCCGCGGTCCTGCTCATGCTCCTGGTCATCCGCAACCCCTACGGGCTGTGGGTGCTCCTGGTCACCCTCGGCGCCACGCTCGTGGTGACCTGGTGGGCGCCCGTGGCATGGCAGGTGGCCATCGCGTATGGCGTCACGTGGTTCCTCCTGCTCGGCGCCCCGCGCGCCGTCCTGGAGATGCAGACCCTGCGCCGCCGGGACCGTCGGGCCGGCCGCCGGCTCACCTCGGACGCCGACGCCCTCGCCCGCCTGACCCCGCTGCCGGCTCCCGTGTGGGTCGGGATGTTCTGGCTCGGCTGCGTCGGCGCGCTACTCGCGGGGGGCGCACACATCCTGGCCGCCGTATCGTCCTGACCACCGAACCTGTGGACAGACGCCCGAGACCTCGACACGGCGCGGGAGGATGGTCGCCATGACCGCCCTCGCCGACCTACGCGCCTGGCTCGGCACGCTCGCCCAGGATGAACTCGCCGCCGTCGTCGCCGTCCGCGACGACGTGCTCGACGGCGCCCCGGTCCGGGACCTCGACGACCTGGCCGAGCGGCTCGCCCACGTCAGCTCCATCGCCGCGGTCCTCGCCGACCTGCCCACCCCGATCGCCGAGGTGCTCGAGACCCTCGTCTCCTGTGGCGCCGGAGCGAGCGTCCGGCGCGCGGCCGAACTCCTGGACGACGCCGAGGCACCGTCGCCGGAGGATCACCTCGCCGCCGTCACGGCGTGCGCCGATCACCTCGAGCAGGCGGCGCTGGCCTGGCCGGCGAGCGACGGCGCGGCGAGCGATGGCGCGGGGGGACACCGCCGGCACATCACCGCCGACGCACCCCTCCTCGTCAACCCCGGCGTCCTCGAGCTGCTCCCGGTGCCTTGGGGCCTCGGCCGCCCGGTGGGCGCCCTGGTCGCAGGCGTCCCGGCGGACGGCCTCAAGCGCATCGTCCGCGCCTGGGGCCAGCCGGTGCCCACCCGCAAGGCGGACCTGGTGCAGGCGGTCGAGACCTACCTGGCCGATCCGCGCAACGTCCGCATCCTCCTGGGCCGCGCGGCCCCGGAGCACGCCGAGGTCATCTTCCGCCTGGTCCGCGAGTCCGCTCGTGGGCTCGAGGATCCTCGCCGGCGGTCTTTCGGCTCGGCCGAGGATGACGTCGACGACGACCTCACGTCCCCCTCATTCGCCTCGCTCTTCGATCCGGCGGCCTACCGGACGGAGCAGGCGGCGCTCAGCTGGTCGCGTGACGTCGGGATCACCTGGCACCCGTACGGCAGCGGCCTCACCACCTGGAGCCTCGAGATCCCCGCGGAGGTGGCGCTCGCCCTCCTGCCGCCCCAGACCCGCCTCCCGTTCCACCCGGCGGCCCCGGAGGTGCCGACCGGCCCCGTCACGACCGACCAGGTCCGCTCCGCGGCGTCGGGCGCGATCACCGACACCCTCGCCGTCACCATGGCCGTCCTGGAGTCGGCGGACCGGGCGCCGCTGACGAGCCTGAAGAACGGCGGGGTGGGCGCGCGGGAACTCGCCCGCCTCGCGAAGTCGCTCGGCACCGGTCAGCCGGAGGTGCGCCTGGCCCTGGAACTCGCCTCGGGCCTCGCCCTGCTGGACCACGCCGGCACTGCGCGGATCGGCACGAGCGCCCGCTTTCGCGACTGGCGCCGACGGGAGCCGGCGGAGCGCGCCGCCGACCTCGCCATGTCCTGGCTGCACCTCCCGCACACTCCGACCCAGGACCGCACCGAGGACGGCAAGGCCCAGCCCGCGCTCGCCCACGAGTGGGACACGCGGGGCGCGTCGGTTCGGACGCGGCTGCTCGGGCTGGTCCGCGGCCTCGACGACGCCGGCGTCACCTCCGCGGATGCCCTCGCCGGATTCCTCGCCTGGCGCGTGCCGTTCCTGGCGTGGGACCGGTTCACCGAGGACGTCCGGGCGGCGTGGGACGAGGGCCACCGCCTCGGCGTGCTGGCCCTGGGCGCGATGAGCGAGCCGGGGCGGGTGGCGCTCGACGTCGCCGCGTCCGGGGCGCGGTCCGATGCGACCGGATCGCTGGCGGACGCCTTTCGCGGGATGCTGCCCGCGACGCAGGTCTCCGCCCTCTTCGGCTCGGACCTCACCGTGGTGGTCCCCGGCAGCCCGGCCCCCGACGTGGTGGACCTGCTCGACGCCGTCGCCGTTCGCGAGGCTCGCGGATCGGCGGCGACCTGGCGGGTCACGCCGGACTCGGTGCGCCGCGCGCTCGACGAGGGCCACGACGCCGAACGGCTCCTCGTCCGGCTCGGACGCCTCGCCGAGAGCGGTCTGCCACAACCGCTGGAGTACCTCGTCCGGGACGTCGCGCGGCGACACGGGCACGTGGGCGTGCAGGCGGCGAGTGCCGTGGTCGTCGGGGAGGACCCGGCCCTGCTCGCCGAGATCGCCGCGCACCGAAGCCTGCGCCGGCTGGGCCTGCGTCAGGTGGCGCCGACGGTTCTCCTCGCGCGCACCGGCGTCGAGGACGTCCTCAACGGACTCCGCGGGGCGGGGTACCTGCCCGTTCCGCTCGACGACGACGGCGTGCGCGTGGTCCCGAGCGTCGCCGACGGCGATGCCGATGCCGACGCCCTCCACCGGCCCGGGCCCGTCGCGGCACCAGCCGCCGAAGCGAGCGTGGAGGAGGGCCTCGACGACGCCGACCTGGCCCTGCGTCGCTGGGTGGCCGAGTCGCGGCACCCCGTGCCGGAGCCGGCGGCGGAGTCCCCGGCGGACGTGGCGGCGCGCCTGCTGCGCGGTGAGGCGCCACCGGTGACCACCGGCGAGAGCGAGATCGAGGCGACGATCGCGCGATCGGCCCGCCGAATCTCTGCCTCCGAACGGCGCCAGCTGGCGCACGCGATCGCGACCGGCGGGGCCGTGACGATCCGGTACCGCGCCTCCTCCGGCGGGATCACCGAACGGGTCATCTCGGACCTGGTGCTCGTGGGTGGCTACGTCTACGCCTGGTGCCACCTGCGGCAGGCGGAGCGCTACTTCGTCCTCGAGAGCATCCTCGGGGTGACCCCGGCGTAGCCGGACCCGGTGCCCGTGCCGGCGTGCGGGGGCCGGAGGCCCTGGTCCGCAGGCCCTGGTCCGCGCGCGGGACTGGCGGATGTCGGTGGCGCGACGTACCGTCGAGCCGTGCTCGAGTCAACGGCTGGATCTCGTCGGACGTGGCGGCGCTGGCTGCCCGCGATGCTGACGCCGGCGGTGATCGCCGTCGGCTCGGTCGCGGTGGCATCCCAGGCAGGAGCGGCCGTCGACCTGCCCGACAAGTCGCCTCAGGAGGTCCTCGCGCTGCTCGCGGCGAGCACCGAGGACACGTTCTCCGGCGAGGTGGAGCAGTCCGCTGACCTGGGCCTGCCCGCGCTTCCGGAGGGGATGGCGGGCGACGGCGCGGACCTCGGTGCCGCGCTGGAGATGCTCTCGGGCACGCACACGGCGCGCGTGTTCGTCGACGGGCCCGACCGCGCCCGGCTCCAGGTGCTCGAGACGCTCGCCCAGCGGGACGTCATCCGCAACGGCGCGGACGTCTGGTTCTGGGACTCGGCCGAGAACGCCGTCGTCCACATGACCGTTCCGAACCCCGCGGATGCCGCCTCGTCTGCTCCCGGCGACGCGATGGCCGCCGTTGACGCGATGAGCCCCACCGACCTCGCCGAGGCGCTCGTCGCGGCCGCCGAGCCCACCTCGGACCTCGCCGTCGGCCAGGACGCCCTGGTCGCGGGGCGCCCGGCGTACGAGGTGATCCTGACGCCGCGCACCACGCAGACCCTGGTCGCCTCCGCGTCCATCGCCGTCGACGCCGAGACCGGCCTGCCGTTGGCGGTCACCATCTACGCCCGGGGCCAGGAGACGCCCGCCTTCCGGGTCGCGTTCACCTCGATCGACCTCGACGCCCCCGACGCCGGCCTTTTCGACTTCACGCCACCACCCGGGGCCACGGTCGAGGAGGAGACGGCACCCGCGCACACCGGATCGACCGACAGCGCCGCTGGGCAGGACGCGGCGGAGCGCCAACGGCCCTCCGTGATCGGCACCGGCTGGGACGCCGTGGCCGTCATGCCGAGCGATGAGGCCGGCGCCGCCTCGCTCCTGTCCGATCCGTTGCTCGCCCAGATCTCGAGCGACGTGGAGGGTGGGCGGTACCTGTCCACGGCCCTGGTCGGCGTCCTCGTGACCGACGACGGACGCGTGCTCGCCGGCGCCGTTCCCCTCTCTCGTCTGCAGGCCGTCGCCGCAGACCCTGCCGTCCCGGCCGCGCAGTGACCGGCCCGGCAGTGACCGGCCCGGCGAGGTGAGGGCGTCGGCCACCGGTGCACCGGCCGACCTGGCGATCGCGACCCAGGGCCTGACCAAACGGTTCGGCCACCAGGTCGCCGTCGACCGTATCGATCTCGCGGTGCCGCGGGGCAGCGTGTTCGGGTTCCTCGGCCCCAACGGCTCGGGGAAGACCACCACGATCCGGATGATGCTCGGCCTCGCCGGGGCCTCCGGCGGCACGGTCACCTTGCTCGGGCGCCCCATGCCCGCTCACCTGCGCGAGGTGCTCCCGCGGGTCGGTGCGCTGGTCGAGGGGCCGGCGTTCTACCCGTTCCTCTCGGGTGAGGCGAACCTCGCCCGGCTCGACGCCGCGAACCGCAACGCGCCGTCGGCCACCCGCGCCGCCCGCGTGGCTCAGGCGCTCGACCGGGTGGGGCTCGGCCACGCGGCGCGCAAGAAGGTGCGCGCGTACTCGCTCGGCATGAAGCAGCGGCTCGGCATCGCGAACGCCCTCCTGATGGACCGGGACCTCCTGGTGCTCGACGAACCGACCAACGGCCTGGACCCGCAGGGCACCCGCGAGGTGCGAGCGCTCGTCCGGTCGCTCGCGGCAGGCGGCACCACGGTGTTCGTCTCGAGCCACCTCCTGGCCGAGGTGGAGCAGATGTGCACGCACGTCGGCGTGATGAGCGTGGGCCGCTTGGTGGCGCAGGGCAGCCTCGACGACCTCCGACGGGCCGGGCAGGCGCACGTCCGCGTCCTGACGCCGGATGCCGACGCCGCCCGGCGCGAACTCAGCCGACTCGGGCTGGTGACCGAGGCACCGATGGGCGGCACCCCAGCGACGGGGGGCACCGCGGACGGCACGGACACGGTCACGGCACCGCTGGCCGACGGCGCGCCGGCCCCCGAGGCGATCGTCGCCGCCCTCGTCGCGGCCGGGGTTCGGGTGCGGGGTTTCGGCGTCGAGGAGGCAACGCTGGAAGAGCGGTTCGTCGCGCTCACCGGAGAGGGGTTCGACGTTGCACAGTGACGTGGACGCCGCCGCGCCGCCCGCCGCGGACGCTGCCGCCCCCGCCGCCGGCGGGATGCTACTGGGCTCGGAGCTGCGCCTGTTGTTCGGGCGCCGTCGCACGTGGGCGATGCTCCTGGCCCTCGCAGCGATCCCCGTGCTCATCGCCGTCGCGGTACGGCTCTCGTCCACACCACCCGGACCGGGCGAAGGCCCGCCCTTCCTGGACCGGATCACGCAGAACGGCCTGTTCGTCGGCGTGACGGCGCTGGTGGTCTCGATCCCGCTCTTCCTGCCGCTGACCATCGGCGTGGTGGCCGGTGACACGATCGCCGGGGAGGCCGGGCTCGGCACGCTGCGCTACCTGCTCGTGGCCCCCGCCGGGCGCGTTCGCCTCCTCCTCGTCAAGTACACCGGCGCCGCGGCGTTCTGTCTGGTCTCGACGCTCGTGGTGGTGCTCACGGGCGCGGTGATCGGCGCCGCGCTCTTCCAGGTGGGACCGGTGACGCTGCTCTCTGGCGACACGATCGCCGTCGGACCGTCGATCGTCCGTGCCCTGCTGGTGGCCGGATACGTCGCCGTGTCCATGCTCGGCCTCTCGGCGATCGGGTTGTTCATCTCGACGCTCACGGAGGTGCCGGTGGGCGCGATGGCTGCGACGATCGTCGTCTCCGTGGTTGCCCAGGTGCTCGACTCCCTGAGTCAGCTCGCGTGGCTGCACCCCTGGCTCTTCAGCCACTACTGGTTGGACTTCGCGGACCTCCTGCGCGAGCCCGTCGCGTGGGGGTCCTTCGCAGACAACGCGCTGCTCCAAGCCGGGTACATCGCGGTCTTCGGCGCCCTCGCCTACGGCAAGTTCCTCACCAAGGACGTGCTGTCCTGAGCCCAGATCGGTGCCGTCCGGCGGCGTGGCTGGGCGGGTCCGCCGTCTGCTCTACGGCTCGCGCGCGAAGGTGAGGACCTCGGTCCCTGCCGCATCGAACAGGGCGAGCGATCCGCCGTCGTCGGCGATCCGGAACGCGCGGACGCCCGCCAGGAAAGCGTGGAACGTCGCCTCGGCCCGCATCAAGCCTTCCGGTCCGGCCATCCGCGTGGTCATGGCCGGCTCGATCGTGAGGGTTCCGCCGGACGTGGCGGTGCACATCGCCCGGTATCGGTTGACGGCGGAGACACCCGAGATCGCATCGGCCTCGAAGGAAGCCGTGATCCGGACCTCGTCGGGATCCAGGGTGCTCGCCGACCAGGCGGCGAGCACCCAGCGCGTCCCCGGGAGCGCCTCCACGTCCGCCTTCTCCGTTACTCGCAGCGCCACATGCCGAACGCGGGGCCGCTGGTGGGGAGCGTGACCCAGTGGTCGCGGTCGGCGCTGAGGTCGGGTGTGCCGGCCAGGCCGGTGAGGTGGGACCCGACGACGGCGGCCGGCAGTCGCACCGGCATGTGCGGCGCGCGGGCCGCGTGGACCAGCACGGACTCCCCCGGCGCCTCGCGGAGGAAGGTCAGGGCGTCGTCGGTGATCGACAGCCACCGCAGGCCGCCGTGCAGGAGCGCCTCGGACGCGGCGCGCTCGCCGAAGAGTGCCCGGGTGTGGGCCAGCCGGCGCGCGTCCCACCGCTCGGGGTGGTCCCACGGCATGGGGATCCGGGCGTACTCCGGCCCGAAGGTCTCCAGCCCGATCTCGTCGCCCGCGTAGATCATCGGCGCACCCGGGTAGGCCGCGAGCATCCCGAACGCCACGTCCACCACGCCCGGGTCGCCCAGGAGCGAGGCCACCCGGTGGGTGTCATGGCTACCGATCAGGTTCATCGCGTGCACCGTGCCCATCCACGGCGTCACCCCGGAGAGCTCCCGCATCGCTTGCACCACCAGGGAGCCCGGCAGGTTCGGCAGCGACGGGTACTTCGCGTGGGCGTAGGGGCGCTCCTGAGGCGGGATCAACCACTGCCACAACGGCCGGGTGAACGCCGCGTAGTTCATGGTGCCCTGGTAGCCGTCCCCGAGCAGGTCCCGCGAGGCGTCGTGGTTGGACTCCGCCTGCAGGAACGACTCCGCCACCGTCGCAGCCATCGTGCGGCGGATCGTGACCGCGACCTCGTGCGCCAGGTCGATCGCCCCGTGGATGCCGGTCATGTTCGCCACGTCGATCCGCCAGGCGTCGAGGGCGTGCGGGCCGAGCCACCGCGCCACCACCGAGTCCGGACCGTCGTACAGCCGCCGCCGGAGCTCCAACGAGCGGTGGTCGAAGATCGGCATCTCGCGGAGGTTCCACCACGCGGCGTACTCCTCCGGGTGGTGGGTGAAGAAGTAGAACCCCGCCTCCGGGGAGTCCGCATCCGCCAAAGCCGCCTGGAACCACTCGTGCGTGTCGCCGCAGTGGTTCGTGGTCAGGTCGCCCATCAGCCGTATGCCGCGCGCGCGGGCCGCCTCCGCCAGGCGCGCCATCGCCTCGTCCCCGCCCAGGAGCGGGTCCACCCGATCGAACGTCGAGGCGTTGTACCGGTGGTTGGAGTTCGCCGGGAAGAACGGCGTCAGATACAGCGTGCCCACGCCGAGCGAGGCGATGTGGTCCAGGTGCGCCGTCACCCCGTCCAGGTCGCCGCCGTAGAGCTGCCGCGGCGTGTCCGGCCCCTCCCCGATCACCGGGTCGTCCCACGCGGCCGGCAGCGCCCAGTCCGGCGTCGGGCGGTCCGTGCTCTTGGCGAACCGGTCCGGGAAGATCTGGTACATGGTCCCGGTGGCCCAGGCCGGCGGCTTCTCGAAGGTGCTGATCCGGAAGTCCGCCGCGTCCGCGACGTCCCGTCCGTGCAGGCCGGTCCCGTTCAGCCACTGATAGCCGTGGGTCCCGCCGTCGAGCAGGAACCGGTACGAGACCACCGGGTTCACCACCGGCAGGTCCGCGCGCAACCACACGTCCCGCTCGTCCTCGCGGTCCACCTGCGCGCGGACCAGTTCCGGCTCTCCGTCCTCGATCACGCGCACCCACGCCGACGTCACGTCACTCGAACGCGGCACCCGGAGAAGCACCGGGACGGTCCCGCCCAGTTCCGGCGTCGGCTCCGGCACGTAGACCGGCGAACCATCGTGATGCGGCAGCGACCAGTGGGCCACGGACATGTTCGATCTCCAGCGGGAACGAAAGACGACGGGCTGCGGCGAGCGAGGGCCACTCTGCCACCTCCCGAGCCACGACAGGCCGCCGTCAGGAGAGCGAGCGCGCGAGGCCGCCCAGGCCCGCACCGTACCGAGACCGTCGGACCCGGGACGTTCCTCCCTTGCGCGGGCTACGGTTCGATTCATGGGCGTCACGACCACGCGCTGGACCCGAGACCACGTCGCGGCCTTCCGGGAGGACCCGGCCACCTGGACCCCCGTCATCGGTGACGAGGGCCTTCCCCGCCTGGTCGAGCACACGGACTTCTGGGACCTCTGGGCCGTCCGGACACCGCTCGGCGCCGTCGCCGACGTGTGCGGGCGGGAGGTCTGGGCCGGGCTCTCCGCACCGGCCTCCGGTGACCCCGGAAGTCGCCACGACCAGGCGCGGATCCGCCTGGTCGCGCGCCGTGCCGATGGCGGCTGGGACCACCTCGGACCGCTGTTCCCGGACGGCGCCTCGGCCGGGACTCGCGAGTGGGCCGGCTCGCTCGTCCACGACCCGGCCACCGCCGCCCTGACGTGCTACTACACGGCAGCCGGGATGCGGGGTGAGGCCCAACAGACGTTCCGGCAGCGCATCATGACGGCGACCGCCGCCGTGACGTGCACCGACCGCGGCCCCGTCATCTCGGACTGGAGCGCGCACAGCGAGGCGGTCGTGGCCGACGGCGAGCGCTACACGGTGGTCGACCAGACCGAGGGGCAGCCCGGGTTCATCAAGGCGTTCCGCGACCCGTTCCCGTTCCGCGACCCGGTCACCGGCGAGGACTACCTGCTGTTCACGGCGTCCATGCCGCACGCGACCACCGACTTCAACGGCGCCATCGGGCTGGCGCGACGGACGCCGTCGGGCTTCGATCTCCTGGACCCGCTGATGACGGCCGACGGCGTGAACAACGAGCTCGAACGACCCCACGTGGTGGTGCACGACGGTCGCTACGTGCTGTTCTTCTCCACGCAGGCGCGCACGTTCCACCCGGACTGCGTCGGTCCGACCGGGCTGTACGGATGGGTGTCCGACGATCTCCTCGGCCCCTACGAGCCGCTCAACGGCTCGGGCCTCGTCCTGCGCAACCCGCCGAGCGAGCCATTCCAGGCCTACTCCTGGTACGTGCTGCCGGACCTGACCACCACGGGCTTCGTCGACTCCTTCGCCCTCCACGGGCGCCACCCCGAGGACTTCGCCGGTCCGGAGGAGGCACGCGCGCACTTCGGCGGGACCATGACGCCCGCGTCGCGCGTGCGCGTCGACGGGATGCGCGCGTGGGTGGAGCCCGCGTGACCAGCCACTCCGCGCCGTCGTCCACCGAGTCCGGCGCCCCGCCAGGCCGCCACTGGCGCGGCTACGTCTTCCTCGGGATGAGCGTGGACGGCCTCATCGCCCGGAACGACGGCGACCTCGGCTGGCTCACCTCACGTGGTGAGGCCGCCGGTGACGCCGGGTACACGCCCTTCATGGCGCAGATCGACCACCTCGTGGTGGGTCGCACCACCTACGAGACGGTGCGCGCCTTCGAGTCGTGGCCGTACGAGGGCAAGCAGGTGCTCGTGCTGAGCCGATCGCTGGACGACGGCGCGGATCCCCGGGTGCGCGTCCTGCGCTCACTCGACGACGCCGTCGCGGCCCTCGACCACGCGCCCGCCCACCACGTCTACGTCGACGGAGGCCGGACGATTGCGTCCTTCCTCGGTGCCGGCCTGATCGACGACCTCACCCTCACCCGCGTCCCCGTGCTCATCGGCGACGGCGTCACCCCGTTCGGCGCCCTCCCGCACGACGCCGACCTCCTCCACCTGAGCACGGAGGTGCTGCCCGGCGGCCTGGTCCAGAGTCGCTACCGCGTGGTCCGCTGACGCCGGCGCCCGCCCAACCGCCCGACGACGCTTCCGCCCCTTAAACACTCCCCCGAACCGCTCCCGGGGCGCCGCCGCAGTTGGCAGGCTGGGCATGCCTGCTCGGCTGGCGAGCGCGAACCAACGGAGGTCGAGGAGCGATGGCCACGAAATGGCTGGAGGGCGAGAAGATCGCCTTCCTGTGCACCAACGGGTTCGAGGACACCGAGCTCACCGAGCCCTGGCAGACCGTGGTGGACGCCGGCGCGAAGGCCGTGCTCGTCTCGCCCCACTCGGGTGTCATCACCGGCAAATGGGGCCATCGCGCCACGGTGGACCTGCCGGTCGATCTGGCCCGGGCCTCGCTGTTCGACGCGCTCGTCCTGCCCGGCGGGCGGACGAACTCCGACATCCTGCGCCAGAACCCGTACGCCATCGGGTTCGTCAAGGACTTCTTCGCGGCCAACAAGCCCGTCGCCGCGATCTGCCGCGGCTCCTGGATCCTCGCCGAGGCGAAGGTGGTCCGGGGCCGCCGCCTGACCTCGACCCCGGGCCTGAAGGAGGTCCACGAGGCCGAGGGCGCCCTGTGGGTGGACGAGGAGGTGGTGATCGACGACCGGCTGATCACCAGCCGCAAGCCTGCCGACCTGCCGGCGTTCATCGCGGCTCTGGTCGCGGCCATCGCCGAGGACTGAGGTCCGGGCGCGGTGAGCGCTGCGGCCGACGGCGCCGGGCACTCCGGCGAGCGGGCAATCGGCGAGCATCCGACCCCGGCGCATATGGGCCACCTCGTCAAGGAGGGGCTCACCATGGCCCTCTACGTGGCGGTGTGCCTCCTGGCCGCCCTGGTCGCGCTCGTGGACCACTCCGGTGAGGAGCCCACCCGCACGCTCGGCTTGATCTGGGGGACGACGGTCGGCCTGGTACTCGCGCACCTCTTCGCGTTCCGTGTCTCCGCCCGCCTGATCGGCCGCGGCACGCTCGAGCGGGACGACCTCGAGACCGCGGGCACGCAACTCCTCGGAGGCGTCGCCGTCGCCGTTCTCGCTTCTGTCCCCGTGGTGATCCTGCCGGAGTCGGCGGAACTCGACGCCGTCCTCTACGTCCTCGCGGCCTTCATCGCCGGCGTCGCGTACGCGGTCGCGCGCCGGGCCGGCGCCCGGCCCGCGACCGCCCTCACCTACGTGGCCTCGGTGGTGCTCGTCGCCGGGCTCGTGGTGGCGGTGAAGAACGGCCTGGTGGGGCACTGAGGTGTTGGGTGCGCGCCCCGTTGCGCGCCCTTACCTCGACGGTCCGCCCGACACCGGAACCGGGACAAGGGACTTTCGACCCTCGATGATTCCCATCCCTTTCTCTTGCGATCTCCTCGGATAATCGAGGGCAGCGCTCGCCCGCGCCCGTGTAGCGGCGCCGGGACGGAGAACCCTCGCGCCGTTCGGCCCACCGTCGCACAATCGAGCCATGGAGCAGTTCGGTCCGCTCCCCGTGCGGCAGCCGGCGGTCGCCGGCCTCTTCTACCCCGGCGACGGCGCCGAACTCGCCGCGATGCTGGCGGGTCTCCTTGCCGCGGCCCGCGCCCGCACCCCGGTCGACCCCGTCGCCACCGCACCCAAGGCGCTCATCGCCCCCCACGCCGGGTACGTCTACTCCGGGCCAACGGCGGCCCTCGCGTACGCCCAGCTCGCGCTCGCTGCCGAGCCGATCGAACGCGTCGTCCTCCTCGGCCCCGTCCACCGCGTCCCGATCCGAGGCCTGGCGCTCCCCGAGGCCCGCGCGTTCGACACACCCCTGGGCGAGGTCCCCGTTGACCTCGACGGCGCCCGCGCCGTCGGCCGCCTGCCCCAGGTGACCACGAGCGCAGCGGCGCACGCCCTCGAGCACTCGCTCGAGGTCCACGTCCCGTTCCTGCAGACCGTCCTCGGAGACTTCACACTGCTCCCACTCGCCGTCGGCGACGCCTCGCCCGAGGCGGTGGCCGAGGTGCTCGACGTCGTCTGGAGCGGCCCCGAGACCCTGGTGGTCGCCTCCTCGGACCTCTCGCACTACCTGCCCTACGCAGACGCCTGCGCCGTGGACAGGCGCACCGTGGACCGCATCCTCGCCCTCGACGGCCCGCTGTCCCACCACGAGGCCTGCGGTGCCACGCCCGTCAACGGGCTCCTCGACGCGGCGCGCGCTCACGGCGTGCACCCGCACCTCCTCGAGGTGTGCAACTCCGGCGACACCGCGGGTGACAAGCGCCGCGTAGTGGGCTACGCGGCCGTCGCCTTCACGGAGTGAGCGATGACGTCGCCGAAGCTGAGCCGCATCGCCGAGGACCACGGCGAGCAGGTGGGCGCCACGCTCCTCACCCTGGCCCGCGGTGCGATCGCGGGCGAACTCGGCATCGAGGACGGCGCCGCGCGCGCCGCCGCCGCCCTGGTCGACGACGGCGCCCGATGGCTCGCCGAGCCGGGCGCGACGTTCGTGACCCTCACGCATGAGGAACGCCTCCGCGGGTGCATCGGCTCGCTGGTGGCGCGCCGCCCGGTGCTCGTCGACGTGCGCTCGAACGCCGTCGCCGCCGCCTTCGCGGACCCGCGCTTCCCCGCCCTGGCGGCGGTCGAGTACGAGCACACCCGGGTGGAGGTCTCGTTGCTCTCCGAGCCGCGGCGCATGGCGTTCGGCACGGAAGCCGAGGCGCTCGCGAGCCTTCGCCCCGGCGTCGACGGCGTCATCCTCGAGTTCGCGGCCTGGCGCAGCACGTTCCTCCCGCAGGTCTGGGAGCAGGTGCCGGACCCGTCCACCTTCCTGGCACACCTCAAGCGCAAGGCCGGCCTACCGGCCGACTTCTGGCACGAGGAGATGCGCCTGCAGCGCTACACCGTCACGAAGTGGAAGGAGGAGCGATGAGCGTCGACACGGCGGAAACCCACCACCCGGCCCGCTACTGGCACGCGATGGACGACGGGCGCATCCAGTGCGACCTCTGCCCGCGGCACTGTCGGCTGCACGAGGGACAACGGGGGTTCTGCTTCGTGCGCAAGCGCGAGGGCGACCACCTGGTGCTCACCACGTACGGGCGGTCCTCGGGCTTCTGCATCGACCCCATCGAGAAGAAGCCCCTCAACCACTTCTACCCGGGCTCCTCGGTCTTCTCCTTCGGCACCGCAGGCTGCAACCTCGCCTGCAAGTTCTGCCAGAACTGGGACATCAGCAAGGCCCGGGACATGGATCGGCTCATGGACCAGGCCTCACCGGAGGCGATCGCCCGCGCTGCGCAGGAGTGGGGCTGCCGCAGCGTCGCGTTCACCTACAACGACCCCGTGATCTTCGCCGAGTACGCGATCGACACCGCGACCGCCTGCCGGGAGCGCGGCATCGCCGCCGTCGCCGTCACCGCCGGGTACATCGACCCCGAGCCGCGCCGCGACTTCTACGCCGTCATGGATGCGGCGAACGTGGACCTCAAGGGCTTCACGGAGGACTTCTACTTCAGGGTCACCGGGGCTCACCTGCAGTCCGTGCTCGAGACCCTCGTGTATCTGAAGCACTCCACGGACGTCTGGTTCGAGATCACCACGCTCCTGATCCCGGGGTACAACGACTCCGAGGAGGAGGTCCGCGCGATGTGCCGGTGGATCGTCCGCGAACTCGGACCGGACGTGCCGCACCACTTCTCGGCGTTCCACCCGGACTTCAAGATGCTCGACGTCCCGGCGACGCCGCGCTCCACGCTGGTGCGCGCCCGCGAGATCGCCCTCGAGCAGGGCGAGCACTTCGTCTACACGGGCAACGTCCACCATCGAGACGGAGACACGACGTACTGCCCTCAGTGCCACGCCGTGCTCATCGAGCGCGACTGGTACGCGATCCTGCGCTACCGCCTCACTACGGAGGGCGGCTGCCCGGACTGTGGCGCCGCAATCCCCGGGCGATTCGCGGCCGAGGCCGGCGACTTCGGCAGTCGGCGCATCCCCGTCCGCATGTCGCCGTAGCCGCTGCCGGCGCCCTACCCGTGGTGGGGGTCGTGCGCCGGGTCGTTGACGAATCCACCCCAGCCGTGGAGCGCGCCAAGGCCGAACGCGACCTCGAGGTTGTGCCTCGTGCACACCTGCTCGGGGGGCCCAGCGGCCACCACGCGGCCACTGACGAGGATGACCCAGTCGGCCGCACGCGCCTCGTCGAGGTCGTGTGTGGTGAGGACCACCGAGTGCCCGCGGCTGCGCTCGCTGTGGATGAGGTCGTCGATCGCGCGCGCGGACACCAGGTCCAGACCGGTGAGAGGCTCGTCGAGCAGCAGCACCCGATGATCCTGGGCGATGCCCTGCGCCACGTAGACGCGCTGGCGCTGACCGCCGGACAACTCATGGAGGTGCCGGCCCGCGAGGTCCTCGATGCCGAGCCGGCGCATCGCCTTCGCGACGCGCTCCCGGTCTCGGGTGCGGAACGGGCGGAAGAACCCGACGGCGGGATAGCGCCCCATCCCGACCGTCTCCTTCACGGTGATGGGCGTCGACGCCGGCACCACGGTCGACTGGAGCACGTAGCCGATCTGGGAACGCGCCTCGCGCGGTTCCGCGCCGAGCACGCGCAGGCTGCCCTCGGCCACCGGCACGAGCCCGGCCAGGGCGTGCAGGAGGGTCGACTTCCCGGAGCCGTTCGGCCCGATGACGGCGGTCACGCCCTCGAACGGGATCGTGAAGGTGGAGGCAGCCAGGGCGGTGTGGCTGCCGTATCGCAGCACCAGGTCCGTCGCCTCGGCGAGGAGTTCAGGCGCCGACCACGACGCCGCGGTGCCGTTCGCGCTCACCGGTCGCCTCCGGCGGTGCCGAGCGACGCCGTCGTCGAGCCGGCGTCAGGGATGCCCGCCTCCCGGGGCCGGCCGTTCGGTGGATCGCCACCAGTCCTCCGCAGCCGTTTCCACGTGAGCGTGAGGAAGAACGCCACGACGGGGACGAGCGCCATCGTCGCCGATCCAGCCGTGCCCAGGTGATAGCTCAGCACGAGCCCGAGCCACACCGAGACCACCGAGATCCCGGCGGCGGCGAGCATCATCCGGGGAACGTTGCGGACCACGAGGGCGGCGGTGGCCGGTGGGCCCACCAGGAGCCCGAAGACCAGCAGCGTGCCCACCGCCTGGAAGGAGCCGATCACGGCGGCCGCGATGAGCACCAGCAGGACCGCGTGCGCGCGCCCCGGTCGCATCCCGAGCACCTCGGCCTTCTCCCTGTTGAAGGCCAGGGCGAGGACCGGCCGGTACATGAGCACGGATGCCACGATCACCACGGCGCCGAGCACGGCCTGGCGGATCAGGTCCTCCCGGGTGACGCCGAGCGCGTCTCCGAAGAGGATCGCCGTCAGGCTGCCGGTGTAGGAGTCGACGCTCGAGATGATGACGACGCCGAGCGCCAGCATCCCGACGAACAGCAGGCCGATGGCCGTGTCCTCACCGAGGCGGGTCTGCCGGCTCACCACCTCGATCCCGGCCACCATGACGGCGGCCGCAACCGCGGCGCCGATCGCCGGACTCACGTCCAGCACCACGGCGGCCGCGATTCCCGGCACCACGCCGTGCACGAACGCATCCCCGAAGAAGGACATCCCGCGCAGCACCAGCCACGTGCCGACAACCGCGCACATCAGCCCGGCGAGGATCCCGCCGATCAGCGCCCGCTGCTGGAACGCCAGGGCAAAGGGCTCGGTGAACCACTCCAGGACGGGCACGCCGCCACCCTAGCCAGTCACGCCCGTGAGGCCGTCGGCGATCAGATGCGCGTTGGTGAGCATCATGCCCTGGTAGGTCTCGGCACCCGAGCCCTCCGGCCCGAGGCTTCCCTCGTAGAGCGCGATCACCTGGATGTCCCCGCCCACCTCGTTCGCCAGGGCGTCGACGAGCGCCGTCGGGTTGGCCGTGTTCGCGAAGATCGCCCGGACGCCCGTGTCGCGGACCGTCTGCGCCAGGTCCGCGAGTTCCGAGGAACTCGGTTGGGCCAGGGTGGAACCACCCGGGATGACCACGCCGGCCACCTCGAAGTCGTAGGCGTCGGCGAAGTAGCCGAAGGCGTCGTGATCGGTCACGAGGATGCGCTCGTCCGCCGGGACGGCCGCGAGGATGTCCCGCACCTCGGTGTCCGTCTCGCTGAGCGCTGCCGAGACCTGCTCACCGCAGGTCACGTAGGCGTCGTCGCCGGTCACGTCCGCCAGCTCCGCGCCGATGAAGGAGGCGCCCTTCGCCATCCGGGACACGTCGAGCCAGACGTGCGGGTCCTCTCTGCCACCTCCGTCACTCCCCGAGGTGGCCGCCGCATCATGCCCGTGCTCGCCGAAAGGCAGGGGGTCGAGCAAGGGCGCGAGCTCGAGCACGCGAGCGCCGTCGTCCGCGGCCGATGCCAGCGCGGACTGGAGGCTCTCCTCGAGGCCGAGGCCGTTCGCGATGACCAGGTCCGCCCGGACCATCGCCGTGATGTCGGCCGACGACGGCGAGAAGTCGTGCGGGTCGGCGCCCACCGGCATGAGGGTGCGGACCTCACCGCCGCCGCACTCCACCACCTGCCGGGCGACGTCGCCGAGCACCGTGGTGGTGGCGACCACCGAGACGCCGTCCGACGTGCCACCCGTCGAACCGTCGCCTCCCGATCCGCCACCGCACGCACCGAGGCCGAGAGCGAGCGCTCCCGCGCCCGCCGCCGCCAGGACCCTGCTCCTCGCCACCGCGCCCACCGTCGCACTCCTCACGAACAGACCCCTAATGAGAATCATTCTACAGAGGGGGAGGCTCGCTCACCACCTGCGCTGCCCACCACCTGCGCTGCCCACCACCTGCGCT
>JARKOU010000265.1 GCA_029975645.1 Actinomycetales bacterium
GCGCGTGGGGCCGTCGGGCGCCGACGGCTACCACCGCCTCGTGACCGTGTTCCAGGCCGTGTCCCTGTACGAGGACGTGCGCGCCGAGCCCGCGGACGGCATCAGCGTGACCGTGAGCGGGCGGCGTGCCGACGCCGTCCCCACGGACGAGCGCAACCTCGCCGTCCGCGCGGCGCGCCTGCTGGCCGACGCCACGCGCGTGCACCGCGGCGTCCACCTCCACCTGACCAAGGGCGTGCCGACGGCGGGCGGCATGGGCGGCGGATCGGCCGACGCCGCGGCGACCCTCCTGGCCTGCGACCTCCTCTGGGACACGGGCCTGGCGCGCGACGAACTCGCCGAACTCGCCGCCGAGCTCGGCGCCGACGTCCCGTTCGCCCTCACGGGGCTCACCGCCGTGGGCACAGGACGTGGCGACGTCCTCAGCCCCGTTCTCGCGCGCGGCCATTACCACTGGGTTCTCGCCACGCAGGCGTGGGGCCTCTCCACGCCCGCCGTCTTCGCTCGCTTCGACGCCCTGAACCCCGATCCCCGCGAACCCGCGATGCCGGACGGGCTCATGGCCGCGCTGCGGCTCGGCGATGCCGCTGCCCTCGCCCCGCACCTGGTGAACGACCTCGAGCCCGCCTCGATCGACCTCGCCCCGCACCTGGCGGTGGTCCTCGCCGCGGCGCGGGAGGCCGGGGCGCTCGCCCAGATCGTCTCCGGGTCCGGGCCCACGGTGGTGGCGCTCGCCGCGGACCAGGCGCACTCCGTCACGCTCGCCGAGCGGCTCCGCGAGGCGGGCGTCGCCGACGACGTCCTCGAGGTCACCGGGCCGGTGCCGGGCGCTCGGATGCTCGAGTCGCTGCGCGCCGGCGGGCTGTCCGGGTAGCCGCGCGTGGCACACCTCCTCGGGGCCGAGGGTCTGCGAGCCAGCGCGGGCGCGCGCGTGCTCCTCGACGGCGTCTCCCTGGGCCTGGACGACGGCGCGGCGATCGGCGTCGTCGGCCGCAACGGCTCCGGCAAGTCCACCCTGCTTCGCCTCCTCACGGGTCGGCAGGCGCCCGACGGCGGCCGGGTCACCCGCGCGGGAGGCACCCGGGTGGCCATGCTGGACCAGGCGGACGACCTCGCGCCGGGCCGCACGGTGCTCGACGCCATCCACGGCGCCGTCGCGCACCACGAGTGGGCCGCCGACGCCGGCATCCGGGAGATCCACGACGGGCTGCTGGCCGACGTCGACCTGGCTGCCGACGTCGACACCCTGTCCGGAGGCCAGCGGCGCAGGGTGGCGCTCGCCGCCGTCCTCACCACCCCCGCCGAGGTGCTGGTTCTCGACGAGCCCACCAACCACCTCGACGTCGAGGGCGTGGACTGGCTCGCTCGGCACCTCCGGGCGCGGTTCGGCGGCGGGCGCGGCGCACTCGTGGTGGTCACCCACGACCGCTGGTTCCTCGATGCGGTGTGCACGCGGATCTGGGAGGTGGTCGAGGACCCCGTCGGCGGGCGCGTGGAGGCCTACGACGGCGGGTACGCGGCCTACGTGCTCGCCCGCGCCGAGCGGGTCCGGACGGCCGCTGTGGCGGCGGACAGGCGCGCGAACCTCCTGCGCAAGGAACTGGCGTGGTTGCGCCGCGGGGCGCCGGCGCGCACGTCCAAGCCGCGGTTCCGCCTCGACGCCGCGGCCTCGCTCATCGCGGACGAGCCGCCACCGCGCGATCCACTGGAGCTGACCCGGCTGGCCACCGCGCGCCTGGGCAAGGTGGTGATCGACCTCGAGGACGTCTCGCTCTCCTTCCCCCTCCCCGACGGCGGCCGGCGGGAGATCCTGCGAGGCGTCACCTGGCGCCTCGCGCCCGGGGCGAGGATCGGCGTCGTCGGCGTCAACGGCGCGGGCAAGACGAGCGTGCTGCGCCTGCTCGACGGCACGCTCGCACCCACGGCCGGCCGCGTGGTGCGCGGCAAGACCGTCCAAGTCGCCGCGCTGTCCCAGGACGTGCGCGAACTCGACGCGATCGCCGGGGAGCGTGTGGTGGAGGCGGTCGAGAGCGTCCGGGCGCGGGTGAGCGTGCGGGACAAGGAACTGACTGCTGCGCAGTTGGTCGAGCGGCTGGGGTTCACGCGCGAACGGGCCTGGACGCCGGTCGGTGAGTCGTCCGGCGGGGAGCGGCGGCGGCTGCAGCTGCTCCGACTGCTGGTGGGGGAGCCGAACGTGCTCCTGCTCGACGAGCCGACGAACGACCTCGACACGGACACCCTGGCCGCGGTGGAGGACCTCCTCGACGGGTGGCCGGGCACGCTCGTGGTGGTCTCGCACGACCGCTACCTGCTCGAACGCGTCACGGACAGCCAGGTGGCCCTGCTCGGCGACGGCGCGATCCGTGACCTGCCGGGCGGCGTCGAGCAGTACCTCGACATGCGCCGGGCCATGGCGGAGCCGAGGCGCTCGGGCGCGGGAGCGGGGGGAGGCGCGAGCGCGCGGACGACGACGGCGAGCCCCGGCGCGGCAAGTCCCGGCGCGGTGAGTCCCGGGGCGGCAAGTCCCGGGGCGCCGGGCGTCGCCGCGGGGCCGAGCGCCGCCGTCGTCAGGGCGGCTCGCAAGGAGGTGGCCCGGATCGAGCGGCAACTCGAGCGCTTGCACGCCGCGGAGGAGGCGCTCCACGCCGACCTCGCCGCGAACGCCACGGACCACGAGGCGGTGATGGCCCTCGCGGCGCGGTTGCGGGAGGTGGAGGCCGAGAAGGCGGGTCTCGAGGAGGCCTGGCTCGAGGCGGCCGAGGTCGCCGGCGCCTGACCACCCCCGCCCCGCCTACCGCCGAACGCGGGGTTCCTCGGCGAAAAGGGACTCATTCGCCGAACAAGCCCGCGTTCGGCGGAGGTCGGGGGTGGGAGGGGCGGCGGGATCCTCAGCGGCCGCGGAGGGCCTCGCGCAGGGGGACACGCGCGCCGGTGCGCAGCACGGCGTTCTTGTACACGAGCCCGGAGACCCACACGAGCAGCGGGATGAACGCAAGCGTCAAGGCGAGCGCGATCGCGACCTGCCAGCCTTCTGCCGTCCCCTGGGCGATTCGGATCGGCATGAGGAACGGCGCGAACAGGGGGACCATCGAGAGGTTCGTCAGGAGTGGGGAGTCGGGGTCGGTGGGGGCCACGGTGACCCCGATGAAGTACGGGATCATCATGATCATGATGATCGGGAAGGTCACCGCGCCCACGTCCTCCTGACGGGAGACGAGCGCGGCCGCCGCGGCCAGCACGGTCGCGTACATGACGAACCCGAGCAGGAACCACACCACCACCCAGGCAACCGTCGAACCGAGGTTGACGCCCGTGTCGCCCAGGACTCCGGTGGCAAGCGCGACGGCGGAGCCGGCCCCGATGACCAGCACGAGTTGCGCCAGGCCGATCACGCCGATGCCGGCCACCTTGCCGGCCATGAGCTCCCAGGGGCGCACGGTGGCGAGCAGGATCTCGACGACGCGGCTGGTCTTCTCCTCCACGACGCCCTGGGCCACGTACTGCCCCGCCATCGTGATGGCGATGAAGATCAGGACTCCGCTGAGCATTCCGGTGAACAACTGCGCGTCGTCGACCGTGCTGGCGGCTCCGATCGCCTCGACCGTGGGGTGGGCGGCGGCGATCGCGGCCGCCACGGCCGCCGGGTCGCCGCCGAGGGCCGTCACCTCGGACGACAACGCCTGTTGCTGCGAGACCACGGAGACGACCACCTCCAGGGCGGGGTCCAGCACACGATCCACGACCACGGTCAGCTCGGTCGGCGTGCCGGTCAGGAGTGCGTCGACCGTTCCGGCGAGCACCATCTGCTCACCCTCCGATGACGACTCGACCGTGACCACCTCCACAGGCACCCCCGTGGCGGTCCCGGCTGCCTCCAGGGTCGGAGAGAGTCCTGACAGGTCGCTCGTCACCGCGACCTCTCGGGTCGGGGGGCCGGCCGGCACGGTCGCGGAGACCACCAGCCCGCCCACGACGACGGCCAGGACGAGGATCGCGGTGATCCAGAGGAATGTCTTCGACGTCAGGCGCGTGCTGATCTCGCGGCCCGCGACAAGTGCGATGGCACGCAGTCCGGTCCGGTTCATGCTGCCGTCTCCCGGCCGGAGCGCCAGCCGCCCACGTGGCGCCGGTCCGACGGCGGCGCCGGTGTCGGCGCGGGGTTGTCGGCGACCACGTGTCGGTACATCTCGGCCAGCGACGGCCGCACCGGAGCGAACTCGCGGACGGGTCCGTGTGCCAGCGCCGCGCGGAGGACGTCTTGCTCGGCTCCCGGCGCGCCGCCGGCCACCTCCACCGTGACGCGGCCACCGTCGGTTCTCACGACCGTGACCCCGGGCACGGCATGCGCCCAACCGGGCGGTGCGCCCGGCGCATCGACCACCCAACGACGCGGAGCGGCCGCTCGGAGATCGGAGATGCTGCCGACCGCCACCATCCGCCCGGCTTGGATGATTCCGACTCGATCGCTCAGCCGCTCGACCAGATCGAGTTGGTGAGAGGAGAACACGACCGGTACCCCGGCCGTGGCGCGTTCGCGCAGTACTCCGCTCATCACGTCAACCGCGACCGGGTCCAGGCCGGAGAACGGCTCGTCGAGCACCAGGATCGCCGGTTCGTGCATGAGGGCCGCGGCGAGCTGAACGCGCTGCTGGTTGCCCAGTGACAACTTCTGCACCTCGTCCCCCCGGCGTGCGGCGATGCCGAGCCGATCGGTCCAGTGCAGCATCGCGTCCTTGGCGGACTCCGGCGGCATGCCGTGCAGGCGTGCCAGGTAGACGAGTTGCGCCGCCACCCGCATCCGGGGGTACAGGCCGCGCTCCTCCGGCATGTAGCCGACCCGACGGCGCGTGGCCAGATCGAGCGGGCGGCCGTCCCAGCGAACCTCTCCGGCATCCGCGGCGAGTACCCCGAGCGCGATCCGCATCGCGGTGGTCTTCCCGGCGCCGTTCGAACCGACGAACCCGAAGATCTCCCCGGACCGGACCGCGAAGGTCGCGTGGTCCAACGCATGGATGGCGCCGTAGGACTTGCTCAGGTCCGCAAACTCCAGGTCTGGCATGGAACCGATCCTGCCACCGCCCACCGACACGGTCCGGCTCGGCGCGATGGGCCGGCTGAGCGCGCGAAGGGCCGGCTCAGCGCGATGGGCCGGACCTGCGGCGCTGCTCCGTGGCGAGCGTCAGGTGCGGCGCGGCCTCGAGCCCGTGCAGCCCGTTCCACGCGAGGTTCACGAGGTGTGCGGCGACCGTCGCCTTGTCCGGCGTGCGCGAGTCGAGCCACCACTGGCCGGTCAGCGCGATCATCCCCACGAGCATCTGCGCGTAGAGCGGCGCGACGGCCGGGTCGAGCCGCCGCTGCCGGAACTGCTCGGCGAGGATCCCTTCCACCTGCGTGGCGACGTCCCCGATGAGGGAGGAGAACGTGCCCGTGGCGAGGGCCACGGGGGAGTCGCGGACCAGGAGGCGGAAGCCGTCCGTGTTGGTCTCGATGTAGTCCAGGAGGGCGAGCGCCGTCGCCTCGACCATCACCTTCGGGTGGGCGCCGGTCTTGAGCGGCTCGGTCAGAGTGGAGAGCAGGCGCTGCACCTCGCGGTCCACGATGACCGCGTAGAGCCCTTCCTTGCCGCCGAAGTGCTCGTACACCACCGGCTTGGACACGCGTGCCCGGGCGGCGATGTCCTCGACGCTCGTCCCCTCGAAGCCCTTCGCGGCAAAGAGCGCCCGTCCGATCTGGACGAGTTGCTCGCGCCGCTCCGCGCCGGTCATCCGGGCGCGCGCCGGGCGGGTGGTCTCGGGAGCCATGGCCTCATCATGCCCGTTCGGGCTCGCCCGCGGTCCGGCCGCCGGCTCGAGCGCGCGGCGGCGGGGGCGACTGCTGGCACACTTCTCCTCGTCCGCGCGCGTTCGGCGGACGGTCCGCTCTGGTGTAACGGCAGCACGCCGGCCTTTGGAGCCGTGCAGTCCAGGTTCGAATCCTGGGGGCGGAGCCCGACGACGCCGCGGCGCGTGCCCGGGTCGGCGCCCGTCCGGCATCCCCTCCCGTTCCCCCTCGGGGCCTCGAGCCCACGGCATCGACGCCGGACGGCGGTAGAGTGACGCCGCCCGCCCGGTCGTCGACGTCCCGGGCAGAACCCCACGGGAGCCGTAGCGCGTGAGCCAGAACCGACCTGCCGCCGTCGTCGTCCTCGCCGCAGGTGAGGGCACCCGGATGAAGTCCCGCACCCCCAAGGTGCTCCACGCGATCGGCGGCCGGACGCTCATCGGTCACGCCATCGCCGCGGGGGCCTCGCTCGAGCCCAACCGACTCGCCGTCGTGGTGCGGCACGAGCGGGACCGTGTGGCCGCCCACGTGGCCGAGATCGCTCCGACCGCCCTCATCGCCGACCAGGACGAGATCAAGGGCACCGGCCGCGCCGTCCAGTGTGCGCTGAGCGTGCTCGACGCCGCTGCTGCGGCCGAGCGGGCGCGCTCCGGCGGTGCGGGCGTCGGCGCGGTCGCCGGGCCCGTGGTGGTCCTCGCCGGTGACGTCCCTCTCCTCGACGGCGCCACGCTGGCCGGCTTGCTCGACGCCCACGTCGGGGACGGCAACGCCGTGACCATCCTCACCACGCGAGTGGCCGATCCCACCGGCTACGGACGCATCGTGCGCGACCCGGCCTCCGGGGAGGTCGCCGCGATCGTCGAGCACAAGGACGCCACCGAGGAGCAGCGGGCGATCGACGAGATCAACTCCTCGGTGTACGTCTTCGACGCCGCAGTCCTGCGCGGCGGGCTGAGCCGGATCGGGAGCGCGAACGCGCAGGGCGAGGTCTACCTCACGGACGTGGTTGCCGTCGCCCGGGCCGACGGCGGAGCCGTGCGCGCCGTCGTCGCTGCCGACCCGATGCTCGTGGAAGGCGTCAACGACCGTTCGCAGCTGGCCACGCTCGGCGCGGAGATGAACCGCCGGATCGTCACGGCGTGGATGGTCGACGGCGTCACGGTGGTGGACCCCGCGACCACGTGGATCGACGTCGACGTGCGTCTGGCCCGGGACGTGACGATCCTGCCGAACACCCAGTTGCACGGGCGCACGGTGGTGGCCGAGGGCGCCACGATCGGCCCGGACACCACCCTGACCGACGTGACCGTGGGCGAAGACGCCACGGTCACGCGCGCCGCCGGGACCTCCTCCGAGATCGGCGCCGGCGCGACGGTAGGCCCGTTCGCGCTCCTGCGCCCCGGCTCGGTGCTGGGCGCGAAGGGCAAGATCGGCACGTTCGTGGAGACGAAGAACGCGCAGATCGGCGCGGGCTCGAAGGTCCCGCACCTGTCCTACGTGGGCGACGCCACCATCGGCGAGCACACGAACATCGGCGCCGCCAGCGTGTTCGTCAACTACGACGGCGTGCGCAAGCAGCGCTCCACCATCGGCTCGCACGCGCGCACCGGCGCGGACAACATGTTCGTGGCCCCCGTCACCGTCGGCGACGGCGCGTACACGGGCGCCGGCACGGTGGTGCGTCGCGACGTCCCGCCGGGAGCGCTGGCCGTCAATGTCGCGCCGCAGCGCGTGGTGGACGGCTGGGTGCTGCGCCACCGGGCGGGAACCGCCTCGGCAGAGGCGGCCGAGGCGGCCCTGGCCGGCGATCCGCTGGGCCCGCAGGCCCGGTCGGAGCGCGCCCGGGCCGTGGAGACACCGGACGACCCGGCACCCGCGACGGGTCCCGCCGGCACGGAACGAGGGTAGGAGCACGGTGACGGAGTTGAAGAGCCCGGTCAATCGGCGCCTGGTCCTGGTCTCGGGCCGGGCGCACCCGGAACTCGCCGGGGCGGTGGCCCGAGAACTGGACACCTCGCTGGTGCACACCACCGCCTACGACTTCGCCAACGGCGAGATCTACGTGCGCTTTGCGGAGAGCGTGCGTGGCGGGGAGGCCTTCGTCCTCCAGTCCTACCCCGCGCCGACCAACCGGTGGATCATGGAGCACCTGCTCATGGTCGACGCCCTCAAGCGAGCGTCCGTGAAGCGGATCACGGCGATCCTCCCGTTCTACCCCTACGGGCGCCAGGACAAGAAGCACCGCGGCCGGGAGCCCATCTCGGCCCGTCTCATCGCGGACCTCTTCCGCACCGCCGGTGCCCACCGGCTCATGTCGGTGGACCTGCACGCGGCGCAGTCGCAGGGCTTCTTCGACGGACCCGTGGACCACCTGTGGGCCATGCCGATCCTCACCGACTACGTCCGGACGCGCGTGGACCTCAAGGACCTCGCCGTGGTCTCCCCGGATGCCGGGCGCATCCGGGTGGCGGAGAAGTGGGCGTCGAAGATGGGGGAGTGCCCGCTCGCGTTCGTGCACAAGACGCGCGACCTCACCCGCCCCAACTCGGCGGTGGCCAACCGGGTGGTGGGCGACGTCGAGGGCAAGGACTGCGTCCTCGTGGACGACCTGATCGACACCGGCGGCACGATCGCCGAGGCCGTCAAGGTGCTCATGAACGCAGGCGCCAAGGGCGTGATCGTCGCCGCCACGCACGGCGTGCTCTCCGACCCCGCCGCGCGGCGCCTGCAGGACTGCGGCGCGCGAGAGGTGGTGGTGACGGACACCCTGCCCATCCCGGCGGAGAAGCGCTTCCCGCAGCTCACCGTCCTCTCGATCGCCCCGCTCATCGCGCGGGCCATCCACGAGGTCTTCGACGACGGCTCGGTCACGAGCCTGTTCGACGGGAACACGTGATCCGAGCGCGGCGAGCCACGCCCAGGCGTCTGATCCCAGCCCCTGATCCGAGCCTCTGATCCCGCCTGCTGACACAGCCAGGGGCGCCCGGGGATTTCGCCCGCCCCGAGGGGATCGGTAGACTTCCCCGGTTGCCTCGGCGAGGGAAGCCGGATCGTCATGCAGTGAATGCTCGTGATCCGGCTCCGTGATCGACGCGGTGGTGCGTAGCGCGCCGTCCGTCGACGTCCCGCGCCGGGAAGCCACCACCGCTGTCCGACCGTCGAGCCCAGGCGCTCCGCGCCCACGACCTGAGAACCACTAGCTCCCACGAACCACCAGCACCTGGAGAAGTCACGTGTCTGAGACCCTGACCGCCGTCAAGCGCACCGAGTTCGGCAAGGGCGCGGCCCGGCGGACCCGTCGCGCCGGCCAGATCCCCGCCGTCCTCTACGGCCCGGGCCTGGCTCCGGTGCACCTGGCCCTCCCCGGCCACGACACCTTCATGCAGATCAAGGGCAAGGCAAACCCCGTGCTGAGCCTCGACATCGAGGGCCGCACGGAACTCGCGCTGGTCAAGGACGTCCAGCGCGACCCGGTCCGCTCCGTCATCGAGCACATCGACCTGATCGTGGTCCGCCGGGGCGAGAAGGTCAGCGTGGACGTCCCCGTGGTCGTGGTCGGCGAGGCGCCCACCGGCGTCGTCTTCACCCAGGAGCTCTCGACCCTCAAGGTTCTCGCCGACGCCGCGGCCATCCCGGCCCAGCTGGAGATCGCGATCGACGCGATCGAGAGCACGGTCGTGGTCCGCGCCGCCGACGTGGTCCTGCCCGCTGGCGTGGTCCTCGAAGAGGACCCCGAGGCGATGGTCCTCAACGTCATCGCGCACGAGGCCGCCGCCGAGGAGGCCTGAGGCTCGGCCTCCGCCGCGCCGGACGCCTGACGCTCGTCCTGCGGGAATTCCGATGAGCGGACCGTGGCTCGTGGTCGGCCTGGGTAATCCCGGGCCGCCGTACGCGGGCAACCGGCACAACGTCGGGCAGATGGTGGTGGACGTCCTCGCCGGCCGCATGGCGAGGACCTTCACCGCGCACAAGGCGCGTGCCGCCGTCGTCGACGGGCGTCTGGGCACGCTCCCCGGCGGCGCGCCCGGCCCACGGGTGATCCTGGCCAAGCCGGGCTCCTACATGAACCTCTCCGGTGGGCCGGTGGCGGCGCTCTGCGCGTTCTACGGCGTGGACGCGGACCAGTTGCTCGTGGTGCACGACGAGCTGGACTTGCCCGTCGACACCCTGCGGCTCAAGCGCGATGGCGGCGAGGGCGGCCACAACGGGCTGCGGAGCATCTCCGCGGCGCTCGGTACTCGCGAGTACGTGCGCCTGCGCGTGGGCATCGGCCGCCCGCCCGGTCGCATGGACCCGGCCGACTTCGTGCTCCGCGACTTCTCCGTGGCCGAGCGCCCCGGCCTGGCCGTCACGCTCGAGGAGGCGGCGGACGCCGTCGAGGACGTGGTGACCCTCGGGCTCGAGAAGGCGCAGCTGCGGCTGCACACCCAGGGCTGAGGCTCGAACCGGAACGAGCGAGCGGGCGCGCCCCCTCCGCACCCGTCCGCAGGTGCGCCGCCCCGCCCCGCCGGACCCCGCAGAGCCGGTGCGGGACGGCCGCAGGACGGCCGCAGGCGCGTGGCCCGGACGAGCCTTCCGTTCGACGATGGTTCGACAACGACGTCGACGTCGACCGGCCGGCCGGGCGCCGGACCTGACCGGCCGAGGGAGGAGAGGAGTCGGTGCGCGGTTCCGGGGACCCGGACCCTCTCGGGCGCTCCCCAGTGGGAGCGAGCGGCGAGGTGACGCCGTGACGCACGCCGGACGCGTCCCGCGGACGACGGCGGCGGACCATCACGTCCACCACCATCGTCCGCGGCTGAGGCTGGTGCCGCCTGCCGCCGAGTCACCGGAGGCTGCCGGTTCATCCGTCCCCGGAGGTGGCTCCAGGCTTCGATCCGAGACGGTCACGCCTCGATCCGAGACGGTGGAGCCCGCCCAGACGTGGCGGACGCAGTTCCGGGCGGTCCGCCTCCGGACCGTGGTGCGGGAGGTCGTCGCGGCGGCCGCGGGCGGAGCCGTCCTCCTCGCGCTGACCGCTCCCGGTGCCGCCCTGGTGTGGAGCGTCGTCCTGGTCGTCGCCCTGCCGGCGACCATCGCCGCCTTCGGGGGCTATCGGTGGCGGGTCCTCGGCGAGGGCGTGATCGAGCAGCGCGCCGTCGCGCGTGCGGGCACGTGCGTCGTCGTCGTGCTCGTCACGGCCGGCTACGTCGCGGGCGATGCCGTTCCGGTCGCCGTCGTGGCGGCGTCGGTCCCGGTCGCGTTGGGCCTCGTCGTCGCCGGACGGGCGGTGCAGGGCCGATCGATCCTCGCCCGGAGGGCGGGGGGAGCGGCGATGCTCCGCACGCTGATCGTGGGGCCGGGACCGGCCATGAGAGATCTCGTCTCGCAGGTGCGGCGTGCCCCCGGGGCCGGGTACGACGTCATCGGATGGTGCGGGGACCCCGACGAACCCGGCGGGACGACCCTCGGTGTGCCCCGGCTCGGATCGGACGAAGCCGTCGCCTCCGTCGCGGACCTCGTCGGCCGGGAACGAGTGGACGTGGTCATGCTCGTCGGCTCGCACGAGACCTCGGTCGTGCGTCGGATGGCGCACGGTCTCGCGGCGGTGGGCGCCGGCCTGGTGGTCGCGCCGCCGGTCGCCGAGGTCGCGAGCTCGCGAGTCCGGATCCGGCCGACGGGTGACCTGTGGTCGATCCTCCTCGACGTCGAACCCCGCCGCCCCGCCGTCGCCGGCAAGGCGGTGATCGACCGGGTACTCGGCGCCGCTCTGCTCGCCGTCGCGTCGGCCGTGCTCGTGCCCGTGATGGCCGCTGTGCGTCTCACCTCCCCGGGACCGGCCTTGTTCCGGCAGGAGCGGATCGGAAAGGACGGGCGTCCCTTCACGATGTGGAAGGTCCGGACCATGTACGTCGGCTCCGACGATCGACGGACCGAGTTGCTGCCGCAGGACGAGGGAAACGGCCTGCTCTTCAAGGTGCGGCACGATCCGCGGATCACCCCGATCGGACACCTCCTGCGGCGCACGTCCCTGGATGAGCTCCCGCAGCTCGTGAACGTGGTCCGCGGCGAGATGTCCCTGGTCGGTCCGCGGCCGGCGCTCCCCTGTAAGGTCGCCCGCTACTGCGACGACGAGCGCGGGCGGCTCGCCGTCAAGCCCGGGCTGACCGGCCTGTGGCAGGTGGGCGGACGCTCGGACCTCAACCGCGAGGACGCGATGCGCCTCGACCTGCGTTACGTCGAGAACTGGTTCCTCGCGCTCGACTTCCGCATCCTGTGGAGGACGGTGGCAGCCGTCGTCGGGGGTCGGGGGGCGTACTAGCGGTCACGACGCCGCACGGCTGCTCTCCGCCAGCGCCGCCATGGCGTCGGGGAGCTCCTTCCGGGAACGGATGCCGAGTTTGCGGTAGATCGAGGTGAGGCGGAGCTCGACGGTCCGCACCGACACGTAGGTGGTGCTGGCGACCTGCCGGTTGGTGGCTCCCCGGACCACCATGGTGGCCACCCGCTCCTCGTCCTTCGTCAGACGAGGCGGCCGCACGCTCGTCCCTGGCTCGGCCGAGCCCGCGTCGGCGCCCACCTCGTCGAGGCTCGTGCGGGCCAGGCGGGCCAGGGCGGTCGCGCCGCACTCGTCGAACAGCTCCACGGCTTCGCCGAGGAGGGCGCGCCGGTGCTCGTCCCGGTCCTTCGGCACGTCGGACAGGGCGACCTTCGCCACCTGGTCGGCGTGGTCGGCGGGGCTCACCGAGCCGAGGGCGCGAGCAGCCATCACCCTGACCCGCCCGCACCAGAGCGGGGATTCCTGCCATTCCGCGGCGTCGATCGCGGCCACCACCGCCGCGACGACGCGCGACCTGGGCGCGCCCAGGAGCCGAGCGGCGGCCAGCATGGCGCGTCGTCGAGTCGACGCCCCGTCGCCCGACCAGGCGTTCTCGAGGATCGGCAGCACCTGCATGCCGCTCGACTCGAACCCGGCGGCCTGACGTGCTTCGAGGTGGTCGAGGTGGAGCTCGGCGAACAGAGGGTGGTCCGCCGCTGTGGTGCCGGCGAGGGCCTCGCGTTGGCCCGACCCGGACATCCGACCCGTGCCGAGGGCGACGATGGCCGCGTAGCGGAGGTTGCTGCCTTCCGCTCGCAGCGCTGCCCCTGCCGGGGTCCGGATGGCGCGAACGGTCTGCGCGTACTCCCGGCGATCACCCAACCGCATCTGCGGCAGACCGTGGACGGCGAGCGGGATCACCGCCCGGAGGCGGGCGGTGACCGGAGGCTGCGTCCCGGCCACCATGGGGATCCGCTCGCTGCTCAGGACCGCCGCGATCCCTGAGCTTCGCCCGTCCTGTCGCGACACCGGTGCCCTCCTGCCGACGTGCGCCGCTCCCGACGAGCGGGAACGGCGGGCCGGGAGTGCCTCGGCAGACCCGGCCGTTTCCTCCGCGTCTCGACGCTATGCGGCGGGATCTCGGGCGGGCTCCGCAAGGGGGCGCAACGCGTCCGCAGGAAGACCCACTCGTGCGCGGCTTGCGGAACCGGCCCCCCGGTCGCGGTGTCAGCGTGCGGCTCGGTCGACCTCGGATTCGATGCGACGGGCGATCTCGAGGGCGGCCGTCGCGGCAGGGGACGGCGCGTTCAGCACGTGGACCTGGCGAGGGACCGACTGGATGAGGAAGTCGTCGACCAGGAGGCCGTCGCGTCGCAGCGCCTGGGCGCGAACACCCGCGGGGGCGGGGACGAGGTGCTCGGGCCGGATCTCGGGAACCAGGCGCGCGAGGCTGCGCGCGAAGAGCCGGTGCGACGCCGACCGTGCGACCTCCTGGGCGCCCGTCGCCCCGTACCGCGCACCGAGCCGCCAGATGCCCGGCCACGCGAGGATCTCCGCGAGGTCGCGGAGGTCGACGTCTCTCCAGCGGTACCCCTCGCGGGCGAGCGCGAGGACGGCGTTGGGGCCGGCGTGGACCCGGCCGTCGACGGTCGTGGTCAGGTGGACGCCGAGGAACGGGAACCGCGGGTCGGGAACCGGGTAGACCAGGCCCCGCACCAGAGCGGCGGCGTCCTCGGCCAGCTCGAAGTACTCCCCCCGGAACGGAACGATGCGTGCCTCGGGCTCCACACCGGAGGCCGCGGCGAGCCGGTCGCTGTGCAGCCCGCCGCACGCGACGAGGGCATCGGCCCGGAGGCCGCCGTGCTCGGTCAGCAGCTGGACCTCGCCGGCCCGGGTGCGGGCCGCCGTCATCGCGTGGTCGAAGAGGATCTCGCCTCCGGCCTCGCGGACCTGGTCGGCAAGCACCCGGCACACCGCGCGGTAGTCGGTGATCCCGGTGCTCTCGACGCGCAGGGCGAGAACGCAGCGGACGTGTGGCTCGTACTCGCGCGCCTCTCCCGCGTCGATGAGCCGGGCGGGCACGCCGTTCGCCGCTGCGCGATCCGCCAGGGCACGCAGCCGCGGGACCTCCTCGCTGTCGACGGCCACGACGAGTTTGCCGCAGACGTCGACGGGGATCCCGTGGCGCCTGGCGAACGCGGTCATCGACGCCTGACCGGCCACGCTCATGCGCGCCTTCGCGCTGCCGGGCGGGTAGTACAGACCGGAGTGCATGACCCCGGAGTTGTGGCCGGTCTGGTGCTGCGCGAGGCCCGCCTCCTTCTCGAGGACGGTGACCCTGTCGCCGCGGCGGGCGAGCCGTGCTGCGACTGCCAGGCCCACGACTCCCGATCCCACGACGATGACGTGCGACACCTCGGTTCCCTCCGTCGTCGTGCCCGTTCACGCCGGCCGCGGCTCTGGGGAGCCACACGCCGGCGCCACACTGGGGTACCACGCCACCGCGCTCAGTAGGGTCCGTGCGGAGTCGACCGGTGTCGATTCGGCGGCCGCGGTGCGGGCTTTGCGGGTGCGGCATGGAGAGAGACAGAGGATGACGATGACCACGATGGCCGGCGGCGGCTGGCAGGCCTTCCGGTCCTACCGCCAGGACTCCGGCGCCGCGAAGCATCCGCTCGCGCCGGGCACGGTCCGACGCGTGCTCGCCTATGCGCGCCCCTACCGGGCGCAGATCGCCGTCTTCCTCGTGCTGGTGACCGCCAGTGCGCTGCTGGTCGTCGCGACGCCGCTGCTCCTGAAGCGCATCATCGACGACGGCGTCGCCACAGGTGACCGGGCGCTGGTCGTCACGCTGTCCGCCATCGTGGCGCTCATCGCGCTCGGCGAGGCCGGCCTCACCCTGGTCCAGCGCTGGTACTCGGCGCGGATCGGCGAAGGACTCATCTACGACCTGCGCACCGACGTCTTCGGTCACGTGCAGAGGCAGTCCGTCGCCTTCTTCACCCGGAGCCAGACCGGAGCCCTCGTGACGCGCCTCAACAGCGACGTGGTCGGCGCGCAGCAGGCGTTCACCTCCACCTTGTCCGGCGTCGTCGCGAACGTGATCTCGGTGGTCGTCGTCCTGGCGACGATGCTGTCGCTGTCGTGGCAGATCACGCTGGTCGCGCTGCTCGTGGTCCCCGTCCTGCTCCTTCCCGCGCGACGGGTGGGGCGCCGCCTGGCCGGGCTCGCGCGGGAGGCCATGACCCGGAACGCCGAGCTCGGAAACCGCATGACCGAGCGGTTCAACGTCGCGGGCGCCTTGCTGGTGAAGCTGTACGGCGACCCCGCCCGCGAGGACGCGGAGTTCGCGGCGACCGCCGCCAGCGTGCGCGACATCGGCGTGCGGACCGCGATGAGCAACCGCGTGTTCTTCGCGGCACTGGGCGCGATGGCGTCCCTCGCGACCGCGCTGGTCTACGGCGTGGGCGGCGTCCTCGCGATCGAGGGGGTCGCGACCGTCGGGTCGCTCGTGGCCTTCGCCGCGCTGCTCGGCCGCCTCTACGGTCCGGTGGCGGCGCTGTCGAACGTTCAGGTCGACGTGATGACCGCCCTCGTCTCCTTCGAGCGTGTCTTCGAGGTGCTCGACCTGCGTCCCGCCATCGAGGACGCCCCGGACGCCGTCGACCTCCCCGACGGCCCCCTCGCCCTCGAGGTCGAGGGCCTCTCCTTCCGCTACCCCGCTCCGGGCAGCGTCACGCTTGCCTCGCTGGCGCACGGTGCGGCGCAGGAGGCGGAGGTCGACGACGGCGCCCTCGGCGGCGGGGAGGACGGCCGGCCTCCCGGGGCGACGGGGGCCGACGGCGGCGACGTGCTGCAGGGGATCGACCTCGCGGCTCGGCCCGGGCAGATGATCGCCCTCGTCGGGCCGAGCGGAGCCGGGAAGACCACCCTCGGCATGCTGATCGCGCGTCTCTACGACCCGGTGCGCGGCACGGTCCGCCTCGGCGGTGTGGACCTGAGGAAGGCCACGCAGCGCTCGGTGCACGGCGCCGTCGGGGTCGTCACCCAGGACGCGCACATGTTCCACGACACGGTGCGGGCCAACCTGCTCTACGCCAAGCCGGACGCGAGCACGGAGGAGATCGACGCAGCCTTGACCGCCGCCCGGGTGGACGTCGTCGTCGAGCGCCTTCCCCAGGGGCTGGACACGGTGGTGGGGGACCGCGGGCACCGGCTCTCCGGCGGGGAGAAGCAGCGCCTGGCGATCGCGCGGCTCCTGCTCCGCTCGCCGCGCGTCGTGGTGCTCGACGAGGCGACGGCGCACCTGGACTCGGAGTCCGAGGCCGCCGTCCAGGCGGCGTTGGATCAGGCGATGACCGGCCGGACCTCGGTCGTCATCGCCCACCGGCTGTCCACCGTGCGCCGGGCCGACCTCATCGTGGTGCTCAACGAGGGACGGATCGTCGAGCAGGGCACGCACGCCAAGTTGCTGGCCGCCCGCGGGCTGTACGCGCAGCTGTACCGCACTCAGTTCGCCACCCACACGTAAGGCCGCCACCCACACGTCAGGCCGCCACCCACCAGCGGGTCCGGACGGCTACGCCACGGACACGCGCTGCGCGGCGGTCGCCATCAGCTCCTCGCCCACCCAGTTGTGCACGCACTCCTCGGTGAGCAGCGCATCGACCGTGACGCCCTCGGCCAGGTACCAGTCCTTGAGCCGGCGCAGTCCCTCGGTGAGCGTCACCTCGGGGGCGTAGCCGAGCACGTCCCGGGCCCTGGCGCCGTTCGCGCACATCCGTGCGATGTCAGCGGGCCGCGGGTCGTCGTGGACGATCTCGACACGTGGGTCTCCGACGACGTCGATGACCGCGTGCGCCAGGGCGTTGATGCTCGTCTCGCGCCCGGACCCGATGTTCATCACTCTTCCGACGGCCCGGGGCTCCAGTCCTGCCTCGAGAATCGCCCGGGCGGTGTCCTCGACGAAGTTGAAGTCCCGGGTCTGCGTTCCGTCGCCGAAGACGACGAGCGGCTGCCCCGCGAGCGCGCGGAGGAGGAACTTGGGGATCACCTCGCCGCAGTCGCCCTCGTGGTGCTCGCGTGGACCGAAGGTGTTGAAGAGCCGCAGGACCACCGTGGGGAGCCCGTAGCAGACGTTGAACGCCCGCACGTAGCTCTCGGCCCCGAGCTTGGCCGCCGCGTACGGGTTGGTCGGGGCCATCTCGCCCTCCTCGGGCACGGGGCCGGAGCACGCCGAGCCGTACACCTCGGCGCTGGAGGTGTAGACGAAGCGACCGACCTGCGCCGCGCGAGCCGCCTCGAGCATGCGCATCGTTCCCGTCGCGTTGACGTCGTGGTTCTCGAACGGCGAGTGGATGGAGTGGCGAACGCACAGGCAGGCGAGGTGGTAGACGACGTCGCACCCCGCCATCACGTCGTCGATCCCGGGGTCGCGCACGTCGGCAACGGTGAGGTGGCAGCGGTCGCCGAGGATGTCCGCAAGGTACTCCCGGCGTCCGTTGACGAGGTTGTCCACGACCTCGACCACCAGGCCACGACGCACCGCCTGGTGTGCGAGCTCGGAACCGATGAAGCCGGCGCCGCCCGTGATCATGATGCGGCGGGGGCCCGCTGCGGTGGCTTCCACTAGTGCTCCTCTCGGCTGGTCCGGCGACCTTCACCCGCCGGGCACGGTGGCGTGCTCTGCCGTCCTGCGAGCGGCCCGGGCCGCGACGGCTGAGGTCAGCGCCTCGGCCACGCGGTCCTGCTCTGCTCCGGTCATCTGCGGGTACAGCGGGATGGCGATGCAGCGGTCCTGCGCCTGCTCGCTCTCGCGGAGCCGGGCACACGTGCCCGCGGCGCAGCCGCACGCCCCGGGACCGAGGCCACAGGACCAGGGCTCGGTCCGGTAGACCGGCTCGCGATGGGCGCACATGATCCCCCGCCTGGTGGAGACGCCCCGGTCGAGCAGGTCCTGCATCACGGCGCGCTGGTCCACGCCCTGCGGCAGCCGCACGATGTAGCTCTGCCAGTTGCTCCGGGCCCACGACGGTTCGACCGGGAGCCCCAGTTCGGGGACCTCGGCAAGGAGGTCCGCGTAGCGGTCCGCGAGTTCCCGGCGACGGGTGACGATCTCCGGCAGGCGCTTCAGCTGCTCACGCCCGATCGCGGCCTGGATGTCCGTCATCCGGTAGTTGAAGCCGAAGATGTCGTACGACTCGAAGGCCACGGTCCGCGACCCGTGCCGCGCGGCGGTCGAGAGGCTCATCCCGTGGAGCCGGAGGAGGCGGAACGTCGAGTCCCAGTCGGCCCGGTTGGTCGTGATCATCCCGCCGTCGCCCGTGGTGATCACCTTGCGCGGGTGGAACGAGAAGCAGGCGACGTCGCCCTGGGGGCGTCCGATCTTCTGCCACTGCCCGTCCCACACGATCTCGCTGCCGACGGCGCAGGCGCAGTCCTCGACCACGCCGAGACCGTGCCGGCGGGCGATCGCGACGATCGCGCCCATGTCGCAGGGCATCCCGACCTGGTGGACGCACAGGATGGCGCGGGTCCTCGGGGTGATCACCCGTTCGATCAGACGGGGGTCCATGTCGAACGTCCCGGGCTCGATGTCGACGAACACGGGCGTCGCACCGCAGTAGCGGACGCTGTTCGCCGTCGCGACGAACGAGTGGCTGACCGTGATCACCTCGTCCCCCGGCTGCACCCCCACGACGAGCAGGCCCAGGTGCAAGGCGGTGGTGCAACTCGACACGGCGCAGGCGTACTCGGAGCCGACGAACGCGGCGAACTCGGACTCGAAGGCTGCCACCTGGGGCCCCTGCATGACCCACCCGCTGAGGATGGTCCGCCGGGCGGCCTCGGCCTCCGGCTCGCCGAGGACGGGGAGCGCCACCGGGATCATCGTCCGAGATCCCGACGGGGTGGAGAGCCGGTCGTCTGCCATGGAAGTGTCCTTGCTGTCCCGCCGCGCCTTGCCGGGAGCGGCTGCTCGGGTCGTTTCGACGGTATCGGCCGGGATTTCGGCCCGGAGCCGCAAGGTCCGCATACGGGGGGCCGCACGTCCGCACAGACCTACCGGACGCGGTCGTCCCGCAGCGGGCCCCTCGGCGAGATCCGGGCACGAACCGCCGGCCCGCGGCGCCGTACCATGGAGGCCCTCCCATGAATCTCTCCGGTCTCCTCCCTGCCCTGCTCGTCGACCCCGGCCTCGCCGAGGCGGTCGACGCCGTCCCCGCCCGCGGCACGCTCGACGTCACGGCGCCGGCGGGGGTGCGCGCCCCGCTCATCGCCGCGGCGTCCGCGCGTCGCCCGATCGCCGTCGTCACCGCCACCGGGCGGGAGGCCGACGAACTCGCCGCCGCGCTCCGCTGCTTCCTCCCGGCCGACGACGTCGCGGTCTTCCCCGCCTGGGAGACGCTGCCGCACGAACGGCTCTCCCCCCGCAGCGACACCGTCGCGCGCCGGATCGCCGTGCTGCGCCGCCTCGCGCACCCCGTGACGGGCGACGACGCCGGGCAGGCGGGCCCGATCCGCGTGCTGGTCCTGCCGGTCCGCGCCCTGCTCCAGCCCGTGGTCGCGGGGCTGGGAGACCTCGAGCCCGTCGCGCTGCGCGTGGGGGATCGGGCCGACATCACGGACGTGGCCGAGCGGCTCGTGGCCGCCGCGTACAGCCGCGTGGACCTGGTGGAGCGCCGCGGGGAGTTCGCCGTGCGCGGCGGCATCCTCGACGTCTTCCCGCCCACGGAGGACCACCCCCTGCGCATCGAGTTCTGGGGCGAGGACGTCGAGGAGATCCGCTGGTTCGCCGTCGCCGACCAGCGCAGCCTCGAGGTGGCCGAGCAGGGCCTCTGGGCCCCGCCGTGCCGCGAGATCCTCCTCACCGACGCGGTGCGTGCGCGGGCCGCGGCCCTCGTGGAGACCCTGCCCGGCGCCGTCGACATGCTCGACCGGGTCGCCGAGGGCATCGCGGTCGAGGGCATGGAGTCCCTCGCGCCGGCACTCGTGGACCGGATGGAACCGGTGCTCGACCTGGTCCCGGAGGACACCCTGCTGGTCCTCACCGAGCCGGAGCGCGTCCGCCGCCGCGCCCACGACCTCGTCGCCACCACCGAGGAGTTCCTCGCCGCGGCGTGGACGTCCGCCGCCGCGGGCGCCAAGACGCCCCTCGACCTCTCCGCCGCCTCCTTCCACACCCTCGCCGAGGCGCGGGCCCTCGCGCTCATGCGCGGCCTGGGCTGGTGGGGCCTCGGCTCGTTCGGCGCGGACGAGAGCCTGGCGGACTTCGCGGACGACGACGGCGCGGGCACCGCCCTGAGCGGTCACCTCGCCGTCGCGGCCCGGGACGTCGAGGGCTACCGCGGGGAGGTCGACCGGGCGCTCGCGGACCTGGGCCAGATGCTGCGCGAGGGCTGGCGCGTGCTGCTCGTCACCGAGGGCCCCGGCCCGGCCCGGCGCTTCGTGGAGCAGATCCTGGACGCGGGGCTCTCGGCGCGACTGGTGGCCGACGTCGAGGACGTCCCCGAGCCGGGCACCGTGTACGTGACGACCGCGTCGATCGGGCGCGGGTTCGTGGCGCCCGCCCTGCGGCTGGCGGTGCTCACCGAGGCGGATCTGACCGGTCGGGCGGGGGTCTCGACCCGGGACATGCGCGCGATGCCGTCGCGGCGGCGCAACGTGGTGGACCCCCTGGCCCTGCGCGCCGGCGACTTCGTGGTCCACGAACAGCACGGCGTGGGCCGGTTCGTGGAACTCCTGCAGCGCACGGTCGGCACCGGGCCTGCGGCGATGACCCGCGAGTACCTGGTGATCGAGTACGCGCCCTCGAAGCGGGGCCAACCGGGGGACCGGCTCTTCGTCCCGACCGATGCCCTGGACCAGGTGACCAAGTACACCGGTGGGGAGTCGCCGTCGCTGAACAAGATGGGCGGCGCCGACTGGGCCAAGACCAAGGGACAGGCGCGCAAGGCCGTCCGGGAGATCGCCGGGGAGCTCATCCGCCTGTACTCGGCGCGCCAGGCGACCCAGGGCTTCGCGTTCTCCCCGGACACGCCCTGGCAGCGCGAGCTCGAGGACGCCTTTCCCTTCGTCGAGACCCCGGACCAGGTGGTGACCATCGACGAGGTCAAGGCGGACATGGAGAAGTCCGTCCCGATGGACCGTCTGATCTGCGGCGACGTCGGCTACGGAAAGACGGAGATCGCGGTCCGGGCCGCCTTCAAGGCCGTCCAGGACGGCAAGCAGGTGGCGGTGCTCGTGCCCACCACGCTGCTCGTCCAGCAGCACTACGAGACCTTCTCCGAGCGCTACTCGGGCTTCCCGGTAACCGTCAAGGCGCTCTCGCGGTTCCAGACGGACAAGGAGGCCGCGGCGGTCCGCGAGGGAGTGCGCACCGGCGCGGTCGACGTCGTCATCGGCACGCACCGCCTCATCACGGGCGAGGTGCGGTTCAAGGACCTCGGCCTGGTGATCGTGGACGAGGAGCAGCGCTTCGGCGTCGAGCACAAGGAGACGCTCAAGCAGCTGCGCACCAACGTGGACGTCCTCGCCATGAGCGCGACGCCGATCCCGCGCACGTTGGAGATGGCGGTGACCGGCATCCGCGAGATGTCCACGCTGGCGACGCCGCCCGAGGAGCGCCACCCCGTCCTCACCTTCGTGGGTGCCTACGACGAGAAGCAGATCGTCGCCGCGGTCCGGCGCGAGCTCCTGCGCGAGGGCCAGGTGTTCTACGTCCACAACCGCGTGGAGTCCATCGACCGGACCGCGGCGCGGCTGGCGGAACTCGTGCCCGAGGCACGCATCGCCGTCGCCCACGGGAAGATGAACGAGCACCAGCTCGAGCGCGTGATCGTCGACTTCTGGGAGAAGCGGTTCGACGTGCTGGTCTGCACCACGATCGTGGAGACCGGCCTGGACATCTCCAACGCGAACACCCTGGTCGTGGAGCGGGCGGACGTGCTCGGGCTCTCGCAGCTGCACCAGTTGCGCGGGCGCGTGGGCCGTGGGCGCGAGCGCGCCTACGCCTACTTCCTTTACCCGCCCGAGCGCCCCCTCACCGAGACCGCGCACGACCGGCTCGCCACGATCGCCGCGCACAACGAACTCGGCGCCGGCATGCAGGTGGCGCTCAAGGACCTCGAGATCCGCGGCGCGGGCAACCTCCTGGGTGGGGAGCAGTCCGGCCACATCGCCGGCGTCGGCTTCGACCTGTACGTCCGCATGGTGTCCGAGGCCGTGGCCGCCTACCGCGGCGAGGCGCCCGAGGAACTGGCCGACGTCACCATCGAACTGCCCATCGACGCCCACATCCCGCACGAGTACATCGCGCACGAGCGCCTGCGCCTCGAGGCCTACACGAAGATCGCGGCCGCGGCCGACGACG
>JARKOU010000105.1 GCA_029975645.1 Actinomycetales bacterium
CGATTTCCACGAGTTGCGGCACTACTACGCGTCGCTGCTGATCCGCTACGGCGAGTCGATCAAGACCGTGCAGGCCCGGCTCGGACACAAGTCCGCCGAGGAAACTCTGAACACCTACTCGCACCTGTGGCCCGACTCCGACGACCGCAGCCGGGACGCCGTCGACGCCGCTCTGCGGGCCGAGTCCGAAGAGCAGCTCCGGAATTTTCCGGACTCCCTGCGGACTCCCAACCACTCGGCCCACCATCAGGCCTAGTCAGAGCAACTTTTGGGGACGAGTCGGCCTGTAAGCCGGATTCTGTACCTCCTCGCGGAGGCGGCGATCATCCATCTGCGACGGCTGTTGCCAGCCGCCTTCGCCGTTGCCGGCGTGCGACCTACCCGGACACCTCGCGCGGGCAGCGCTCGAACGGCATCCGCGGGTCCTGGCCCGGAGGCCGGAACCCATCTTGGTCTTGCTCCGGGTGGGGTTTACCTAGCCACCCCAGTCACCTGGGGTGCTGGTGGTATCTTGCACCACCGTTTCACCCTTGCTCTCCGCTCGCGCGGAGGGCGGTCTGTTCTCTGTGGCACTGTCCCGCGGGTCACCCCGGGTGGGCGTTACCCACCACCCTGCCCTGTGGAGTCCGGACTTTCCTCTGCATGCGCAGCGATCACCCGGCCGACTCGTCCGCGTCCAGCGTAGCGGAGCGCCGAGCCCGCGCCCTCCCCTTGGCTCCCGACGCCCGACGCCTGCCCAACCCCCCTCGCCGCCGACCCCCGCCGTCGTCCCACCCGCACCTCCCGTTGCCGAGGGCTGCCGAAGGTTGCCGAAGCTGCCGAAGGTTCGGCAGCATCGGCAACTTTCGGCAGCTTAGGTAGCGGCGGGTCGGTGGGGCGGCCGGGCAACGGGGCGACGGGACGGCCGGACGGTCAGTCGGCCAGGATGCGGAACTCCACCTTTCCGGCCAGCAGGTCGGCGGAGACGAGCGTGGCGGAGACCTGCTCGCCGAGGACGAGCTCCGTCCCCTTGATCTTCGCCTCCACGGCCGGGTCGGGGATCTGCAGGACGCCGAGGTCGTCCTCGGGATCGACCTCGAGCACCGTGCCGGCGAAGGTCTGGCCCAGGTGCGGCGCCAGCACCATCGCCTCGACGAGGTCCACCACGCCACGCTCGTACTTCTTCGCGCGGCGGTCGGCGTTGTCCATCGTCCCGGGGAGATCGGCCAGCGCGGCCGCGACCCAGTCGGGCACCTCGGTCTCCGCGCAGATCGCCACGCAGACCTCGCCGGTGTACCGGTCGACCAGCCGACGCAGCGGAGCCGTCGTGTGCGCGTAGGGCGCGGCGATCGCCGCGTGCAGCGGCTGCTCGGGGATCGCGCCGCGGAATGCCTGGTAGCCGGCCCCGCGGAACAGGGTCGTGCAGGCGTTCAGCATCGCGGCATGGGCAGGCACGGCCGCGTCCAGGCTGCGCACGAAGTCGGGATAGCTCGTCGACTGCGGCCACCTGATGCCGAGGGCCGCCGCCGTCCGGCGCAGCTTGGCCACGGCGCCGTCGCGGGCCGGCGGGAGCGTCCGCAGGATGCCGACGCCCGCCTGCAGCATCAGCGCGGCCGCGCCCATGCCGGTGGCCAGCGACAGCTGGGCGTTCCAGTCCTCGACCGGCAGCGGCGCCCGGAACGCCAGCTCCCAGCGGCTGTCGGTGGGCACGACCTCCTGCTCTGGCACCGACAGGCTCACGCCGCCGCGGGCGGCCTCGATCTCCAGCCGCAGACGGCCCAGCGTCCGCAGCAGTTCGAGCTGCTCGCCGCCCGTGCCCGCGTCCAGCGCGGCCTGGGCACCGGTGTAGCTCAGCTTGGCGCGGCTCCGCACCATCGCCCGGGACACCCGGGTCGAGGTTGCCTGCCCGGACTCGTCGAAGTCCAGCTCCCAGACCAGCGCCGGGCGGACCTGGTCGGGCAGCAGGCTCGCCGCCCCCTCGGACAGCACGGCCGGGTGCAGCGGCGTCTTCCGCGTGGGCGCGTACAGCGTCTCGCCGCGGGCGTGCGCCTCCGCGTCCAGGTGCCCGCCCGGACTGACGAACGCCGCGACGTCCACGATCGCGTAGTGCAACCGGAAGCCGCGGCCGGTGCGGGCGAGGTGGAAGGCCTGGTCGAGGTCGGTCGAGCTCTCCGGGTCGAGCGTGACGAACTCGATGTCGGTGCGATCGGCGGGCGGCAGCGCCGGGGATCCCGCGGCGTGCTCGGCCTCGGCCAGCACGTCGGCCGGGAACTGGCCGGGGACGCCGAGCGTCGCCCGGAGCCGACGCAGCCCCTCCCGCAGTGCCGGCGGTTCACTCTGCTGCAGCGAGACGTGGCGACTGGGCACGGGTCCTCCTCAGCGGCGGGTTCGGGGGTCGCCGTCGAGCGCGGCGTTCACCAGGGCGTCGGCGGCCTTGTTCTCCGCCCGTGGCACCCAGGTCCAGGTGACCTCCGGTGGACGCAGCGACTGCGCCTGCTGCGCCAGCGGACGCATGCCCGGGTGCTTGACCTTCCACCGTCCGGCCATCTGCTCGATCACCAGCCTGGAGTCCATCCGGACGTCGACGGCCGCCGTCGGGTCGAGCGCGCGGGCCATCTCCAGCCCCGCGATCAGGCCGGAGTACTCGGCAACGTTGTTGGTGGTCACCCCGAGCGTGCGGCCCTCGGAGTCCAGCACCGCGCCGGTCTGTGGATCACGCACCACCGCGCCGTAGGCGGCCGGGCCGGGGTTGCCGCGCGAGCCGCCGTCCGCCTCCACGACGAGCCGGCGGCGAGGGATCTCCTCGGTTTCCACGGTCTCGGCCGGCGGTTGGTCCAGGTCGAAGATGGACGGACCGCCCTGCGGCAGGCGCGGCGGGCGGGCCATCAGGCCTCCACGGCCGACGTGCGCACCAGCACCCGCTCGCACTCCTCGCAGCGGAGCACCTCGTCGGGCGCGGCGGCGGCGTAGCCCTGCAGTGCGGTCGGCGTCGCCTCCAGCTGGCAGCCGCTGCAGCGGCGGCCCTTGAGGGCAGCGGCGCCCAGCCCGCCGGCCCTCGCGCGGATCCGGTCGTAGAGGGCGAGCAGGTCCGCGGGGAGCTTGGCCGCGAGGGTGTCCCGCGCCCCCTGGTGGACGGCGAGTTCCGCGTCGAGCTGGGCGACCTGCTCGTCCCGGGACGCGATCAGGGTCCGCATGGAGTTCTCCAGCTCGGTGAGTTCCGCGGCGATCTGGTCGCGCTCGGCCGTCGCGGTGTCGAGTTGCTCCATGACCTCGAGCTCGACGTCCTCCAGGTCGGAGATCCGGCGGCCCAGGTGGGCGATCTCGTCGATCAGGGCGTTCAGCTGCTTGGGATCGGTGACCGCGCCGGAGTCCACCCGCTGCTGGTCGCGAGCCTGCCGCTCGCGCACCGGGACGAGGTCGGCCTCCGCCTTCTCCACGTCGAGCTGCAGGTCGTCGACCCGGGTCCTGGCCGCGATCAGCGACTCGCCCAGGCCCGCCCGCGCGGTGCGGGCGTCGGCGAGCGCCGCGTGCTCGGGCAGTGACCGCCGGCGATGCTCGATCCGGGCGATCGCCGTGTCCTCCGCCTGCAGGTCGAGCAGGCGTAACTGGGCCGTGGGATCAGCCTTCATCTGGCACCTCCTGGAGTTGTGGGGCTGACTCTAGTGCGTGCTCCCGCTCCCGCGGGCCGCCGGGACCCGGCTCGGCTCCCCACCGAACGGGACAAACCTGACGCCAGATGTCGCGAGACGCCGAAAGCCGGCTACCGACGGGAGCTGGCGGCAGCTTTGTCCCGTTTCCCTTCAGGGCGGGCCCCGGGCGGTGGCGCCGCGGGGGCAGGGATAGCATCGGCAGCATGACCGAGGAGCCCACCGACACCGAACCGCGCGTCCTGCCCAACCGGCAAGTCCCGTTCTCGGAGCCGTTCAAGCAGTTCATCCCGCAGGGCTGGGCGCCCTACCCCGACGAGCTGCCGGCAGAGCTGCCCGCCGCCGGCCCGGCCGCGCTGCGCCGGCGGGCGCTGGCCGAGGCGTTCCCCGGCGAGCGGCTGGTGATCCCGGCCGGCAGGTTGAAGGTCCGGGCCAACGACACCGACTACCGGTTCCGGCCGCACTCGGCGTTCGCGTGGCTGACCGGGCTGGGCAGTGACCGCGAGCCGGAGGCGGTCCTCGTGCTGGAGCCGACCGACACCGGCCACGAGGCCACCCTCTACTTCAAGCCGCGGGCGCCACGCACCGACCCCGAGTTCTACAGCGACGCGCGCTACGGCGAGATGTGGGTGGGCACGCGGGAGTCGCTGGCGGAGATGTCCGCGATGACCGGGCTCTCCTGCGCCCCGATCTCCGAGTTCGAGAACGCGGCGGCGAAGAACCTGTCCGCG
>JARKOU010000003.1 GCA_029975645.1 Actinomycetales bacterium
TGGTGTCCACGACGGAGACCACGGGTATCCCGAGCTTCTTGGCCTCGCTGAAGGCGATGGACTCGTTCTTGGGATCGATCACGAAGATCGCGCCCGGCAGCTTGTGCATCCCCTTGATGCCGCAGAGGGACTTCTCAATCATCTGGCGCTGCTTTTCCAGGCTGATGATTTCCTTCTTGGTATACCCCTCGATGGTGACGTCGGCAAACATGGCGTCAAGCCGCTTGAGCCGCTCGATGCTCTGCCTTACCGTGGCGAAGTTGGTCAGCATGCCGCCGAGCCAGCGCTGGTTGACGAACGGCATGCCCACGCGGGCTGCCTGCTCCGCGACCGGCTCCTGGGCCTGCTTCTTGGTCCCGACGAAGAGGATCGACCCGCCGTGCGCGACGGTCTCCTTGACGAAGGAGTACGCGCGGTCGATGTCCGTCAGTGACCTCTGCAGGTTGATGATGTAGATGCCGTTGCGCTCAGTGAAGATGAAGCGCTTCATCTTGGGGTTCCACCGGCGGGTCTGGTGCCCGAAGTGGACGCCGCTCTCGAGGAGCTGGCGCATGGTGACGACGGCCATGGCGCGTCCTTCCGGCGTGGGCGATGCCCACGCGTCGAGCGGGCCGCGCCGCCTCCCGACGACACCGCACCCGCGGTCCGGTTGAGCGCGGCGACCGGGCGGCCGCCGCTCCTGGCGCCCACGAGCCCGGGTGCCGACCTGGGGCCGGACCGATCCCGAACCCTCACCATCTCGGTGACGTGTGAGCGCGCGATGTCAGCCAGGCATGCCCGGCTGCGCCGACGATGGTACCGGATGGCCGCGGAACAGGCCTGGGTCCCTCCACAGGGCGCCTCGGCGCGCCCCGGTCCACCGCGGCGGGGACGGGGCATGCCCGACGACGCCCGAGCGACCAGGCTGGCCGGGTGCACTCGGTCCTCGCCCCGGTCCTGGCCGGAGCCCTGCTCGCCGGAGCCGCGGCGTTCGCCGTCGGCTCCCCGGCCGCGCCGTCGCCACCCGGGCCGGCCGTGGCGGTGACGCCGGCGGCTGACGACGTGGGCGCCGGCTCCACCCGCACGGCCCCCTACGTCTGGCCCACGGGAACCGCGGTCGCGGTGCTCCGGCCCTTCGCCGCGCCGCCTCAGCCGTGGCAGAGCGGGCACCGGGGCGTAGACCTGGACCTGGCCACCGGCGCTGCGGTGATCGCCGCAGGCGACGGCGTGGTGGCGTTCGCGGGAACCGTGGCCGGGCGGGGCGTGGTCTCGATCGACCACGCGGACGGGATCCGGACCACGTACGAACCCGTGACGGCTGTGGTGGCGGCGGGCGAGCGCGTCGGGTCAGGACAGGTGATCGGGTACCTCGCCGGCGCCGCCCACTGCGCCCCGGCGTCGTGCCTGCACTGGGGCGCCCGACGCGGACCGGAGGTCTACCTGGACCCGATGCTCCTGCTGCGCGCGGTCGTCATCCGCCTCTACCCCGACGGCTGAGACCACACGGCCGAGACCACGGGTCGAAACCGGCCGGATGAGCCCCCGCCGCCGAGACCGGCTGATCAGAGGCGTTCGCGCTGACGGCTCGCCCTACGCCCGGGGATGCGCCTGGGTGTAGGCGGAGCGCAAGCGATCGGCGGAGACGTGCGTGTAGCGCTGGGTGGTCGCGAGCGAGGCGTGCCCGAGCACCTCCTGAACTGTGCGCAGGTCGGAGCCCCCGGCGAGGAGGTGCGTGGCCGCAGAGTGCCGCAGGCCGTGCGGGGCGAGGTCGCGCACGCCGGCGAGCGCCGTCGCCCGGTGCACCACATCCCGGACCTGGCGCACGCCGATGCGGCCCCCCCGAGCGCCGAGGAACAGCGCAGGCTCCGGCGTCGTCCCCCGGCCCGGGGACGCGCCGCGCCCTGCGAGCACGGCCGGACGTCCGTCCTCCAGCCAGGCCGCGACGGCGCGCCCGGCCGGTGCTCCGAACGGCACCACGCGTTCCTTGCCGCCCTTCCCGAGCGTGCGCAGGAGGCGCTCGCGGAGGTCGACATCAGTCACGTCCAGGGCGACCAGTTCGGCGACGCGCACGCCTGAGGCGTAGCAGAGCTCGAGCATCGCCCAGTCCCGGAGGTGCACCGGTTCACCGTCGGCTGCGACCTCGGCGGCGACGTCGAGGAGGTGCGCCGCCTCGTCGACGGCGAGCACGTCGGGCACCGTGACGTCGACGCGCGGGTTGAGCAGGTGGGGCCCGGGGTCCTCTGTCAGGCGCCCGGTCCGGTGCGCCCAGGCGGTGAACGCCCGGGCGCCTGCGGCGCGGCGCGCCAGCGTGGCACGCGAGAGGCCGCGCCGCGCCTGGGCCGCGAGCCATCGGCGCAGGAGCGGCAGGTCGATCCGCTCGAGGTCGGCGGGCTCGGAGGCTCCCAGCGTGTCGAGGACTCCTGCGGCGTCCCCGGCGTACGCCCGCACCGTGTGCGGCGAGAGACCACGCTGGGCCTCGAGGTACGCGCGGTAGGCGGCGAGCACCGCAGGCTCGGCGACGTCCCCGCCCCCGACTGCGCCCGGCCCCTCTTGCTCGATGTCACCACCCGTCATGTCACCACCGTGACCCGCACGCCGGGCCTGGGCAAGGACCGACTCACCGGGACGGGGGGGAAACCCCGACCGACACCTCGCCGGGTGCCGTCAGGGTCGCACTCGCCGCCACGTGCCTCCGCGCCGCTCCGCGAGACCCGCCAGCTCGAGGTACGCCAACGCCACCTGGGCGTCACCTACCGAGAGCCCAGCGGTTCGCGCGATCGACTCGGCGCCGGCCGAACCCCGCAGCGGCATGGCCTCGAGCACACGCGCCTCCCGCGGATCGAGCCCCTCGGGCGGGGCGCCCGTCGACTCCTGCCGCGCACCGCCGTCGTCGCGTCCGTCCGGCGCGAGGTCCTCCCCGAGGGAACCGACCAGTTCGGCGACCTCCGCGGCGTCGGTGACGCACACCGCGGAACCGTCGCGCAGGAGGCGATGGCACCCGGCCGAGACCATGGACGTCACCGGCCCGGGCACCGCCCCCACCGGCCGCAGCAACGCAGCGGCGCGCGCTGCCGTGCTCAGCGCTCCCGACCGCCAGGCCGCCTCCACCACGACCGTCCCGCGCGTCATCGCGGCGATGAGCCGGTTGCGCGAGAGGAAGCGCGACCGCATGGGCGCGCTTCCCGGAGGCACCTCGGCGACGATCGCCCCGGCACCCTCGATCGCAGCGAGCAGGTCGGCGTTGCCGGCCGGGTAGAACCGGTCGACCCCTCCGGCGAGCACAGCCACAGTGCACCCCCGCGCCGCGAGCGCCCCCCGGTGCGCCGCGGCGTCGATCCCGTACGCACCCCCGGAGACCACGGCCACCGACCTGTCCACCAGACCGGCGGCGATGTCGGCCGCCACGTGCTCGCCGTACGCCGTGCCGGCGCGGGACCCGACCACCGCCACCGACCGGTCGAGCCGCGGGCGCAGCCGCCCTCCTCGCACCCACAGGCAGGGCGGACGGTCCACCCCCAGGTCGTCCAGGCCACCCGGCCAGTCCGGGTCGCCGGGGAGAACCACCCGTCCGCCGAGCCGAGCGAGGACGTCCATCTCCCGGCGAGGATCCAGGCCCGCGAGGCGCGGGAGCCACCGCTCCCGCGCGCCGCGCCAGGCGGCGGCGTCGCCCAGTGCGGCCGGCATCGCCGTCGATCCGCTCGCCAGCCACTCGAGGGCCTCGACGGCGCCGCGTTCGGCCAGCAGGACCCCGGCCGCCCGATCCCCGGGCTCGATCAGCCGGCTCCACGCGGCCGCCGCGAGCACGGGATCCGAGAGGTCGAAACCGAGATGGATCGCGTCAGACACCGGTCCCCCTGGTACGCAGGTTGAGCGCGAAGCCGACGTCCTCCCTGGTCGGGCGAGGCCGACCAGCAAGATCGGCGATGCTCCAGGCCAGCCGGAGCACCCGGTCGACACCCCGCAGACTGAGCGAACCCCGGTCGAGGGCCTGGTCGAGGACTGTCGTCACCGCGGGTCCGTCGCCGGCGGACGTCGCGCCTCGCAGCCACCACCCGGGGACCTCGGCGTTCACCCGCCACGGGGTGTCGCGGAGGCGTTCCTCCTGCCGAGCCCGAGCCGCCCGGACCCGCGTCGCCACCGCGGCGGTCGGCTCCGCCCGCTCTCCGAGCGCCAGCGTTGCCCGGGTGACCGCCGGGACCACCACCTGGATGTCCACGCGATCGAGCAACGGGCCCGAGAGCCTGCCGAAGTAGCGGCGCCGCGCCAGCGAGGTACAGGTGCAGTCCAGCGCCTTTCCCACGCCACGCCCGCACGGGCAGGGGTTCGCCGCGAGCACGAGCTGGAACTGCGCCGGATATCGCGCCGCGCCACGCGCCCGGTGCAGCACCAGTTCCCCGTGCTCCAGCGGCTGGCGCAGCGTCTCGAGCACGCGCGGGGAGAACTCGGGCGCCTCGTCGAGGAAGAGCACACCGCGATGGGCCCGAGAGGCGGCCCCGGGGCGTGGCACGCCCGAGCCTCCCCCCACCACCGCGGCCGGGGTCGCCGTGTGGTGCGGGTCTTCGAAGGGCGGCCGGCGGATCAGGCCGGCGTCGGGGTCGAACGTCCCGGCGAGGGAGTGGACGGAGGTGACCTCGACCGCCTCGGCGTCGGAGAGGTCGGGGAGGAGCCCGGGCAGCCGCTGCGCCAGCATCGTCTTCCCGGCCCCGGGCGGCCCCACGAGCAGGACGTGGTGGCCCCCCGCAGCGGCCACCTCGAGGGCGTAGCGCGCCTCGGGCTGTCCGATGACGTCAGCCAGGTCCGGTCCGGGACCCCCTCGGCGTCCGTCGCCCGAGGGGCGCGGCGCCGGCGCCGGCACGACCTCCACGTCCGCGGGTGAGCCCCCGTAGAGCCGGACCACTTCGGCCAGGTGGTGCACGCCGAGCACCTCCGCGCCGTCGACCAGGCTCGCCTCACGCGCGTTGGCGGCGGGAACCATGACCCGCCGGTGCCCCGCGCGGACCGCAGCGGCCACGGCCGGAAGGACCCCCCGGACGGGGTGCAGCCGCCCGTCGAGTCCGAGTTCGCCCAGGTGGACGGCGCCGGCCGGTAACGCGGCGTCGATCAGGTCGGCGGCCGCGAGCGTCGCGACGGCGATGCCGAGGTCGAAGCCCGAGCCTGCCTTCGGTAGCGACGCCGGGGAGAGGTTGACCGTGACCCGCCGCGCCGGCCAGGTGAGCCCGCAGGAGGCGACGGCGGCCCGGACCCGGTCGCGCGCCTCGGAGAGCGAGGCGTCCGGGAGCCCGACCAGCGTGAATGCCGGCAGTGCGGAGGCCAGGTGCGACTCCACCTCCACCACGTGCCCGCTCAACCCGACGAGCGCGATCGCCCACGTCCTGCCCAGCGACATCACGCCACCCCACGGAGGTGTTCCACCGTCGCCGCCCCCGACCGGTTGCGGATCACGGCGACCACGTCGATCCGCACGCCGGCCGCATGGACCTCGTGCGCGCTGAGCCACTCCGCGGCCAGGCGCCGCAGGCGCGCGAGCTTCGCGCGGGTGACCGCCTCCGCCGGGTGTCCGAAACCCGTTCCCGAACGTGTCTTGACCTCGACCACCACGATGTCGTCGCCGTCCATGGCCACGATGTCGATCTCGCCGGACTCGCCCCGCCAGTTGCGGTCCACCACGTCGATCCCGGCCTCGGCGAGCAGCCGCACCGCCACCCGTTCGCCGTAGGCCCCGACGCCGTCCTTGGCACGCATCGGACCACCTCCTCCCTCGCGGGCCGATGCTGCCGGGGCGGCTCCGGGTCCTGCTCCAGGCGCAGGGCCCGCGGTGGACGGGCCTGCGCCGGAGGCGGATGTGGAGCACGGGCGCCTGCCCGCAGACGGCGAACGGCCCGGCCCCCGCGGTGGGGGCCGGGCCGTCACGTCACCCCGGGTCGAGCACCCGGAGCGAGGGGTCAGTCGGCGATCAGGCCAGGGCCTTCGCCTTCAACCGGTCGAACTCCGCCTGGGTGATGGCCCCGGCGTCCAGCAGCGCCTTGGCCGAGGCGATCTGGTCCGCGGCGCTCGCGCCGCTCGACGCCACGGACTGGATGTACTGGTCCGTGGCCTCCTTCTGCGCCAGGGCGGCCTGGGCCGACCGCTCGGTCATGCCCTTGCCGCGCGCGATGAGGTAGATCAGCATCGCGAGCCACGGGAAGAAGATCAGGAAGATGACCCAGAACGCCTTCGACCCGCCACCGATGCTCGTGTCCCGGAAGAGGTCGCCGAAGATGTAGAAGAGGATGAACAGGTAGGAGATGAAGAGGAAGCTGATCAGCACCAGCCAGAGGAAGTCGAGGAAGTCCATCGACGTTTCCCTTCGGTCGTCGTTCGGCGCCGGCGGATCCGACGCCGCGTCACGACCACAACGGTAGTGAGCAGGCAGGCCCCCGAAGAAATCGCCACGCACGCCGCAGCCGAGGCTTGACCGGCTGTCGCTCGACCGACCTCAGGGCAGGTTGAGCTCCGCCTTGGCGAGTTCCTCGACGTTCACGTCCTTGAACGTCACCACCCGCACCGTCTTGACGAATCGCGCCGAGCGGTAGACGTCCCACACCCAGGCGTCCGCCAGGGTCAGCTCGAAGAACACCTCGCCGCCCGCCGACCGCACCTGCAGGTCCACATGGTTGGCCAGGTAGAAGCGACGTTCGGTCTCCACGACGTACGAGAAGAGGCCGACGACGTCCCGGTACTCGCGGTAGAGCGCGAGTTCCATGTCCGTCTCGTAGTTCTCGAGGTCCTCAGCGCTCACCGCTCCATCATGCCGCCTGCCGGCACCCCCTCGCTCCGCACGGCCGAGGCCATGGGCCCGGGCGCGTCGTCGTCACCGCGCACCGCATCCGCCGCGCCGTCGGCGTCCGGGAGCCGCCAGCTCACCCGGTGCTGAGGGCTCGGCCCGAGCAGCCGCAGCGCGGCGAGGTGCTCCGGCACCGCGTAGCCCTTGTTCACCGCCCAGCCGTACCCGGGGTGCTGCGCGTCGAGGCCCACCATCAGCCCGTCTCGCTCGCACTTGGCGAGCACGCTCGCCGCGGCGACGACGGCGCACGTCAGGTCCGCCTTGACCCGCAAGTGCACCGCCGGCGTCGGTCCGGGCTCCTGCTCGACGGCGAACAGGTCACCTTGGAGGGGCGGGGTGAGCCAGTCGTGGGATCCGTCGAGGATGACCGCGTCCGGCCACGCACCGGCGGCCCCGACCTCGGCGAGGGCGCGCCGAGCGGCCGTCCGGAGTGCGGCGATGATCCCGATCTCGTCGATCTCCGGGGCACTCGCGTGCCCCACCGCCCGCGCCACGCCCCACCGGCGCAGGGGCGCACGCAGGGCCTCCCGCGCCGCGGGCGTCAGCAACTTGGAGTCCCGCAGGCCGGCGGGCGCGGTGCGGGTGCGCAGGTCCACCACCACCACTCCCACGCTCACGGGGCCCGCCAGGGCACCCCGGCCCACCTCGTCCACGCCGGCCACCAAGGCGCTCCCCGCCCGTAGGAGTGCCCGTTCGACCGTCCTGGTGGGCGGGCGGGACGCGGGCGGGCGGGAGGTGGGCGTGCCGGTGGTGGGCGTCATGGCTCGGAGGAGGTGGGGTCCGGATCCGGCACGTCCTCGAACGTGGCCACGGGGTCGTGCAGGATGGCGATCCGGTTCAGCGGCCACAGGACCACGAACGCGGTTCCCACCACGTCGTCCATCGGGACGAACCCGCCGCCGGGCGAGCCGAGGTGGGCACGGGAGTCCTGGGAGTTCTGCCGGTTGTCCCCCATGACCCAGAGGTTGCCCTCGGGGACCACCACGTCGAACCCGACCTCGCTCGGGATGCTCCCGGGCCGCAGGTAGGGCTCGTCGATCGGCACTCCGTTGACCGTCAGGCGCCCCTCGGCGTCGCAGCATGCGACCTCGTCACCGGGCAGCCCGATCACGCGCTTGATGAGGTGCTCGCCCGCGTCCTGCGGAAGGAGACCCACGAAGGTGAGGGTGCGTTTCAACGCCTCGCGCCAGGGGCTCGCCGGCTCGGTCGCCCCGAAGCCGAGCCACCCGCCCGGGTCCTTGAACACGACGATGTCGCCGCGCTCGAGGTCGAACGGGCCGGGCGTCAACTTGCTCACCAGGACGCGGTCGCCCTCGATGAGCGTGTCGTGCATCGAGGCGCTCGGGATGTAGAACGCCTGCGCCAGGAAGGTCTTGATCACGAGGGACAGCACCAGCGCGGAGACGACGATGAGGACCGTCTCCTTGGCCGCTGCCGACATCCGGCGGGCCGCCGGCGGAGCGCTCCGGCGCTGCCGTCGCTCCGGCGACTCCACGCCGTTCTCCGGGTCGCCGTTCTCCGGGTCGAGGCTCACGCGCCCCTCCTCGAGCTGAGGGACGCCGTCGGCCACGTGAGGCCGACGGCGCCTCGGGCGGTCAGTGCGCGGCCGGGGTCTCGCGCTTCTCGCGGATCTTGGCCTTCTTGCCGCGCAGCGAGCGCAGGTAGTAGAGCTTCGCGCGGCGGACGTCGCCGCGGGTCACGACGTCGATGTGGTCGATCGTCGGGGAGTGCACCGGGAAGGTGCGCTCCACGCCGACGCCGAAACTGACCTTCCGGACCTTGAAGGTCTCGCGGACGCCCCCACCGGAGCGGGCGATGACCACGCCCTGGAAGACCTGGATACGGGACCGGTTGCCCTCGACCACCTTGACGTGGACCTTGAGGGTGTCACCGGCGCGGAAGGCCGGGATGTCGGTGCGCAGCGAGGCGGCGTCGACGGAGTCCAGGGTGTGCATGTCAGCTGCTTCCCGCGTGTGCCACAGGTCACCCGCGATGGTCGTGGCGGGTGGACCGCCGGATCATCGGTTGGTGGTCGGCGCATGCGACCGGCGTCTGTCCGGTTCCCCTGTGGCAGAACCGCTGCCGGCCGTACGAGTTGACGCGCACGACCGACCGAGTTTGCCACACATCGGACCACGAGCGTGAACCGGGGACGACGGCGCCGCTCACCGCCCGGCCGCGTCCACCGTTCCCAGCGGCCGGACCATGACGACGTCGTGGTGCAGCACGGCCCCGACCCGGAACCTCCGCGCGCCGACCACGCGGTACCCGGCCCGCGCGTAGAACCGGCGCGCGCGGCGGTTGCCGCGGTTGGTGCCGAGCCAGACGGCGGCGAGCGGGACGCCGTCGACCGTGCGCCCGGCCAGGTCGGCATGGGCGGCCGCCAGGAGCGCGTCCGCGAGCCCGCTGCCGTGGTGCTCGGAGCGGACGTAGCACTTGCTCAGCTCGGCGACCGGTCGCTGCGGGACCACCGCGTCCACATCCGGATCGCCCGGGGCGTCGTCGGGGTGCAGCGGGATCCGGGCAAGGGTGTAGCCGAGCGCGGGCCCCGAGGACCCGGTGCCATCCCCGCCGTCTGACGCTGTCGTGCCGGCGGACCCCGCCAGATCGCCGGACCACGTGGTGCCGGGCTCCGCGAGGAGGATCGCGCAGCCGGGATCGGCGAGGTGGACCGCGAACGCCTCGGGCGAGAGGTGGTCACGGACGAACGCCTCGATGTCCGCAGGCTCGGTTCCCGGGGGGCAGGCGAGCGCGAAGGTCGCCGCGGCGACCTCGGCGAGCGCGGCGGCGTCGTCGGGGCCAGCGGGCCGGATCCTCAGGGGGCGCAACCCCTCCGGCGTCACGAGCAGCCCGTGCTGCGCGAGGACCGCCCGGTCGGCGCGGTCGAGCTGCCCGGGACCGAGCCGGCCCAGCATGTCGGGCCGTCGCTCCACCGTCCGGTCCAGCGCCCGGCCGCGGCGCCACCGGGCGATGCGGGCGTGGTCGCCGGAGCGCAGGACGGCCGGCACCTCCAGCCCGCGCCAGGCGAGGGGGCGGGTGTAGACCGGGCCCTCGAGCAGGCCGGCCAGGCCGTGCGACTCCTCGACCAGCGACTCGGCGTTGCCGATCACGCCGGGCAGCAGCCTGGCGACGGCCTCGATCACCACGAGCGCGGCCACCTCGCCGCCACCAAGCACGTAGTCGCCGATCGAGACCTCCCGCACCGCCACGCCCGGCACGGAGGCGTAGTGCTCGGCCACCCGGGAGTCGATGCCCTCGTAGCGCCCGCAGGCGACCACGAGCCGGCTGCCGGCCTCCAGGGTCGCGGCGAGGTCGTGCGCGAGGCGCTGGGAGAACTGCTCCCCCGCCGGAGTGGGGACCAGGAGGACCGCGGGGGCGCCGTCGTCGGCCAGGACGGCGTCGAGGGCAGCACCCCAGACGTCCGGGCGCATGACCATGCCCGGGCCGCCACCGGCGGGCGTGTCGTCGACGGTCCGGTGCCGGTCCTCGGCCCAGTCGCGCAGGTCGTGGATGCGGATGTCCAGCAGCCCCGCCTGCCGGGCCTTGCCCACCAGCGACAGTCCCAGCGGGGCGAGGTAATCCGGGAAGATAGTGACGACGTCGACCCGCACGTCAGCCCGCTCCCCCGGCGCCGTCCCGGTCTGCGTCGTCCGCGCTCTCCTCGCCCGCATTCTCATCGCCCGGGCCCTCGTCACCGGACTCGACGTCGTCGTCGGCCGGGCCGAGCGAAGCGAGCAACCCTCCCGGAGGCGTGAGCACCACGCGCCCGCCCTCGACGTCGACCACCGGAACGATGGCGTGTACGAACGGGATCAGCGTGCGCTGGCCGGTGACCTCCCGCAGGACCAGGAGGTCGTGCGCGGGGGCGTGCTCGAGGCCCTCGATCCGGCCGAGCGGCGTGCCGTCCGGCAGGACCGCGGCCAGGCCCGCGAGCTCGTGCGGGTACCAGGCGTCCTCCTCGCCATCGTCCGACTCCGCGAGCAGGGCGACGCCGCGCAGGGCCTCGGCCGCGGCGCGGTCGAGGGCTTCGGCGAAGGTGACGAACCAGGCGCCGCGCTCCTCGCGGACGCCGCGCACGGTGAGCGGCCCGGCCTCCGGCGGGTCGGTGTGGAGCACCGTCCCCACGCCCAGCCGCGCCCGCGGTGAGTCGGTCCGGAGGTCGAGGCGCACCTCCCCGCGCAGGCCGCGCGCCGCGCCGATCCGGGCGACGGTGACGTCCACGATCCGGTCCTCCTGACGCGGGATGCGACTCGGACGGGTCACGGCCTCCGCGAGGTCGCGACCCGCCCGTGTCAGCAGGTGGTTGGGGGAAGGGGTGAGGTGGGCGCCGGACGTCCGGTGCCCGGCGATGATGCCGGAGCCCGGGCGCCAGATCAGCGCCGGTCGACGTCGACGACGTCCACGCGCACCGGGCCGGACGTCGAGAGCGCCGAGACCACCGTGCGCAGTGCGCGCGCGGTGCGCCCCGATCGTCCGATGACACGCCCGAGGTCGGCGGGGTTCACCCGGACCTCGAGCATCTCGCCACGACGCAGGGAGCGAGAGGTCACCTGGACGTCGTCCGGGTGGTCGACGATCCCCCGGACGAGGTGCTCGAGGGCGTCCGCGAGCATCACTCGGCCTCGGCCGGCTCCTCGGCCGGCTCGGCGGCGGCCTTCGCGGCCGCGTCCGCCTTGGCCTGCGCCACGGCCGCCTTGCGCTTCTCCGCCTCGTCCTCGGCGGCCTTGACGGCAGCCTGGGCGTCGGCGGTGCGCTGCGAGACCTTGAGGGTGCCCTCGGCACCCGGCAGACCCTTGAACTTCTGCCAGTCGCCCGTGATCTTCAGGAGGGTCAGCACCTGGTCGGACGGCTGGGCGCCGACACCGAGCCAGTACTGCACCCGCTCGGAGTCGATCTGGATGAGCGAGGGCTCCTCGGTCGGGTGGTACTTGCCGATCTCCTCGATCGCCCGGCCGTCGCGCTTGGTGCGCGAGTCGGCGACGACGACGCGGTAGTACGGAGCCCGGATCTTGCCCAGGCGCTTGAGACGGATCTTGACGGCCACGCGGTGGTCACTCCTGGTTCGCTGGGGGGTTGAGGCGCACAGCCGCCCGTGGGGTTGGGGGGACGTGAGCCTCGGGACGCGGCATCGCGCGGAGAGAGGGGCCGGGCGCGCCGAGTACAGCCCGCCATTCTGCCAGACGCCGCACCCCTCCGGCGATCGCCCTCGTTCTCCGCCGGACGCGGCCCCCGCCGCGTCCGGTTTCCGCTCCTCGTCCCGCCGAGCGCGGGGTCAGCGCGATTGCGCGACGATCGCGCCGCGGAGGACGACGGCGCTCGGGTGCGCAAGCACCGCGACGTCCTCACGCGGATCCGCGGCGTAGACGACCACGTCAGCGGACGCGCCCTCTTCTATGCCTGGCCGGCCGAGGTACTCCCTTGTCCGCCAGCTCGCGGCGGCGACGGCATCTCTCGCGGGCACCCCGGCACGGACGATCTCGGCCACCTCGGCCGGGAGCATCCCATGCGGGATGGTGCCGCCGGCGTCGGTCCCCACGAGGAGTCGCACACCCGCGTCGTACAGGTCGCGCACGTGGGAGTAGCGGCGCGCGTACATCCGGCGCATGTGCGCCGCGTACACCGGGTACTTGGTCGCCTGGGCGGCGATCGCCTCGAACTCGGCGAGTTGCAGCATGGTCGGCGTCACGGGGATCCCTCGCCGCGCGACCTCCTCGATCTGCGCCGCGTCCAGGCCCGTGCCGTGCTCGAGGCAGTCCACGCCGGCGGCGAGCAGTCCCGGGATCGCCTCGTGCGCGAACGTGTGCGCGGTGACCCGCGCCCCCGCCGCGTGGGCCCGAGCCACCGCGTCCGCGAGCAGATGGTCCGGCCATAGCGGGCGAAGGTCCGCCGTCGCGCCCTCGGAGCGGTCGATCCAGTCGGCGACGACCTTGACCCAGCCGTCCCCGTAGGCGGCCTCCTCCGCGACCGCCTCGGGCAGCCACGCGACGTCGTCCAGTTCCCGCGCGAAGTGCCGCAGGTAGCGCTTGGGCCGCGCGAGGTGGTGCCCGGCGCGGATGAGATCGGGCAGGTCCGCCCGCTCGTGGATCCAGCGCGTATCCGTGGGCGAGCCCGCGTCGCGGATGAGCAGGGTGCCGGCGTCGCGGTCGGCGATCGCCTGCGCCTGAGCGGTGTCGACGTCGACGACGCCCGCCGGCCCGAGCCCGACGTGGCAGTGCACGTCCACCAGCCCGGGCAGCACCCACCCCTCGAGCACGGCATCGGCTGCGGCCGCCGGCCGCTCGAACGTGAGCAGCCCGCCGACGGCCCAGCACTCGCGGACCTCGCGCTCGTCGTCGAGGACGACGACGCCGCGCAGGTGCACCACCTCAGCCATGCCCGGGGCCTCCCCTCGCGAGCCTGCGGCGGGCACCACGCCGTCGTCGTACCCGTCCGCCCATGAACCGGCGGGCGACTACCGCCCGAGGTACTTCTCGAGCCCGCCCGGCAACGAGACCGACGTCGGGTCGAAGTCCTCCGGCTTCTGCGCCCCGAGGCCGAACGCCGAGCCGGCCGCCGGACGCGGTGCACTCGCCGCCCGCTCGGCGGCGGCCCGCTCCTCGGCCGCCCTCTTGGCGGGGTTGCCGGACTTGCTCTTGCGCACCTGCGGCGGCGGAGCCGTGCGCCCCCGGGACTTCTTGCCGCCGCCCGGCATCGCGCCCATCCCGGGCATCGGGCCGCCCCGACCCCCCGTGCGGGCCATCGACCGCATCATCGTCTTGGCCTGCTCGAAGCGGTCGAGCAACTGGTTGACGTCGGCGGCCGTGGTTCCGGAGCCGCGGGCGATGCGGGCCCGGCGCGAGCCGTTGAGGATCTTCGGGTTGGCCCGCTCCCCCGGCGTCATGGACCGGATGATCGCCTCGACGCGGTCGATCTCGCGCTCGTCGAAGTTCTCGAGCTGCTCCCGCATCTGTCCCATGCCGGGGAGCATGCCGAGCAACTTCTTCATCGAGCCCATCTGCCGGATCTGCTGCATCTGGGTGAGGAAGTCCTCAAGGGTGAAGTCCGCCTCGCCCGAGATCTTGCTGGCGAGTTCCTCGGCCTGGGCCTGGTCGAAGGCCTTCTCCGCCTGCTCGATGAGGGTGAGCATGTCGCCCATGTCGAGGATGCGCGAGGCCATCCGGTCCGGGTGGAACCGGTCGAAGTCGGTGAGTTTCTCGCCCGTCGAGGCGAAGATCACCGGGGACCCGGTGATCTTCGTGACCGAGAGCGCCGCGCCACCGCGCGCATCACCGTCGAGCTTGGTGAGGACCACGCCCGTGAAGCCGACGCCCTCGGCGAACGCCTGCGCGGTGGTCACGGCGTCCTGGCCGATCATCGCGTCGAGGACGAAGAGGATCTCGTCGGGGTTGGTCACATCGCGGATGTCCGCGGCCTGCTTCATCAGCTCGGCGTCCACGCCGAGGCGCCCGGCGGTGTCGATGACCACGACGTCGTACTGGCGCGCCCGCGCGTACCGCACGCCGGCCGCCGCGACGAGCACGGGGTTTCCGACGCCGTTGCCCGGCTCGGGCGCCCACACCGGGACGTCGGCGCGCTCGCCGACGATCTGGAGCTGCGTGACGGCGTTGGGTCGCTGCAGGTCCGCCGCGACGAGGAGCGGGGTGTGCCCCTGCTCGCGCAGCCACAGGCCGAGTTTCCCGGCGAGCGTGGTCTTGCCGGAGCCCTGGAGGCCCGCGAGCATGATCACGGTTGGCGGGGTCTTGGCGAAGGTCAGCGGACGGGCGGAGCCGCCGAGGATCTCGACGAGCTCGTCGTAGACGATCTTGACGACCTGCTGGCCGGGCTTGAGCGCGCCCGAGACCTCGTCCGAGAACGCGCGCTCGCGCACCTTCGCGGTGAACTCGCGAACCACGGGCACGGCGACGTCGGCGTCGAGCAGGGCGCGACGGATCTGGCCGATCGTCGCGTCGATCTCGGCCTCGGAGAGCCGCCCCTTCCCGCGCAGGGAGCGGAAGGTGGCGGTGAGCCGGTCGGACAGGGTGGCGAACACGAAAGGCGCCTCATTCGCACGAGGGAACGGTCGAGCCCTCAGGGTATCCCGAGGCCCCGCCGGGCTCGATCCGTGAGCGTGTCGATGAGCTGCGCCCGCCACGCCGTCCACGCCTTCGAGCCCGCGGCGGTGGCGTCCGCCTCGGTGAGCGCGCGCAGCAGGTTGAGGAGGTCCGGGCGGTGGTCGACGGCGTCGAGCAGCTCCGCGACGGTGGCCGGGTCCTCGGGATCGCGCGTGGTGGCCAGGTCCGCCAGGAGCAGGTGGTGGCGCACGAGGCGGACGACGACGTCCCGCTGGGCGGGGAGCAGGCCGATCCGGTCCATGACCGGCCCCACGATCCGCGCCCCCTCGAGGCTGTGGTCGCTCACGCCCGCGCGCTTGCCGATGTCGTGGAAGAGCGAGGCGAGCAGGAGCAGGTCGCGGTTGCCGTTGTCGAGGCGCGGCCGCTCGTCGGACCCCCGCGGGCGGGACGCCTCGGCAGCCGTCTCGATGAGGTGCCGGTCCACCGTGTGCCGGTGGATCGGGTTGCGCTGGGGCCGGTTGCGGACGGCCGCCCACTCGGGGAACCAGGTGGTCACCACGCCGGCGAGGTCCAGGGCCTCCCAGACCGGGATCTGCGCACGGCCCGCACCGAGCAGGTGCAGCAGGTTGGCGAGCGCCGGCCGGGGCCAGGGCTCGGGGATCGGTGGCGCGGCGGCGAGGCTGTGCACCGTGACCGGCGAGAGCACGAGGCCGGTGCGTGCCGCCGTCGCCCCCGCGCGCAGGGCGAGCAGCGGGTCGTCCGCCGGCTGGACGCCCGCGGCGAGCACGAGTTCGCCGTCGTGCTCCACGAGGCCGTCCGCCACGGACCGAAGGCGCGGCGGCACGCGCCTCCCCCGCACCAGGGCCGGACCACGCCGGATCGAGGGCTGGCGCAGGGCCTGGCGGGCGTTCCGCACGGTGGAGTCCATGGCCCAGGAGATGACGCGGCCGGACTGGGCGATGCCGGCGAGGAGGTCGTCGCGGTCGTCGTACCCGCACAACGCGGCCACCTCGTCCTGGTCCGCCTGCCCCAGGCGGAAGGTGTGCCGACGCGTGACGAGCGCCAGGGCGTCGCGGACGTCCAGGAGCCGACCGTAGGCCAGGTCCACGTCCCCGTGCGGGCGGTCGGTGAGCCAGGTGGCCGCCAGCGCCGAGAGCAGGATCGCGTCGCGGATGCCGCCGCGGGCCTGCTTGATGTCCGGCTCGATGAGGTAGGCGAGCTCGCCGTGCCGCTCGGCGCGGGTGGTCATCGAGGCGAGGAGCTCGGGCAGCCGGCGGCGCGCCGTCGACCGCCAGTCCTGGAGCACCGCGGACCGGGCCCGGTGGACCAGCACGGCGTCGCCCGCCACGAACCGGACGTCGATCAGGCCCGTGGCCGCGGGCAGGTCGTGAGATGCCACCTGCCGGCACTGCGAGAGCGAGCGCACCGAGTGGTCGAGATCGAGCCCGGCGTCCCAGATGGGGTACCAGAGCCGTTCGGCCAGGCGCGCGACCCGGTCCGTGCTGAGCGTCCGCCCGTCGTGGACCAGGATGAGGTCGAGGTCCGAGGTGGGACCGGCGTCCCGGCGACCCTGGCTGCCGACGACGGCGAGCGCCGCGCCCACGGGAGCGGGCCCGTCGCCGGAGCCGCCCGCCTCCCCGGGTGCCCCGGGGGAGATCCCGAGCGACGCCGTCGCCTCCGTCCAGAGCGTGCGGAGGGCGCCGTCCACCAGGTCGGCGAGCGCGGCCCGGTACTCCGGTCCGGTCCGGCCGTCCCGCGGGAAGGCCAGCCGCGCTGCCCGCAGGTCCGCGACCGTGACGCCCTCACCGGCCGTCGTCGCGTCTCCGGCCTCCGCTCGTCCTGTGTCCGGTCCCGTCGCCATGCCATCCCCCGGTCCGTTCGTCCCCGCCCGTTCGGGTCTGCGCCCGTTCGCGCCTGCCTCGAGAGCCCGTCCTACAGAGCGCCGGGGCCGTGCTCGCCCGTCCGCACCCGGACGACGTCGTCCACCGGGACCGTCCAGACCTTGCCGTCGCCGATCTTGCCCGTGCGCGCCGCGCTGACGATCCCCTCCGTGGCCGCAGCCGCGGCGTCGTCCTCCACGAGGACCTCGATCCGCACCTTCGGCACGAGGTCCACGGTGTACTCCGCGCCGCGGTAGACCTCGACGTGCCCACGCTGCCGCCCGAAGCCGCTGGCTTCGGAGACCGTCATGCCGCGCACGCCGACGGCGTCGAGGGCCGACCTCACGTCGTCCAGGCGATAGGGCTGGATGATCGCGGTGACGAGTTTCATCGTTCTTCCTTCCTCGATTCCGCCGGGCGGCGGCATCAGGCACCGGTCGCGAGTCGACCGGATGCAATTCCTTCGTAGGCGGACTCACCGTGCTGGGCGAGGTCGAGTCCGCCGATCTCGTGATCGAGCGGCGCCCGGAGTCCGACCGTGCGCTTGACGAGCAGGCCGATGCCCAGCGTCACGACGGCGGAGAACGCCAGCGCCGCGAGCGCGAGGATCGTCTGAGCGAGCAGCTGGGTGACGCCGCCGCCGTAGAGCAGACCAGGCAGCGCACCCGCGGGCAAGTTGCGACCGGTGGCGAACAGCCCGATGGCGACCGTCCCGATCAGCCCACCGACCAGGTGGACGGCGACGAGGTCGAGCGAGTCGTCGTAGCCGAGGCGGAACTTGAGCCCGACGGCCAGTGAGCCGGCGACGCCGGCGACGAGGCCGATCACGATGGCCCCGAGCGGTGAGATGTAGCCGGAGGACGGGGTGGCGGCGACGAGGCCGACGACCGCACCGGACGCGGCGCCGAACGTGGTCGAGATGCCGTCGCGGACTCGCTCCGTGACGATCCAGCCGACCATCGCGGCGCAGGCGGCGACGCACGTGGTCACCCAGGCCACGGCCGCCTGGTCGTTCGCCGCACCGGCCGATCCGGCGTTGAAACCGAACCAGCCGAACCAGAGGAGGCCTGCGCCCAGCATCACGAACGGCATGTTGTGAGGGCGCATCGGGTCGGTGCCGAAACCGCGGCGCTTGCCGACGACGACGGCGAGCACCACCCCTCCGACGCCCGCGGCGATCTCGACGACCGAGCCGCCCGCGAAGTCCAGCGGCGTGGCCAGCGCTCGGGCGACGGGACCGGAGCCGCTGAGCAGGCCGCCGCCCCACACCATGTGGGACAGGGGGAAGTACACGAGCGTGCTCCACGCCACCGTGAGGACGAGCCAGGCGCGGAACCGCGTGCGATCGGCGATGGCGCCGGACAGGAGGGCGACCGTGATGATCGCGAAGGTGGCCTGGAAGGCGATCCAGGCGTAGACGGGGACGCCGTTCCCCGTGAGGAGGTTGGACGGGTCGTCGTTGGCGACGTCCTCGATCCCGAAGAGGGTGAACGGGTTCCCGATGACCCCGGCGACGTCGGGGCCGTAGCTCATCGAGTAGCCCCAGAGCGTGTAGACGATGCCCACCACGCCGATGGCACTGAAGGACATCATGATCATGTTCAGGACGGACTTCGAGCGCACCATCCCGCCGTAGAAGAACGCAAGCGCGGGGGTCATCATCAGGACGAGCGCGGCGGACACGAGAATCCACGCCGTGTTGCCCTGGTTCACCTCGAAGCCGTCCATGTGGGTGTCGCGCTCCCTCTTCTGATCTGCGGTCAGGCCGCTCGCCTGCCGGGGTCTTCGCGCGACCCGGCAGCAGACCCTATCCGTGGTCCCGATGCCTGCGAGGGCCCCGAGTCCCTTGGGGACGCGGGGCCCTCGCGGCGTCGACGCGGGGTCGGGCGTGAGGCCTGGTCGCCTAGAGCGCGGCCGGGCCGTGCTCGCCGGTGCGGACCCGGGCGACGTCGTCGACCGGGATGGTCCACACCTTGCCGTCGCCGATCTTGCCGGTCTTGGCAGCCGAGACGACCACGCTGGTGACGGTCGCGGCGTCGTCGTCCTCCACGAGGACCTCGATCCGCACCTTGGGCACCAGGTCGACCGTGTACTCGGCTCCCCGGTAGACCTCGGTGTGGCCGCGCTGCCGGCCGTATCCGCTCGCCTCGCTGACCGTCATGCCCCGCACCCCGGTGGACTCCAGGGCGGCCTTGACGTCGTCGAGCCGGTGGGGCTGGATGACTGCGGTCACGAGCTTCATGCCTTCACCTCCGAGGTGGGGCGCACCGCCGGAGCGGAGTACGCGGGCTCACGGGGCGCGATACGGCCCGTGCTGGCGAGGTGCTCGTAAGCCGTCTCGCCGTGGATCGCGAGGTCGATGCCGCCCACCTCGTCATCGGCGGTGACCCGCAGGCCCATGGTCGCCTTGAGGGCGAGGGCGATGACGAGGGTCAGGATGCCGCTGAAGACGATGGCGAACAGGGCCACGACCACCTGCGTGGCGAGCTGCGTGAAGCCGCCGCCGTAGAACAGGCCGTTCATCGCGCCGTCCGGGTACCAGGTGCCGTTGACGCCCTCGCCGACGTTCGCGAAGAGGCCGATCAGGACGGTACCGGTGAGGCCACCGACCAGGTGGACGCCGACGACGTCGAGCGAGTCGTCGTAGCCGAGCTTGTACTTCAGGCCGATCGCGATCGCGCACAGGACGCCGGCGATCGCACCGATGGCGATGGCGCCGTACGTGTCGACCGCCGCAGCGGCGGGCGTGATGGCGACCAGGCCCGCGACGACGCCGGACGCGGCGCCGAGGCTCGTGGCGTGACCGTCGCGGATCTTCTCCGTCGCGAGCCAGGCCAGCATCGCGACACAGGTGGCGACGAGCGTGTTGATCCACGCGCGGCCCGCGGTGCCGTCCGCGGCGAACTCGGAGCCGGCGTTGAACCCGAACCAGCCGAACCACAGCAGACCGGCGCCGAGCATGACGAACGGCAGGTTGTGCGGACGCATCGGCTCCTTGCCGAAGCCCTTGCGGACGCCGAGCACGAGGGCGAGGACCAGACCGGCGACACCGGCGTTGATGTGGACCACCGTGCCGCCCGCGAAGTCGATCGGGGTCGACAGGCCCGAGGTGATGCCGTCGGGGCCGAGGAGGCCGCCGCCCCAGACCATGTGGGCCATGGGGATGTACACGAGGGTGGCCCAGATGCCGGCGAAGGTCAGCCAGGCGGAGAACTTGAGGCGATCGGCTACGGCGCCCGAGATCAGGGCGACGGTGATGATCGCGAAGGTGGCCTGGAAGGCCACGGCCACCAGGGCCGGGACACCGGCGGCGGCCATGAGGCTCTGCTCGTCGGTGATCGAGTTGACGCCGAAGTACTCGAACGGGTTACCGACCAAGCCACCGAGCATGCTCTGGCCGAAGGCCCCGGAGTACCCGTAGAGCAGCCAGATGAGCCCCACCAGCCCCATGGCGCTGAAGCTCATCATCATCATGTTCAGGACGCTCTTGCCCCGCACCATGCCGCCGTAGAAGAACGCCAGGCCCGGCGTCATGAGCAGCACAAGAGCGGACGCGGTGAGTATCCACGCGGTGTTCCCACTGTCCAGCGTGAATTCCATGCGGATCGCTATCTCCTCTCGCCGACCGGGCGGCCGGCCTGACCACAACGGTGACGCCCGGTCGTTTCACCGGGCGTCGCGCCGCGTTACGAGGAGGTGACAGATCCGGCGGGTGGGTGAACGGCATGTTTCGTGCCGGGTCACCGCACCACTACGAGGAGAGATCAGGACGGTGCAGAGGACGAGGAGGTAGGGCGGATCAGGACAGGATGGCGTCGACGAAGGCCGCGGGGTCGAACGGCGCGAGGTCGTCGACGCCCTCCCCGATGCCCACGAGCTTCACCGGCACGCGGAGCTCCCGCTGGACGGCCACCACGATCCCGCCTTTCGCGGTGCCGTCGAGCTTGGTGAGGACGATCCCCGTGACGTCCACGACGGAGGCGAACACCTGCGCCTGGCGCATGCCGTTCTGGCCGGTGGTCGCGTCCAGCACGAGAAGAACCTCCGCGACGGGCGCGCGCCGGGAGATGACGCGCTTGATCTTGCCGAGTTCGTCCATGAGGTCGGCCTTGTTCTGCAGGCGTCCCGCCGTGTCGACCACGACCACGCCAACCCCCGCGTCCTGGCCCGTGCGGACGGCCTCGAACGCCACGGAGGCGGGGTCGGCGCCGTCGCGGTCCGCTCGGACCACGGGCACGCCCACCCGCTGCCCCCACGTCTCGAGTTGGTCGGCGGCCGCCGCACGGAACGTGTCCGCCGCGCCGAGGAGGACGTCGTGGTCCTCGGCCACGAGCAGGCGGGCGAGCTTGCCGATCGTCGTGGTCTTGCCCGTCCCGTTGACGCCGACGACCAGGACGGTCGCCGGGTGGGGCGCGCCGTCGACGTCGAGCACGGGGTCCAGGTGCAGCGTGCGGTCCATCGTCGGGTCGACGAGGTCCAGCAGCAGGTCCCGCAGGATGGCGCGGACGGCGGCTGGGTCCCGCGAGCCCAGCACCCGGACCCGGGTGCGCAGGGCATCCATGAGTTCCGTGGTCGGGCCGATGCCGACGTCGGCGAGGAGGAGCGTCTCCTCGATCTCCTCCCAGTCCGCCTCGGTGAGGTGGTCCCGCGAGAGGACCGCGAGGAGCCTCGACCCCAGGGCTCCGGAGCGGGCGAGGCGCTCCCGGAACCGCGCCAGGCGGCCGGGAACGGCCTCGGGCCGCTCGACGACGGCGGTCGTTCCTCCCGCGGCTTCGCCCGCCCCGGGTTCGACGAGTTCGATCTCGCCGAACGTCGCGACGTCCTCCGCCGGCGGCGGGACGTCCTCGAGAGTCGGGCGGCCGCCCGTGCCAACCGGACGCCGCTCGGCCGGCGGTGCGACGGTGCCGCCACGCCCGCGCCGCGCGACGAGCAACCACGCCCCGACGACGAGCAGGACGACGACGAGGACGACCGGGATCAGGAGGTCGGTGTTCACGAGTCGCAAGTCTGGCCCACCGAGGCCGACCCGCGCGAAGCGGGCCGGTCGGTCGTTCGGTCGGAGCTCAGCGGGTGGTCTCCACGATGGCCCGACTCGGGCTCACCGCGTGCGGGGCGTCCACGGGGGGCGTCGGCGCCGTCCGACGCCGCCGGATCCACTTGTCGACCTCGACCACCACTGGGAGGAGCAGCGCGAGCCCGAAGCACACGAGCCACTGCGGGATGGTGAGCGAGGTGGTCATGAGCAGCTCCTGGAACAGCCGCATCTCGGTCGCGAGCACGATGAGCGCCACCGGGATCACGAGGATCTTCAGCGCGGGCAGCACGGGCGAGGAGAGGCCGCTGGTGGGTTCGCGCCGCATCACGAGCCCGGAGAAGACGGTGCCGAGCCCGAGGACCACGAACGTCATGGTCATCGAGGCGGTCGCCACGTCCACCTGCGGCGTGTCCGGGCCGGCCACGAGCGGGGCCAGCGAGACCAGGAACAGGACACCGCCGTAGAGCACCCAGCGAACGACGGCCGGCCCGTTGGTGATCGGCACCTTGGGGTCGCGCGGGGGACGGCTCATGATCTGGGGATCTCCGGCGTCGAGCGTGATCGCAACAACGGGGAAGACCGCGATGAAGAAGTTCAGGAAGAGCACCTGGAGCGGCGTCATCGCGACGCCCTCGTTGATGTTGAACGCCGTGGCCGCCAGGAAGAGCAGCACGAGGGACAACAGCTGGCTCATCTGGTAGCGGATGTAGGACACGATCTTCTCGTAGATCGTGCGGCCGAGTTCCACGGCGTGGACCAGCGTCCCGAAGTTGTCGTCGGTGAGGATCATCCGCGCGGCCTGCTTGGTGACTTCGCTGCCGCTGCCCATCGCCACGCCGATGTCCGCCTGCTTGAGCGCCGCGGCGTCGTTCACCGCATCGCCCGTCATCGCGACGATGAGGCCCTGCTCCTGCATCACGCGCGCCAGGCGCAACTTGTCCTCCGGCGTCACCCGGCCGAAGACGTGCAGGCCGGGGAGCTGCGCCCGCACCTCGTCGTCGGACAGCGTGCGCAGCTCCGCACCGCTGATCGCACCCGGTGCCAGGCCCAGGGACTCACCGATCGCGTTGGCCGTGACGGCGTGGTCCCCGGTGATCATGCGGACGTCGATCCCGGCCTTGTGCGCCGTCGCGACCGCCGCCTTGGCCTCGGGGCGCAGCGGGTCGATGATCCCTACGAGACCGACGAAGCCGAGCCCGGAGACGAAGGACATCGGGTCGGCGACGAGCGCGGGGACCTCGGACTCCTCGACGAGCCGCGCCGCGAACGCGAGCACCCGCAGGCCCTTGCCGCCCATCCGCTCGTTGGCGCGGTCGATCGCGGCCCGGGACGCCTCGATGGGGGTCTGGGCGCGGAGCGGGCCACCGGCCTGGCTGCACCGCGCGAGGACGACGTCGGGCCCGCCCTTGACGAGGCCGACCACCCGCTCCACCCCGTCCAGCTCCACCCGGTGGAAGGTGGCCATGAACTTGTACTCGGAGTCGAACGGCACCTCCGCCAGGCGGGGGTAGGCGCGCCTCGTCTCCTCGGC
>JARKOU010000019.1 GCA_029975645.1 Actinomycetales bacterium
TGCGCCGACTAACCCCGTGTTCGAGGAGAGGGAGGTGGGGAGGGTGGGGGTGGGGAGGGTGGAGAGGGTCGGGGGGAGGGTCGGTATGGGGAGGGTCGGGGGTGGCCGGAGGTGAGCGTGTCGGTGGGGGCTGCGAGAATCCCCGCAATGTCCGAGATGACCCCCGATGCCCTCCTCGCCGCGCTCGACGACGACCAGCGCGCCGTCGCAGAGGCCCTGACCGGGCCGGTGTGCGTGCTCGCCGGCGCGGGCACGGGCAAGACGCGCGCGGTGACGTACCGGATCGCGCACGGGGTGCGCTCGGGTGTCTACACGCCCACGGGCGTCCTCGCGGTGACCTTCACCGCCCGTGCCGCCGGCGAGATGCGCGTGCGGCTGCGGGATCTGGGCGTCGGCGGCGTGCAGGCCCGAACCTTTCACGCGGCGGCGCTACGGCAGCTCTCGTACTTCTGGCCCAAGGTGGTGGGCGGCGCCCTCCCGCGCATTGCGGAGCACAAGGCCCCGCTGGTGGCGGAGGCGGCGCACCGGCTGGGTCTGGACGTCGACCGGGTGGCCGTCCGCGACCTCGCCGGGGAGGTCGAGTGGGCCAAGGTCAGCCTGGTCACGCCGGATGACTACGTGCGAGCGGCGTCGTCGGCCGGGCGCCCGGGCGCCGCGGGACACGACCTCACCACCGTCTCGCGCCTGCTCACCGTGTACGAGGAGGCGAAGACCGAACGCGGCGTCATCGACTTCGAGGACGTGCTCCTGCTGACGGTCGGCATCCTCGCCGAGCGCCCCGACATCGCCGAGACGGTGCGCGGCCAGTACCGGCATTTCGTGGTGGACGAGTACCAGGACGTCTCGCCCCTCCAGCAACGCCTCCTGGACCTGTGGCTCGGCGGGCGGCGCGACCTGTGCGTGGTCGGCGACGTCTCTCAGACCATCTACTCCTTCACCGGCGCCAGCCCTCGCTACCTGGTCGACTTCCCCCGGCGCTTCCCCGAAGCGCGGGTGGTCCGGCTGGTGCGCGACTACCGCTCCACGCCCCAGGTGGTCGGTCTGGCCAACGCCGTGCTCGCGCGCGCCGGCGCCGCTCGCTCGCGCGCCGCCGTCGAACTCGTGGCGCAGCGCCCCTCCGGACCAACCGTGCGCTTCGAGGCGTACGACGACGACGCCGCCGAGGCCCGCGCCGTCGCCGAGCGGGCGAAGGCCCTCATCGCCGCGGGTACGAGGCCGAGCGAGATCGCCGTCCTCTACCGGACCAACGCGCAGTCGGAGGCGTTCGAGCAGGCCTTGGCCGAGGCCAAGATCGGGTACCTGGTGCGCGGCGGCGAACGGTTCTTCTCCCGGCGAGAGGTGCGCGACGCCGTCGTCCTCCTCCGGGGCGCGCTGCGCGCCCCGACGGACCTACCCATGCCCGCCCAGGTGCGCGAGGTGCTCGCCGGCATGGGATGGACGCCCGAGGCGCCGGCCGCCGTGGGCGCCACCCGCGAGCGGTGGGAGTCCCTGGCCGCACTCGTGGCGCTCGCGGACGAGGTCGCGGCCTCCCGCGGCGGCGACCTCGCGGCGCTCGTCGCGGAACTGGAGGAGCGGGCCGCCGCGCAGCACGCGCCGACGGTCGAGGGCGTGGTGCTCGCGTCCCTGCACGCCGCGAAGGGCCTGGAGTGGGATGCCGTGTTCCTCACCGGGGTGTGCGAGGGCCTCCTGCCGATCACGCTCGCCGAGGGGGAGGAGGCGATCGCGGAGGAGCGGCGGCTGCTCTACGTGGGGATCACCCGCGCGCGGGAGCACCTCACCCTCTCCTACGCGCGCGCACGAACGGTGGGCGGCCGCGCCTCCCGCAAGCCGTCCCGATTCCTCGAGGGCATCTGGCCGGAGCCGGGGAACGCCGGGAGGCGGTCGCGGCAGGCCCGGCACCGCACGCCATCGATGGACCCCGGCGCCGGGCCGGTGGACGCCGAGTTGTTCGAGCGCCTTCGCGCCTGGAGATCCGCGGTGGCCACGGCGGACGACAAGCCCGCGTACACGGTCTTCCACGACACCACGCTCGCTGCGATCGCCACCGCGAAGCCCCGGGAACTGCGGGCCCTCGCCGTGATCCGGGGAGTCGGGGCCACCAAGCTGGAGAAGTACGGACCCCAGGTCCTGGCCGTCGTGCGTGGCGAGGACCCGGTAGCGCAGCCGGATCACGGGTGAGCCGGGGTCGTGCGTGAGCGCGGGGCTCGTGCGTGAGCCGGGGTCGTGCGTGAGCCGGTCGGAATAATCGGTTGCCACCGTCCCGGAGCCGCACGTAGCCTCGTGGAGTCCGAGTCCACCGGCACGAACGGCGCTGCCTGTTCCTGCCCCGGGCGCAGCGCGGTGCTGACGCCCCGATCGAACCTGGAGGTGTCGATGCTCATCAGCGACACCGTCGTGGCCGCCGCGGGGAACGACCCCGCGCTCGGCGCCCGCCTGCGGGCGACCGCCGCCACGACCACCCCGGGCTCGCGACTCCCGGTCACCTGAGGACACCTGGTCCCGGTACGCACCGCGAGCCCCTGGGCGCGCGGTGCGTTCTCGTTTGTCACCTGCGACGACGTCGCGGCGAACGGGAGCGGCTGCGGCCCGACCCCGCCAGGACGATCCCCCAGGAGTACCCCCGTGTTGACCTTCCCCGAACTGTCGACGGTGGCCACGGACGACGCGTATGCGCCGTTCCCGTGCCAGGTCGAGCGCTCGGCCGACCTGTGGTTCGCCGAGCACACCGCTGACGTCGAGCGGGCCAAGGCCCTGTGCGGCCCGTGTCCCATCCGGCAGGCGTGCCTGGCCGGTGCGCTCGAGCGCGCCGAGCCGTGGGGCGTCTGGGGTGGCGAGGTGTTCGTGGACGGCGTCGTCGTCGCGAGCAAGCGCGGCCGAGGCCGCCCTCGCAAGACGTCCGCTCCCACCGGAGCACCACTCGCCCTCGCGTCGTCGTCGGCCGCCTGAGCGCGGCGGCGCCGTCCTCGGACCCTGCCGGCCGGCGGCGCCGTCGCGTCGCCGACTCAGGCGGCCTGGTCGTCCGCGACGACGCCGGTGCAGCCGCACTCCGGGTGTGGTTCCCACGCGCGCCGGACCGGGAGAGCCCCGACGGCGTCCACCTCGAGTGCGGCCCCGAGCGTGGCGACGGGCCGCTCGTCCACGAAGGCGAGCACCTGCCCGACGGCGATCGCCGCGGCGAGCGCTGCGAGGCTCGTCTCGACGCCCTCGCGTGGTGCCGCGGCGACCTGGGTCGCGACCGCCGGCCAGCGGGGGTCCGCGTCGCATCGGTGCAGGTCGAGGCACCGCAGGCACGGCCCGGTTCCCGGCACCACGAGCGGACCGACCGAGATCGCGACGTCGCCGATCACCACGGAGAGGTGAGCGAGGTCCTCGCGCACGAGCGGTCGGGCCCGCACCGGGTTCGCCACACCGTGCTCCACGAGCACGGTGAGGTGGGGCCGGGCGCCCGCCGGCGCCGAGGTCTTCACCCGCGGTGCGCACGTCCGGAGGATCTCGGCGCCGGCCTCCTCGCGGCGACGGCCGACGTCGGCCCACCCGAACGTGCCCGGCCCGACGTCGAGCGGGAGCACCCGGCTCGGATCGGAGAGCAGCACGGTGCCCACCCCTGCTGTCGCCAGCCAGGACGCGACGAGCATCCCGAGGCGATCCACCCCGAGGACTCCGACCACGCACCCCCGGCGTCGCGCGAGAAGGGCCCGGCCGTCGGCGTCGGGGCTCACGCGCGCCCAGTAGCCGATGTCCGGCGCGCGGGACGCGTCGAGCGCCGTGCCCGTCCGCGGGACGTCCTGGAGCGGCGCGGCCGGCGTGGCATCCGGCGCCAGGACGCCACCGCGCTCGAGCCGGCCGACGAGGCGCCGGACCTCGGCGGCGGACAGGCCGACCGCGCGGCCCTCGCGTACCAGGTCACCGATGGTCGGCTCGGCCCGCAGCCGGTCGAGGAGGTCCTGCTCGGCCGGTCGCAGGTTCTCGAGGACGACGGCGCAGCGCGGGTCCGTCCCGATCTGGCTGGCGCCCGGCTCCCGCCAGAGCACGCTCAACCCGTCCCGCAGCCGCACCATCGCGTTACTCCTCCTCGTTGCCCCGTGAGCCGGCGTCGTCGGCGGGCTCTTGTCGGCCGCGGGCTCGTCGCCGTTCCGTGAACCTGCCGCTCGGAGCGTGCCACGGCGACGCCGGTGCGTCCTCGTCGGCGCCCCAGGCCTGGGGACAACCGCCCTGCGTGCGACGCGCGCCCTGTGGATGCCGGAGCGCGGAGGGGTGCTGGGGACGGACAGCGAGGATGTCGGCGGGGCGACCTACGCTCGGGCCATGCCTCGCCGGACACCACCGCCCGCCTCAGCACCCGCCGCTGCTCACTCCGCCGCCCGTCCCGACGTCGAGGTCCGGCGCAGCGCTCGGCGCCGGCGCACGGTCTCTGCATTCCGGGAGGGCGGCCGCACGATCGTCGTGGTCCCCGCCGGGATGACGCGCGAGGAGGAGGCCCGGTGGGTCGATCGGATGCTGGAACGCATGGCGGCGAAGACGGCCCGCCGCGCCTCCGATGGCGAGCTCGACACCCGTGCGCGGGACCTCTCAGCCCGCTACCTGGGGGGACGCGCCGTTCCGACGTCGGTTCGCTGGGTGACCAACCAGAACACGCGGTGGGGTTCGTGCACCGTGCTGGACGGGACGATCCGACTCTCGCACCGGCTGCAGACGATGCCCGGGTGGGTGGTCGACTACGTGCTCCTGCACGAACTCGTCCACCTGCTCCACGCCGGCCACGGCCCTGCCTTCTGGGCCGAGTTGACCACGTACCCCCACACCGAGCGGGCGCGCGGCTTCCTGGACGGGGTGGCGTTCGCGCGTTCGGCGATGCCTGCGGAGGAGTGCGCAGAGGAGGCCGGTGAGGTGGAGGGTTAAGCGGCCGACGTCGAGGGGCTGCGCTCTGACCTCGCCGAGGTCACCGAGGAGGTCACCGAGCCAGCGGGCGTGACGGTGGCGCTCAGCCGGTGGGGGCGTCGTCGTCGGACCGGGTGGTCTAGTCCGTCCCGGGCGGCGGGCGCTCAGCTGGCGGGCGCTCAGCCGGTGGGCGCTCAGCCGGTGGGCGTGTCGTCGTCCGGCCGCGTGGTCTCGTCCGTCCCGGCCTTGGGGTCGACGGAGCCCTCACCCTCCCTGGCGGCCCGGTCGGCCTCGTCGAGGATCGAGGCGAGCGCGGCGTCCAGGTCCTGCTCGCTCGCCGCGGCTGCGGCGCGCCGTGCGACGAACCCGGCCGCGTCGTCGAGGTCCTCGGCGGTGGGGAGCAGGTCGGGGTGCGCCCAGATGGCGTCCCGTGCAGCGGTTCCGCCGTCCTTCTCGACGCCGGCCCACAGCGACGCCGCCTCGCGAGCGCGGCGAGGCCGCAACTCGAGGCCCACCAGGGCTGCGAAGGTCTGCTCCGCGGGCCCGCCGGCGGCACGGCGGCGGCGGAGCATCTCGCGCAGCGGCACGCCGTGGGGCAGGTGCGGGGCGACAGCGAGCCCCGTGACGTGCTCCACCCACCCCTCGACCAGCGCGAGCGCCGTCTCCAGGCGCCGGAGCGCCGCGTCCTGCGCGGGGGTGCGCTCGAGCGCGAACACGCCGCCGGAGAAGGCCTCGCGCAAGGCTTCGGGGTCACTCGGGTCGATGGAGCGGATCGCTTCCTCCATCCGAGCGGTGTCGATCGCGATGCCCCGCGCGTACTCCTCGACGGTGCCGAGCAGGTGCGCCCGCAGCCATGGCACCTGGGCGAACAGCCGGGCGTGCGCCGCCTCGCGGACGGCGAGGAAGTGCCGCACCTCCTCGGCGGGCGCGTCCAGCCCGGAGGAGTACTCGGCGATCGTGGCGGGCACCAGGGCATAGCCCGGCGTCTCCAGCAGCGGCAGGCCGGTGTCCGTGGAGCCGAACACCTCGCGCGCGAGCGTTCCCACCGCCTGTCCCACCTGCATCCCGAAAACGGCCCCGCCGAGTTGCCGCATCATCGCGGCCGGGTCCAGGCCGGCCAGCCCGCCGGCCCCGCCGAGTGGCCCCATCGCCTCGGTGGCCTGCGCACCGATGGCGTCCGCCAGTGCTGTGGCTACCGATTCCGCGATCGGTTCGGCCAGGCGCTTCCACACGGGCAGCGTGCGCTCCACCCACTCCGACCGGTTCCACGCCTGGTATGCGCCGGGCGCGGGGGCGAACTCGGTCACGGCGTCGAGCCAGAGGTCGGCGGCGGTGAGGGCCTGTGACACCTGCGAGGCCTGGGCCGCGGTCACGCTCGGGTCGCCACCGGCGTGCGCCGCCTGCCGGGCGACGTCGTGCGCCAACGACCAGTTGACCGGTCCTCCGCCGGGGTTGGCGAGCAGGCGCTGCAGGTGGGCGAGCATCCCGCTCATCGCGCCGGGGTCCTGAGGCAGTCCGGCGGCCTTGGCCACCGCCGCCGGATCGAACCCGCCCGCGTCGAGCGCGCGCATGGCCTCCTCGGCCGCCTCCTCGCCGAGCATCGAGCGCAGGAGCGCGCGCCAGGCCTCGCGGTCGGCGGGGGAGCCGCCCTGGTGCGGGATCGGCTGGTCGTTCATGGTGTGCTCCCGGTGTCGCGCCGTCGGACCTCCACGGTAGCGACGTCCGGCGCCCGTTCCCGAGCCGGGCCCGGCATCTTCGTGCCGGTTCGCTCAGGGCGCAGGCATGCCCGCCGGGCGCCGCCGGTCCCTCCCAGGCCGTGTCCAGGCGCGTGCGGGATGATGTCCCGCGTGCCTGCGCCCCGCGACCTGCCCGACGACGGCGCCCTCACTCCGTCCCACGCCCCGGGCGCGCCGGGACCTGACGCTGCTGGCCCCGACGCCTCCGGTCCGGATGTATCCGGTCCCGACGCCTCCGGTCCCGATGCTTACGGCACCGACGGTCCACGCCCGGCGTTCGATGACGTCGTCGAGGACCTCGCTCCCGACGCCCCGCGCGCTCCGTGGTCCCCGCGCGCCGTCGTGCTCTCGATCTCCGGGGTGCTGACCGCTGCGCTCCTGCTGGTCATGTCCGCGATCCCGGCCCCGTACGCGATCCAGGACCCCGGACCCACGGTGGACACGCTCGGCGAGGTCGACGGCGAGCCGCTCATCCAAGTCGACGGCGCTACCACCTACCCGACCGACGGCGAGCTCCGGCTCACGACCGTCTCCGTGAGCGGCGGTCCCGGCGGGGCCCCCGTGGACGCGCTCGAGGTGGTTCGGGCCTGGTTGTCCGGGGGGAGCGCCGTCGTCCCGGTTGAACTGGTCTATCCGGTCGGGGTCTCGCGCGAGGAGCGGGACGAGCTCGCCGCGCAGGAGATGACCACGTCGCAGGAGAACGCGACGGCGGCCGCCCTCACCGAACTGGGCTACGAGGTGCCGGCGAAACTCGTGGTGGCCGGAGCCGTCGAGGGCACGGGGTCGGACGGTGTGCTCCTCGAGGGCGACGTGCTGGTCTCGGCCGGCGGCGTCGACCTGATCACCTGGACGGACCTCACCGCCGTCCTCGCGGCCACACCCCCCGGAACCGCTCTGCCCCTGCAGGTGCTGCGCGACGGCGAGCCGACCGACGTCGAGGTGGTCACGGGCGACGACGGCGACGGTGGATCCGTGCTCGGTGTGTACATCGACCCGGCATTCGACTTCCCCGTGGACGTGACCATCCGCATCGACGAGATCGGTGGGCCGAGCGCGGGGACCATGTTCGCGCTCGGGATCGTCGACCTGCTCACGCCCGGCGCCTTGACCGGCGGCGAGAACGTCGCGGGCACCGGGACGATCACGATCGACGGCGAGGTCGGTCCGATCGGAGGCATCCGCCAGAAGCTGGCCGGCGCGGCGCGCGACGGCGCGACGTACTTCCTGGCACCGGTGGACAACTGCGCCGAGGTGGTGGGTCACGTGCCGGCGGGGCTTCGGGTGGTGCCGGTGGCGAGCCTCGCCGAGGCGACCGACACCCTCACCGCGATCGGCGCGGGGGATGTCGGAGATCTGCCGGCGTGCACGGCAGGCTGAGCGGAGGACCGGCCCTTGGGTGGAAGGTCCGGTGGTTGAGATCCTCCCGATCTTGCACACAAGCGGGCGGTGGCCCGATCCTCACCCGGCGAACCCGCCCGCTCCGGGCGCTGTCAGGGGCGTGTGCGAAACTTTCGGGCGTCGAGCGACGTTGTGCCCGGTGATGCCTGCCCGCGGGCAGGATCGAGGACGCGTGCGACGTCCTCGTGACCGCTGCCGAACCTGAGGTGCACTCTCGTGTCTTTCGCGTCACCGCCCCGACCAGCCCCACAAGAGGCCCGCCGGCGCGGCCCACTGATCCCGACGTTGCTCGTGCTCGGCTTCCTCGTGGTCGTGCTGCTCACGCTCGCGCAGTTCTGGACAGAGGTGCTGTGGTTCGTCCAGATCGGCTACGTCGAGGTGCTCCGGACGCAGTGGCTCACGCAACTCGCCCTGTTCTTGCTCGGCGGGCTCGTGATGGGGGGCGTGCTCTACCTCAACATGGCCATCGCCTACCGCACCCGGCCTGTGTACGCGCCGATGACGGTGGAGCAACAGAACCTCGACCGCTACCGGGCGAGCATCGAGCCGCTGCGGAAACTCGTCATGATCGCGGCGCCGCTGGTGATGGGCCTGTTTGCAGGGACGGCGGCCGCCAGCCGGTGGCAGGACGTCCTGCTGTGGATGAACCAGCGGTCCTTCGGGACCAAGGACCCGCTGTTCGGCCTCGACATCTCGTTCTTCGTCTTCACCCTGCCGATCCTGCGGTTCGTGGTCTCGTTCCTGATGACCGTGGTGTTCATCGCGGCGCTCGCGGCGACAGTGACGCACTACCTCTACGGAGGTGTCCGGATCGCAGGTCCTGGGCAGCGGGTCACGCGCCCGGCGCGCATCCAGATCGCCGTGCTCGGCGCCGTCTTCATCCTCCTGGTCGCGGTGAGCTACTGGCTGGACCGCTACTCCCTCGAGGTGAACGCCGGGCCCAAGTTCGACGGCGCGTCGTACACGGACGTGAACGCCGTGATGCCGGCCAAGGTGATCCTCGCCGGCATCGCCGCGGTGGTTGCCCTGATGTTCGTGGTGACGGCGGTTCGTGGCGATTGGCGCCTGCCCTTCATCGGGGTGGGTTTGATGATCGCCTCGGCCGTGCTGGTCGGGGGGATCTACCCGTACATCGTGGAGCGGTTCCAGGTGCTTCCGAACGCCCAGGAACTCGAGACGCCGTACATCCAGAACAACATCGACGCGACGCTGTCGGCCTACGGTCTCGACGGCGTCCAGACCGACAACTACCTCGCCACGACGACGGCGGAGCCGGGCGCCCTGCGCGAAGACGCCGAGACCGCGGCGAGCATCCGGATCCTCGACCCGGCCGTGGTCAGCCCCTCATTCCGGCAGCTGCAGCAGAACAAGCAGTACTACGACTTCCCGGACATCCTCGCCGTCGACCGCTACGCCATCAACGGCGAGAGCCGGGACACGGTGATCGCCGTGCGGGAGCTCGACCTCCAGGGCCTGGGCACCAGCCAGCGCACGTGGGTCAACGAGCACACGGTCTACACGCACGGTTTCGGGGTGGTGGCCGCGTACGGCAACACCACGGCAAGCGATGGCCGGCCCGCGTTCTTCGAGGGAGGCATCCCCAGCGTGGGTGAGCTCGAGGTAGACCAGCCGCGGATCTACTTCGGCCAGCAGTCCACGGAGTACGTCTCGCCCACCTACTCGATCGTGGGCGCCCCCGAGGGCACCACGCCGTGGGAACTCGACTACCCGGACGACAACGCTCCGAGCGGCCAGGTCAACACCACGTATGAGGGTGACGGCGGGCCGAGCGTGGGGAACTTCTGGAACAAGTTGTTGTATGCACTGAAGTTCGGCTCGCAGGAGATCCTGTTCTCCGACCGGGTGACGTCGGATTCGCAGATCCTCTACGACCGCGATCCAGAGGTGCGCGTGAACAAGGTGGCGCCGTTCCTCACGCTCGATCGGCGCACGTACCCGGCCGTCGTCGACGGGCGCGTCGTGTGGATCGTGGACGCCTACACGACCACCAACGAGTACCCGTACTCGGCACGCGAACTCCTCGACGAGGCGACGGCGGACTCTCTCACCACCCGCCAGGGTCAGGTGGTGCTCCCCGAGACGCTGCGGGTGAACTACATCCGGAACTCGGTGAAGGCCGTGGTGGACGCGTACGACGGGTCCGTGACCCTGTACGCCTGGGACACCGAGGACCCGATCCTGCAGGCCTGGATGAGCGTCTTCCCGGGCAAGGTGCGGCCGATGTCAGAGATCTCGGGCGACCTCATGAGTCACCTGCGCTACCCCGAGGACCTGTTCAAGGTCCAGCGCCAGCTCCTCACCCGGTACCACGTGACCGACGCAGCGTCGTTCTACTCGGGTCAGGACTTCTGGCGCTCCCCGAACGACCCGACCGTGTCGACGCCCGTCCTGCAGCCGCCGTACTACCTCACGCTGAAGATGCCGGGACAGGAGGAGCCGACGTTCTCGCTGACGTCCACGTTCATCCCCGGCGGCGAGACCGGCCGGAACGTGCTCACCGGGTTCCTCGCCGTGGACGCCGAGGCCGGCAACCAAGCCGGCCAGCCACGCGAGGGCTACGGCCAGTTGAGGTTGCTCCAATTGCGGCGCGACATCACGGTGCCGGGCCCCGGGCAGGTCCAGAACAACTTCAACTCCGACCCCGACGTCTCCCAGCAGCTGAACCTGCTGCGCCAGGGCGACTCCGACGTGGTGAACGGCAACCTCCTCACGCTGCCGCTCGGTGGCGGGTTGCTCTACGTCGAGCCGGTCTACGTCCAGAGCTCATCGGGCACGCAGTTCCCGCTCCTGCAGAAGGTGCTCGTTGCCTTCGGCGACGAGATCGGGTTTGCGGACACCCTCGACGAGGCGCTGGACCAGGTGTTCGGCGGTGACTCGGGCGTCGACGCCGGGGACGCGACGACCGGGACCGGCACCGGTGGCAACGCCGGGACAGGCACCGGCGACACAGGTGGCACCGGGACCGATACCGGCGGTGACACCGGAACCGGAACGGGGAACGCCGACGCTCAGGCACGGCTCGACGCCGCTCTCCAGGATGCGAAGGCGGCCCTCGAGGCCTCCGGGGCGGCCATGGCCGCCGGCGACTGGGAGGCCTACGGCAGGGCGCAGGCCCAGTTGACCGCCGCCGTCGAGGCCGCGATCGCGGCGGAGGCGGAACTCGCCGGCTAGCCGAGGGAGAGTTGCGGCTCGACGCGGAGGGTCCGGATCGCCGGTGCGATCCGGACCCTCCGCGTTTGGGGCAACGCGTTTGGGGCGATGCGGGCGCGGTGGGGCGAGGTGCAGAGCGGGCGCAGCGCAGTGCGAGATGAGGGCACTGCGGGCGGCGCGGCGAGACGGGGTGCAATGCGGTGGAGGCGGAGCGGTGGAGGCGGAGTGCAGTCCGGTGAGCCGGGGTGCAGTGCGGTAGCCGGGGTGCAGGTGACTCGGGTTAGACGTGGTGCACCGGCGATCGGGTGCTCGCTGCCCTCGATCTGGCCTCAATTTGGCCTCGCCTGCCCGGTCACGTAGACTGGTCAAGCCGACGCGGGGTGGAGCAGCTCGGTAGCTCGCCGGGCTCATAACCCGGAGGTCACAGGTTCAAATCCTGTCCCCGCTACGAAACGAAGCCCCGGACATTCAGGTCCGGGCCTTCGTGCGTTGGCGGCGAGCAGTCTGATCGGTGCTGCGTGACTCTTGGTGCCCGCGCCCGCGCGTGGTCGCGGGCGAGCGGTCCTCCTGGGAGTGGTCCTCCCGGTGGGAGTGTTCCTGCTGGCGGGAGTGGTCCTCCTGCCAGGAGTGGTCCCCGCCGTGGTGGTTCTGGCTTTCGAGGTCGTGGATCGATCGTCCCCATCCCGGGCGCGCATCTCCCGCTCTGAAGCGGCACCCGCGTGGCGTGCGAGGTCACGTCCCGGGCTGCCGGGAGTCGCTGCGGATCCGGTCCTCGACGAGTTGGGCCAGGACGTCGCGCTGGACCGCGGCGAGGGCGTCGAGGCGGTCGGACGCGGGGAGCGCGCGGAGGAGGGCGGTGATCTGCTCGGCGGTCGCGGCAACGGGGTCGACAGCGGGTCCGGGTGTCGCAAGAGGAGCCGGAGCGCCACCGGAAGGCTCGCGTGCCGAGCCGTCGCGTCGCCGGCCGAACAGCCCGTGGCGCGCCGACGACGGCGCGGCGACGGGCGGCGGGGTGACCGAGGGCGGGGCCACCGTCGACGGGAGTGCAACGGGCGCCGGAGGGGCCGGTGCGGGCGTCGGAGTTGGCGGGGCGGCGGAAGCCGGTGCGGGGGAAGCCGGTGGGGTGGAGGTGGGTGCGCTCGGAGCAGGTGCCGCCGGAGAGGGCGGTGCGGGCGTCGGAGTTGGCGTCGCGGGGGAAGTCGGTGCGACGGATGCCGGTGCGGCGGAGGCGGGTGCGGTCGGAGCAGTTGCGCTCGGAGCGGCTGCCGCTGGAGAGGGCTCGGTTGGACGGGGCACAGTCGGCGCGGCGGGGACCGCCACGAAGGCGTTGACGCGCTCCGCTGCTATGCCTGGCGCATAGGCCGGATTCGCCAGCCACGCATCGTCCCGCCCGACGGGAAGGCGGGCGGCGGGAGCGGGCGCCGTCGTCGTCGTCGTCGCCTCGCCCGTCGCGTGCACGATCTCCTCGACGGGCAGGCGGAGCGCATCGGCCAGCCGCCGCGCCGTGGTGACCGACGGCGCCCGGTATCCGCCCTCCAACTGGGCGATGTACGGATAGGAGAGGCCGGTCGCGGCCGCGAGGTCGCGCCGCGAGATCCCGAGCGCCTCGCGTCGGGAGCGCAGGAGCGTGGCGAGTCCGGCGTAGCGATCCTTCGCAGAGGCGGTGCTGTCTCCGCCGCCCGCTCCATCCTCTATGCCCACGGCATTGACCTCCGACCTCTGCGGACCTATGCTCATCGCATAGTAGCGACGAGATCCGCCGCTCGCCATCACGCAAGGGGGTCGCCATGCACGTCACCGCCCACCTGGACCTGGACGTCCTCGCCCACGAGACGGACTCCACCCTGTCCGTGCTTCTCGAGATCGCGGCTCCGGCTGCGCCCGTCGTCGCCGCGGGATCACGCCCCCCGGGTGCGCTCGAGGTGGTTCTCGACCGCTCGGGCTCGATGCAGGGCCCACCCCTCGAGGGCGCCAAGCAGGCGCTCGAGCACGTGGTCGACACGTTGGACCCGCGCGACTCCTTCGGGCTCGTGGTCTTCGACGACCAGGCGCTCGTCGTGGTCCCCGCGGCCCCGCTCCGGGACAAGGCGGCCGTCAAGCGGGCGATCCGCGGCGTCCACCCCGGCGGGATGACCGACCTCGCCGCCGGCTACCTGCGTGGTCTCCAGGAGGCCCGCCGCGCGGCGTCGGCCGCGGGAGCAACGCTCATTCTCATCAGCGACGGCCACGCGAACTCGGGTGAGACGCGCCCGGACGTGCTGGGCTCGGTGGCGGCGAAGGCGCGCGCGGACGGCGTCACGACATCCTCCCTCGGGTACGGCCTCGGCTACGACGAGCGGCTCCTCTCCGCGCTCGCCCGGTCCGGGGGCGGTAACGAGAACTTCGCCGAGAACCCGGACGACGCCGGCCGCGTGATCATCGGCGAGGCGGCCGGGATGCTCGAGCAGGCGGCGCAGGCGGCGTCCCTGCTGGTGACGATGTCGCCCGCCGTGCGCGGGGTCAAGGTGATCAATGATCTGCCCACTCACCTGCTTGCCGACGGGCTGCTGGTGGAGCTGGGTGGCTTCTACACGGGCGAGACCCGCAAGGTGGTGCTCACCTTCGACGTACCGGCGCTCTCGGCGCTCGGCTTGGCCGAGGTGGCCACGCTCACCCTGCGGTACGTGGAGCTGCCCGCGCTCGTGGAGCACACGGTCACCGTGCCCGTGCACGTCAACGTGGTGCCGGGGGATGACGCCGCGGGCCGTCTCCCGGACGCCGTGGTGCGCTCGGAACTCGCCTACCTGGAGGCGCAGCGGCTCAAGCGCGAGGCCTCCACCGCCCTCAGTGCGGGCGATCCCGCCGCGGCCGTTCAGCACCTCGCGGCCGCGAGCGCCGGACTGGCCCGCGCCATGCCCGCTGCCGCGCCGTCCCTGCGCGCGGACCTGAGCGACGAGGCCGCGGCGCTGGACGCCCTCATGGCCGACGTGCGCCAGGGGCAGATTCAGCGCGCGGCGAAGACCGCGTCCTCGGACGCCGCATACAAGTCGCGCACCCGGGGGCGGACCCGTTCCCAGGATCGGTAGCCAAGACGTCCAAGGGGCAGGGGCTGCCGATCCGGACCCCCGCGCACCGTCAGCGGGTGGGCCGCCCGCCGTCGGACGGACGCCGCGCTTCGGCGCGCCGGGGGCCCTGCGACCCGTGGGGTGGGGTTTGATCGACTCGGGCGTCCACGAGCGGTCCACGGAGAAGCGAGAACGTTCTCGCCCGGCCTCCCTCGGCGTATTCGGATGCCCGGGAGGAGAAGACGCTGTGGTCGACCGTCGAAAGCCTCGGGGAGCCTCGAGCGCACTCCTGGCAGCCGTGACGGCAGGGATCCTCGTGGCGGTGCCGGGGGGAGCGGCCGTTGCCACAGCGCACCCCCTAGCCCCGGTTCCGCTCGCCACCGCCTTTGCCGACGTCGCCCCCGGTGCGGCGTTCTACGACGAGATCCAATGGCTGGCCGCCGAGGGGATCACGCGCGGTGCGGTGGGGCCGGGTGGGGCGAGCATCTTCGGTCCTGCTGACTTCGTGACCCGCGAGGCGATGGCGGCCTTCATCTACCGATCGGTCGGCGAGCCCGACTTCGTCCCGCCGACGGAGTCGCCGTTCGCGGACATCGAACCGGGCGCTGCCTTCTACACGGAGATCACGTGGCTGGAAGCCGAAGGGATCGCCCCCGCGGGTGACGGCGGGTCCTCGTTCCGGCCGTCCGACGTGGTGACCCGCGAGGTGATGGCGCTGTGGTTGTTCCGCGCCCTCGCCGCCCCCGCGTACCGGGCGCCGGCCACGTCGCCCTTCGCGGACGTCCCGAGTGATCACCCGGCCTTCCGTGAGATCGCCTGGATGGCCGCCGCGAAGATCGCGACCGGTGTGGCCGTGGGTGATGGGACGTTCCGGTACTACCCGAATGACGCCATCCGGCGCGAGGCGATGGCCGCCTTCCTCTTCCGGGCGTCGTCGCTCGACACCACGCCTCCTGCAGTCCCGACCGACGTTGTTGCCGATGCCGGGGACACGAAGGTGGTCCTGTCGTGGAAGCCCGTGACCGATCCGGACCTTGCGGGGTACGTCGTCGCCCGCGGGACGAGTGCAACCGGACCGTGGGTCGCGCTCGGTGACGCCCCGGTCGCGGGTGCCGCGAAGACGGCCGACGGCCTGACGAACAAGACGGCCTACTGGTTCACCGTCTCCGCCGTCGACGCGCTCGGGAACGCCTCCGCGCCGTCGTCGCCGCCGACCGGCGCGACGCCCTTCCGCCCCGTCGCGTTCGACCTCGACGTCGACGCCGCCGCGGACCTTCCCGCGGTGGAGAGCGCGAGCGGCGTCCTGTGGCTCCACCGCGGCGACGGCAGCGGTGCGTGGCGCATCCCGGTCCAGGTCGCCTCGGGTTGGGCGGGCCTGGATGCGATCACCCCTGCCGGCGACCTCGACGGAGACGGCAACCCGGACCTGCTCGCGCGAGAGGTGGCCACCGGTCTGCTCTGGCTCTACCCGGGGAACGGGACCGGCGGGTTGGCGGATCGACGCCAGGTGGGCTGGGGCTGGCAGGTGATGTCGGCGATCGTCGGGCCCGGCGACGTGGACGGCGACGGCGTACCGGACCTGGTGGCGCGGGAGGCGCGGACGGGGGCCTTGTGGTTGTACCCGGGCGACGGGGCGGGCGGCTGGAAGGCCCCGGTGCAGGTGGGCTGGGGCTGGCAGGTGATGTCGGCGATCGTCGGCCCCGGGGACTTCGACGGCGACGGGTTCGTCGACCTTTTCGCCCGCGACGCCGCCACTGGGGTCCTTTGGCTGTACCCGGGTAACGGCACCGGCGGATGGCTCACGCCGCGCTTGATGGGGCCGGGCTGGGGTGGCTATCGGCTCCCAGGTGACCTGAGCGCGTCCTAGTAGCGGGTACCGCAGGAGGCGGCCCTCGGGGACGCTCCCGATCTCCAAATCTGGGATCAAGGTCCCATTGACGTCGTCGCCGAACCCGGCTGCCTGGTGGATGAAATGATCAATTGTGATGATCATTTCGCTTGGCGTGAGTAATTGACGCTATCTTCCCGGCGGGGCGATGAGTCGGAACTTCCGCGGTCCCGAATGTGCGACGACCGGGGAGGGCTGGGATGCGCCAGGCGCTGGGGCGGGTTGCACGATCCGTCGTCGCGGTGATGCTGGTTGCGGCCGGGCTCGGGCTCGCTCCCGATGCGTTCCGATCGGCTGCCGCGGCCGCCGTCGTCTTCTCCGACGTCGCCCCGGGCGCGGCCTTCTATGACGAGATCCAGTGGCTCGCCGCCGAGGGAATCACCCGAGGCGCAGTCGGCGCGGACGGCTCGCTCGTGTTCGGACCGGCCGATTCGATCACCCGCGAGGCGATGGCCGCGTTCATCTACCGCTTCCGTGGTGAACCGCCCTTCACGGCGCCGGCGGTCTCTCCCTTTGACGACCTTGCGCCCGGCGCCGCGTTCTTCCTCGAGATCACGTGGTTGGAGGCGGAGGGGATCGCCCCCGGCGCGGGCGATCCCGGTGGCGAGGCGTCCTTCCGACCCACCGACCTCGTCACACGCGAGGTGATGGCGCTCTGGATGTACCGCGCGCTCGCCGAGCCGGGGTTCTCCGCGCCGGCCGTCTCGCCATTCGTGGACGTCTCGACGAGCGACCCCGCGTACACGGAGATCTCCTGGATGGCCGAGTCCGGCATCTCGACCGGAGTCCCGCTCGGTGACGGCACCTTCCGCTACGCCCCGGACGACCCGATTCGGCGCGAGGCGATGGCCGCCTTCATGTACCGGGCGGCCGGGTCGCCGCCGGTTGCGGGTACCACGCCGCCTCCCGCCCCCGCCGGCCTGACCGCGACGCCGGGCGACGGCCAGGTGGGTCTCGGATGGGACGCCGTCGTCGGCGCCGCCGGGTACCACGTACTGCGGGCCGACGCCGCGACCGGCCCCTGGTCAACGCTTGCGGGCGGTCCGGTGACCACCACCGCCACGACGGTGTCGGGTCTGGCGAACGGCACCACGTACTGGTTCGCGGTTGTCGCGGTCGACTCCGCCGGCACCACGTCGGCCCGGTCCGACGCCGTCGCGGCGACTCCCCGCCGAGCCGATGGCGGTCGGTTCGATCTCGACCGTGACGGTGCACCGGACCTTCTCTCGATCACCACCAGCACCGGCGCGCTGTGGTTGAACCGCGGCGACGGGAGCGGGGGATGGCTGCCGCGGGTGCAGGTCGGCTGGAGTTGGTCGGGGATGGACGTGCTGGAGCCGATCGGGGACGCCGACGGCGACGGGAACCCCGACCTCCTCAGCCGCGACGCCGCGACGGGCGCCCTCTACCTGTACCCCGGAGACGGCACCGGAGGCTTGTCGGCCCGCCGGCAGGTGGGGACGGGCTGGAACGTCATGTCCGCCGTGCTCGCGCCCGGCGACTTCGACGGCGACGGCGCCCCCGACGTCCTCGCGCGCGAGGCCGCCACGGGCTATCTCTACCTCTACCCGGGCGACGGCGCGGGGGGATGGCTTCCTCGGCGGCAGGTCGGTGCGGGCTGGGCCGTGATGTCCGCGGTCCTGGGGGTCGGCGATCTCGACGGGGACGGGAAGGTCGACGTGCTGGCACGGGAGGCCTCCTCGGGTGGGCTGTTCCTTTACCCGGGGAACGGCTCGGGCGGGTGGCTGGCACGGCGTCAGGTCGGCTGGGGCTGGGGCTCGATGTCGGCCCTGGTCGGGCCGGGGGACGTCGACGGGGACCGGAACGCTGACCTGCTGGCGCGGGAGGCGTCGTCGGGCGCCCTGTACCTGTACCCGGGCAACGGCTCCGGCGGCTGGTTGCCGCGGCGTCAGGTCGGCACCGGATGGAGCGGTTCCGTTCTGCCGGGAGACGCGACGATCCGGCACTCCAACCCGCCGTTCTTCGTCTACGGCTCGCTGCGGACCGGGCAGAGCGGCTACTACCTGATCTCCGGGAAGATCATCACCTCGCTGGAGACGCGGATGCCGTGGCTCGACCTGTACCGGATCAGCGGCTCGTCCTACCCGTACGTGGTGCCCAACGCGGCGAACGGGACCGGCGTGGTCGGCGAGGTCATGGTGATCAAGCCGGACCTCTACCAGAGCACGGTGACCTCGCTCGACTCCTACGAGCGGTACAACCCGAGCCTCCCGCCGGACAACCAGACCTACGTCCGCGAGTTGCGCCAGACTCGCGAGGGAGTCCCGTCCTGGGTCTACGTGGCCGGGCCTCGTCAGGCCGACTACGTGCGGTCCTCCGGAATCCTCATCTTGAGCGGAGACTTCCTGCGATGGTGACCGGACCCGCGAACGGCGAGGGAGCCGAGACGGCCGCCGAGCCGTCGGACCTTCGCGACGTGCCCGTACCGCCCGGCCGCGGCCCGAGGCGCCCCCGCGCACTCGGGTTCGCGGTCCTGGCGGTCATGCTGGCTGTGGCCGGTGGATTCGTCGCGATGCTCGAGCTCCGGGCCGCGGCGGCGCCGTCGTCGGTCGCGATGACGCAAGGCGTGACCGACCCCTCGCCGGAGCCCGCCGCGGCCGGCGTGGCGACGGCTCCGCCCGCCGAAGTCGGCACGGGGTCGGTCGAGGTCTCCGATTCCGGCAACGTCCTCAAGGACCTCGGGGAACCGGCGGGGTTGACCCTCCCCGACTCGGAGCGCGCGTTCTTCGAGATCACCATTCGCGCGATCACGGTCACGACCTCCTGCCCGGGACGCGGGGTCAGCGTGGCGCCCCTGAACGGGTACTTCGTGGTGCTCGACGTCGCGGCGTCGATGCCTGATGACGCCCTCGCCGCAGCCGGCTCGGACAGCGATCTGTTCATGCCACTCGTGGCCGACGCGTTCCACGTGGTCGGCCCGGACGGCTCCGAACGGACCGACACGCTGACCGAGGCCTCGTGGGCCTGCTTCCCCGACGAGGAGCTGGCGCCCCCGTTCGTGGGCGCGGGCGAGGTCGCGGCAGGGAAAGTGGTGCTCGACTCGGCGGTGGACCGGGGGACCCTCGTCTACGCACCGGCCGGCCCGGGCTGGGAATGGGCCTTCGGCGGATGACGACCCGGAACCGGCGGTGGGCACTCGCGGGGATCGCGACCGCCGTCGTCCTGCTCCTCGCGCTCGCGTGGGTGCTCCGGCCGGAAGGTGAGTCCGCTGAGCCGGGGGACGCGCCGTCGGCCGCGCCGTCGTCGAGCGCTGCGAGCCCGATCGCCGGATCGCCGTTGGCCGTGCGGGAAGGCGAGCAGGTGCGGGCGCCGGTGGGCGGGGAGTCGGGCCACACGCTGGCGCTCACGGTGCGATCGGTGACCGTCGAGGAGACATGCTCCGGCCGGGGACGGCCCACCCAGTCGCCGTCGTTCGGCGTGTTCGTGGTGCTCGACCTCACCGCCACGCTCGAGGGTGGGGGCGGCGAGGTGGCGACCGCGACGCCGGGGGAGCGGAGCGTGGTCGTCCCGCTCGGTGCCGAGACCTTCCGCGTGGTCGCGCCCGACGGGACGGTTCAGGAGATCTCCAGCACTGAGGCGTCGTGGGCCTGCTACGACGCCGCGGACCTGGCGCCGCCATTCGTCGCGCCGGGAGAGGTCGCCACGGGGAAGGTGGTGCTCGACTCCGCGACCGAGCACGGGACCGTCGTCTACCGCCTCGGGGAGGGGCCGGGCTGGGCGTGGTCGTTCTGACCATTCGGTGTTAGTCGGCATTGACACCAAAGTGGCCAGGGGGGTTCACTTGGACCCGTGAGCCCGCAGGAGACGTCGACGGCCAAACGTCGGTACGTCATGCGCGAGCGCGCCGACTCGACCGCGGCCACTCGCGAGCGCATCGTGCACGCCGTGATCACCACGGCCATGGAGCGGCGCACCCTCGAGGTGACGCTCCAGGAGGTGTCGGAGCGCGCCGGAGTCACGGTCCAGACGGTCCTGCGGCACTTCGGGAGCCGCGAGGGCCTGCTCGACGCGGCGACCGCGGTGGCGAGTGCGGACGTCGATACCGAGCGCCGGGTGACGCCGGGCGACGTGCACGAGGCCGTGCGCGCCGTCGTCGGCCACTACGAGCGTGTTGGCGACTTCGTGGTCGCACTCCTGGCGGAGTCGCAGCGGAGCGAGCGAGCGAGGGCGATCACAGAGCCCGGCAAGGCGCTCCACCGGGAGTGGGTGCGGGCGTCGTTCGCTCCGTACCTGACGCTGCGCGACCACGTCGATGCTGAGGCGCTGACCGATCTCCTGGTGGTCGGGACGGACCTCTACACCTGGGTGCTGCTCCGGCGGGACCGCGGCCTGTCCCGCGCGCAGACCGAACAGCGGATGATCATGTTGGTGGAGGCGGTGCTGCTCGCCGGTCCCGGCGGCGCCGCCGCGGATCACGGGGGGAACGAACGATGAAGGCACTCTTCGCAACCTGGAACGGGGGCGGCAACGTGCCGCCGGCCCTCGCGATCGCGCGGGAGATCGAGGTACGGGGCGGATCCGCCCGGTTCATCGGCGATCCGCGCCAGCGGGCCTCGATCGAGGGCGCCGGGTTCGCCTTCGAGGCCTATCCCACCGGGCGGTCGCTGGACAACCACAGTGCGTCCTCGAGCCTGACCAGCCTGTGGCGGATGGTCGGGGTGTACGCGGATCGCGCGGGTGCGGCCGACGTCGCGGCGTCGCTACGCCGCGAACCCGCCGACGTGGCCGTGATCGACTGCATGCTCCTGCCACACCTCCGCGCGGCCGCCGGGACGGGCACGCCCACGGCGGCGCTGGTCCACACGTTCACCGACTTCTTCACGGGACGGTTCGCACGCGGACCCGTGGGGATCCTGGCCCGGCTCCGGGGGAGCAGCCCGCGCGAGGCGTGGGCTGTCCCTGACCTCGAGGTGACGCTCACCCTGCCCGAACTGGATCCGCCGACGACGACGCTCGCCGGTCCCGGGCACTCGCCGGCCCCGCGCCTAGGCCCGGTGTGGCAGGCGGCGCCCGGTCGACCGCCGCGCCCCACCACCCACGCGCCGACCCCGACGGTCCTGCTCAGCCTCAGCACCATCTGGTGGCCGCACCAACAGGCCACGATGCAGAAGGTGCTCGACGCCGTCGGCGACCTGCCCCTGGACGTGGTCGCCACGGCCGGCCCCGCGGTCGAGGCCGGGGCGCTGCGGGTGCCTGCCAACGTGACCATGCATGCCTGGCTCGACCACGCGGAGGTGTTGCCGCAGGTCTCGCTCGTGATCGGGCACGGTGGGCACGGCACCGCGATGCGCGCGCTGGCCCACGACGTCCCGCTGCTGATCATTCCGGCCCACCCGATGGCCGACCAGCCGGAGGTGGGCAAGCGGATCGCCGAGCGGGACGCCGGCAAGGTCCTCTCAGCGAAGGCCAGCGTGGAAGAGGTGCGCGCCGCCGTCGTCGACCTCGTGGCGGACGGGCCGCACCGCGCGGCGGCCGCGCGGCTCGGGGCGAGGATTCGTGAGCACGACGGCGCCGTCGCCGCGGTGGATGCGCTGGAGTCGCTGTTGGTGGGCGCCGCGCGCTGAGGTGCGGGCGCCGGGTGCGGCGCCGTCAGAGGATGACGATGAGCCGGCCCAGGCGCTGGGCGTGTTCGTCGAGTTCGGCGACGACGGCGAGGCGCTGGTCCGGCAGGCGCGCCGCGAGCACTCGCTGGGTGTCCTCCCAGACGTTCTCGCGGTAGTGCGTCGCGAGGCGGGAGAAGAGCCACTCGTCCATCCGGCCCATGAGGACGTCGAGCAGCCCGATCGCAGGCTCGACGCGGGCGAGCACCTCGGACTGGACCTCGTCCACGGTGCGCTCGATGACCGCGTTGACGTGTGCATGGTCGGCGAGCCGGACGGCGCGGGCGTCGTCGTCGAGGTCGTCCCAGTCCTCGAGGACGTCGGCGAGCGCGAGGGCGAGGTCGTGGTTGATGTGCGCGTTGATGCCGAGCAGGATCGCCTGGAGCTCGGTGACGTCCTCCCGCGCGCAGGCATCGAACGCCTCCCGCCAGACGATCGGGCAGGTCAGGCCGCTCTCGGGCGGGCAGTCGTGGGCGCGGACGGCGGAGAAGTAGTAGTCGGCGAACCGGTCGATCAGGCCCTGGACCCACGCGTTGTCGACGAACTCGCGCGCCTCGACCGCGGCCTGCATCGCGCGTGTCATGCGGGCGTAGGTGTCCGCGAAGAGGGCGCGGCGGTCGCCCGCCGCGTACCACGCGGAGGAGAGCGACTGCATCCGCTCGAGCGCGTCCGGCATGGCGGGAAGTGTAGGGCGGCGGATGGCGAGGGCGTGCCGGGCGTCTCGCCCACGTGGCCGACTCCCGCCGGCCACGCTCGATTCCCGACTTCGGGAAGCGGCGCGAAGGCGCGGGTGTCCCGGTACTGCCGTCACAGCGACCGGAGTCCTTCGAGGCGGCGTCTCGCGGATGGCGGAATCGACCGCGCGTCAAGGGTCGTGCGTCCGCTGCGGTGTGCTCGGGCTCGTGCCTACCGTCGGATCAGCGGGACCGCCCGGCGGTCCCGGGGGAGCGAGGGGTCATGGACCGGATGCGAACGGCTCTGCTCGGGGGCGGCATCGCCGTCGTCCTGGTGCTGGTCGGGGCGGTCGTGGAGCTGAGCCGGCGGCTCGCGAAGGCGCGCGAGGACGTCCAGACCGCCCAGGACGAGTTCCTCGTGGTGGAGAAGGAGTTGTCCGACTGCCGGGCGGCGTTGAGGTCCGCGCGAGCGCTGGAGTAGGTCGCTTCCGCGGCAAACCTGGAGCGGGTGGCGACCGCCACGAGGCCTGACGGCGCGTCAGGCGGTCTCGACCACCGACCTGAGCACGGCGGCCTCTGCGCGGAGTCGCGCGGCGTCGGCCGCTCGGCCGGCGCGGTCGTACTCGTCGGCCGCGCGTTCCCGCTCGGCGGCGTCGGCCACGACGATCGCGATCGTCTCCGCCTCCGTGAGGACACGGCGTTCCACCTCGGCCGCACCGAGGCCGACGGCGGCGCCTGCGACGTGCTCGGATGCCGAGGCCATCGCTCTGGCCGGGGTGGCGGTCCCGGCAAGGTCGACGGCCTCGGCGTTGGCGATCTCCGCCAGGGCGGACCTCAGAGCCGCGACGGCGACCGTGTCCCGTCGCTTCATCGCCGGCCGGAGGGCGGCGGCGAGTCGATCCCGGACGGCTTGTTCGGTGGGCGGTTGTGAGTCGGGCACGCCGTCGACCGTATCCCCGCGGGCAGGGCACCGGCGCGGCATGGCGCGGCACGAGACGACACGGCGCGCCACCACACCGCCCGGCGCGGCAGGGCGTGGCACGGCGAGGCACGAGACGACACGGCGCGGCGCGAGACGACACGGCGCGCGCCACCACACGGCCCGGCGCGGCAGGGCGCGGCATGGCATGGCGTGGCGCATGGCGAGGCATCGCGTGGCAGGGCACGGAGCGGCGTGGACCGCACCGGGGCTATCGGCGCTGCGCCCACTACCGGCCCCGTCAGGCGCGCGCGAGGATGAGCGCCTCGAGGCGGTCGTATCCCTCCGCCATGCCGCCCTCCATGCCGGAGGTGACCATGCCGTCGCGGTCCTCGAAGCTCTGGAACGCCGACTGCCCGTGCAAGCGTGTGCGCCCGCCGAGGTCCTCGAAGATCAGGGTGTCGAGAGTGACGTGGCCCGCCATGCCCTCAAACTCGAAGGTCTGCACTGCGCGCACACCCGGCGTGATCTCGTGGAAGACGCCATGGAAGCCGTATTCGTTGCCCTCGGGGTCTGTCTGGACGTAGCGCCACGACCCGCCCGTCACGGGTTGATGCGTGACAACCGTTGTCGAGAGATAGGACGGGCCCCACCACTGGGGGATGAGTTCGGAGTCCATCATCGTCGCGTAGACGACGTCAGGCGGGGCGTCGATCTCACGCGTGAACGTGACGCTCGGGGTCTCGGGCGGGACGGTGAGATGCAGCGTGTTCATGGGGTGCTCCTCAGTGGTTGCGCAGTGGGAAGGGTGTCGGACGCCGTCGTGGGGGCGGTGCCGCGCAGGGTGCGGATGGTCTGCTCGAGCCGATCGAGCTGGGCCAGGCGCATGGCGCGGTGCTCGGCGAGCCAGGTGCTCGCCGCCTCGAAGCCCGCGGGCTCGAGGCGCACCGGGCGGTACTGGGCCTGCCTGCCTCGTGTGACGAGGCCGGCGCGCTCGAGCACCTTGAGGTGCTTCGAGACGGCCTGGAAAGAGATGTCGAACGGTTCGGCGAGTTCCAGAACGGTCGCCTGGCCGGCGGCCAGACGGCTGAGGATGGCGCGCCGAGTGGGGTCGGCGAGCGCGGCGAAGACCTCGGACAGGGCGTCGTCGCCGGGTCTCTCGGTCGTCGTGTCCACCGTGCTCACCTCCTCATCGGCTATTCAACCGCAGAGTTGTGCAACCGGCAAGATGAGTAGCGTGATGGGGTCGCGCAGTCCGGAAGCCCGACAGTCCGGAGGTCCGGCAGTTCGGGGGTCCGGCAGTTCGGAGGTCCGGCAGTTCGGAGGTCCGGCAGTCCGGAGGTCCGGCAGTCCGGCAGTTCGCTGGTCAGGCGGTCACGCGGTCGCGCAGTCGCTCGGTCCGCAGGCCGGTCGCGCGGTCGCGCGGTCAGGCCGTTATGCGGCGCCGAAGAGGGTGTCAGGTGCGGGCGGAGTCCCGCCGTGGTCGCAGCTGCCCGACGGTGGGTCGCCCTTGGGCTCGGCGTCTGGGCCCGATCCGAGGTGGCGGATCGGTGTGCCGTCGCGTTCGAGGAACTCCCATCTCGCCCTGGCGTGGTCTCGCCGGATGATCAGGTAACGGGAGTGGACCTGGGCGTGGTGATGCCAGCAGAGGAGGATTCCGTTCTCCACGGAGGTTTCTCCGCCGTGCGCGGCCCAGTGCCGCACGTGGTGGATCTCGCCGAACTTCGGGGGGCGCTCGCAGTTCGGGTAGGCGCAGTGGCGGTCGCGAGCGATGACAGCGCGGCGCATCGCGCCGGTGTAGAGCCGCTCGGAGCGGCCGACGTCGAGCACTTGGGAGTCCGGCCCGAAGACGACGCGCGAGACCTCGGCGTCGCAGGCGAGTCGAGCCAGGACGGAGGCAGGGATCGGTGTCCCGTCGGCCAGGAGAGCGGCGTCCCACCCAGCGGGAATGACCGGGTAGGCGGCCGCGCCCCGGGCGCCGCGTTCCGGCCGAGTGGTGTCGGCGAGCGCGTTGACCTGGGCGACGAGGCTCTCGAGGCTGACCTGGACGGTCAGGTGCGGACGGAATCCGCCGGAGCGCCCGGCGGCGAGGCCGTGGTCCAGAACGAGGCGCGCCATGTCGCCCAGGGCGGCTCCCATGCGTTGGGCGTGGCTTCGGGGGTCGTCAACGGACGGCACGCCGGCGACGGCGGTCAGCGCGGCGTCGAACGCCGCGCCGTCGACGGCCGTCATGAACGCGTTGAGCGCGACGCCGTCGTCGCGCGTCGCCATCGTGCAGGTCACCCGCTCGGTGGCGGTGCGGTGGCCCTTCTCGTCCGCGGTCGGATCGACCTTCGCGGCCCACCGCTTCACTTCCTTGGCGAACTCGTCGACGCCGAGTTCGCGCGCCTTGTCCAGGAGGTGCCCGGCATTGAGCGCGGGGTCGGGAGAGATCAGCGCCTCGCGCCGGGCGGGCGTTGTCGGGCCCAGTCTGGTGAGCACGTCGGCGTGTTCGAGAGACACGCCCCCGTCCGTGAGTGCCTGCGCGAGGCCGGGGACGGCGTCGTCGGTGACCGTGCGGGCAAGGCGGGTCTGCCTCTTGGCCCCGGAGCGCGTCCCGCGGGACTCCTTCGCGACGTACTCCTCGAAGTCCCGAGCGCCCCGGCCCATGGGCGTGGTGGCCCAACGCCCATCCGCCTCGATCCGGCCCAGGAACCGGGCGGAGATGAGCCCGAGGGCATCCTGGGCGCGGCGCAGAGCGGTGTGCGCCAGGGTGGCCTGCGGTTCCACGATCTCGTCGATCGGCAGGCCCGCGATCTCGGTCACCAGCGCACCGAGCCGGTCGATCGCGGCGAGCACGACCTCTCCAGGCCCAGCCGTGCCCGGCGCGCTCGCCCTCGACCCGTCCACCACTCTCACCCCCTGACCGGCTCGCCCGTTCGTCGATACGAACAACAGTACGACGAGCCACTGACATCGAGTCAAGACCCGCGTGCGGCCTGTGGATAGCCCCCCGATCAGCGGCCCGGTCGCGCCCAATCGTTCCGGCGACCCGGTCGTCGCGGTCAGTGTCGAATCAGCGCGCGCAAGCGCCCGCGCCTCATCCCCATCACGGATCAGGGCATCGAAGCGATCCTCGGAATCGACGACAATCGCCGGCGTTCGCTCAATGCCGCGCTCTACCCCCGTCGACGGCGACAAGCCCTCCAGGAGCTTCTCCTCGACCTCTGCGCCGAGTCCGGCATCCGAGCCCACATCTCGGCGTTGCGCGTCCTCGACGTCGTCGCGTGGATGGAGTGGAAGTCGAGCCGGGTCGGGGCGGCAAGCGAACCAGCGCCCGTGCCGTCAGCGGTTCGCCGACGCCGCCGCGTGAGCTCTGAGCGGGCCCGACCCCGGGCCCGGGCTTCCTGGTGTGGTCGCACCAATCCAGCCGTCCCCGGATCCGCGTCCGGTGGCGACGGCGCTACCCGCCGGAGTTCGCGCCCTCCTCGAGGCCTAGCCCGGAAGCGGGATCCCGTGCTCCTGCGCATACTTCATCATGTTCGCCTGGACCACCTGGTTGGCCTGCTTCGACTCCTCCGTGATCGGGGTGAAGGTGACGAACTCGGTCCCGGCGGCGATCGCGGGGACGTGCCCGGGCGTGATCACGTACGCGTCGCCGGCCTCGAACACCTCGTCGGTGCCATCCGCCATGTGGACGGTCAGTCGTCCCTTCAGGATGTAGCCCATGTGAGTCGCCTGGCACTGGTCGTTCGGCAGGCCCTTGTACGCGAACGCGTACTCCATGTCGGTCGAGTACCGCTCGATCTCGACGGTGTAGCCGTCGAGTTCCTGCGAGCTGGCCTCAAAAAAACCCGGAATGTTCCAGTGATTTGCGCCGGTCGTCATCGAGAACTTGGGCATCGTGGTCCCCTTCCGTCGGCGGGCCATCCGTTTCGGCCCGATGTTTTGCATCCCTTTTCTCGTCCATCGTGAGCATCCTGCGACGTCACCCGCCAGGGACCGAGGTCCCGCCCAGGAATTGAGGAACGTCTATCAACAGGAGCCGCGGAAGTGCCGGCCCCAATTCCTGCGTTCGGCAGTGATCTGGCCGTCAGGCGCGTACGGTCGAGGAGAAGGCTCGGCCGTGCGAACGGCGGCGGCCGGTCCCCGTCGCGTGGTGGGAGCCGCGCCCCCGCCACGCCGAGCGGAGGGAGCGCGACATGAGCGCACGGCGGACGATCCTGATCGCGACGACGGCAGCGGGGGTGGCGGTTGCCGTCGGCGTCCTCCGACGCGCGACACGGGCGCCGCGGCCGGAGGCCCGAACCGGGACCTTCCCCAACGGGATCGCGTACGACGCGATCGGCGACGGCCCCCGGACGATGCTCTTCCTTCCGGGCGGGCCCGGGGCCATCCGGCTGGTGTGGATCCGCGTGACCAAGAGTCTGATCCGCCCGTTGGCCGCCGGCGGCTTCACGGTGTGGCGCCTGGCGCGCCGGCGCGGCATGTCCGCCGACTACACGATGGAGGACATGGCCGACGACGTCGCGACCGTGATCGACGATGCGTTCGAGGGACATGTCGACGCGGTTGTCGGCGTCTCCATGGGTGGGCTCGTCGCGCTGTACCTGGCCGCCCGGCACCCGGGCGCCGTCGGACGTGTCGCGCTCGTTGCCTCGTCAGCGAACGTCAGCGCGAGAAGTCTGGAGGCCGCCGGCCGCTACGGCGAGGCGCTGGGCCACGAGCGGTACACCGAGGCGGCCCTCGTGCAGCTCGAGGACGTGCTGATGGGCCCGCGCTGGCGCGTTGTACGAGGTCTCCTGGCAGCGCTCATGGGTCGCATGCTCGCCGCCTCCGGGAACAACCCGCCGGACGTGCTCGCGGAGACCCGGGCCGTCATGGAGGCCGACGCCCGGCCCGTCCTGCACCAGATCACCGCACCCGTCCTGGTCATCGTCGGTGACCGGGACCTCGACTTCCCGCCGGACGTCGTCGAGGAGACGGCGCGACTCATCCCGGACTGCACTGTGCTCCGGTACGAAGGTCGCGACCACGGCGGCACCACGTTCGACAAGCGCGTGCCGGGCGACGTGCTCGCGTTTCTGGACCGCGACCGCGAGTAGGCGTCGCGTGGTGGGGTGTGCGGGAGGCGCTACGGCTGGGTCTCCGTTGCGCCGCCGACGTCGAGCGCGTCGAGGCTGGGCACGACGTCGGCTATGCGCGCGTAGTCAACGTCCGCGTGCACGAGGCGCGCCCCGTGGCGCTCGGCAACCGCAGCGATGAGGCAGTCGATGGACGACCGGATGCCATGACCGCTGGTGCGGACGGCTCGGTAGATGTCGGCCGCGGCGTCGAAGTCGACGGGTTCGACGGCGAGGTCGAGCAGTCCGTCGATGACGGCCTCCAGTCGCCGTCGGGCGATGTCGTTGGCGCCCATCCGCAGTTCCATCCGGATCGGCGCGCAGATCGCCAGAGTCTCTGGCGACTCCGCCACGAGCCGGCGGAGCGCATGGCGCGGAGGGCGGTCCGCGCCGTTCAGGTAGTCGATCCAGACAGACGTGTCGATCAGGTAGATCACGGGCGGGGTTCGGCGTCGGTCGGGCGGACCTCCTCGAGCGTGGCGCCGAACCCTATGCCTTCGAGGCCGGCGAGTTGCTCGCGCGTGACGGGTCGGCGAAGGGTGCGGCGGAGTGCAAAGTCGACGGCCTCGCGCTTGGACCGCAGGTGATGCTGTGCCATCACCGCGGCGACGAGGTCATCGTCGATCTCGATGTTGGTGCGTCCCATACACCAACAGTACACATCGCGCCCTCGTCTGCACCGCCGGGGGTTCTACGTGGGCAAGTTCTCGCCAGTTCAGCGTGTTCGGAACCCGGTCACCTACATCGACGACGAAGGTCAGCCCTGTCGGTGCGGCTGCGGTGGCCTCGTGGCCGGGCGGGAGTTCCTTTCCGGTCACGATCAGACGGCGCTTCACGACCGCGTCCGGCAGATCGGTACGGTCTCGCAGTTCCTCGATTGGTTCGACATCGTGAGGGGCAATCAGCCGATGGCCTGACAGGCCTGGTGGCGGCGCAGGCGTCCGCCCCGCCGCTCACGCCCGGCAGGCATCCCGGCGATGGTCGACGTCGAGGACGAGGACCACGTGCTCGGACTCGTCGATTCGGTATCGGATCCGGTACTCCCCGCGCCGGGCGCGCCACAGGCCCTCGAACGGCGCCTTGAGGGGCGCACCCACCGTTCTCGGCCGTTCGGCGAGCGGTCCGGAGATGAACTCCCACGCGGCGAAGGCTGCAGCAGTCGGGAGCCCGTCCGTGAGCGCCCGGCGCGCGCCGGGGGCGAGCAGGATGCGGAAGGCGTCCTCGGGCACGTGCTCAGCCGGCGCTTCGGTCACGCTGCGGGCGCCGTGCCATGAGTGCGGCCATCTCGTCGGCGGTGGTCACGTCGCCCGCGGCGACCCCGGCTTCGGCGTCCGCGACCCGTCGCCGCGCCGCCTCGTCGGAGAGCAGCTCGATCGTGGCCTCGAGCGACTCGAGGTCTTCGGCGGCCAGCAGCACGACGTACTCGCGTCCGTTCTTCGTGACGTGGACGCGCTCGTGCGTGCGGCTCACCTCGTCGGCGATCTCCGACAGTCGGGCCTTGACCTCGGACAGCGACACCGTGCTCATAGACCAGAAAAGTAGTCTGTAGCCGCCGTGTCGTGAAGGTGTGCGCCGCCCTGGCGTGGACCGTGTCGTGGGCCGAATGGTGCCCTCAGCCCCGCCTTCATTGGCTGCGGGGAGCACCCGGCTGTGGACGGCCGCCCTGTCCACAGCCGTCCGAATCGTGCGGGAACCAACTGTGCGCAATCGTTCGAAGCGCGCCGCGAAACGGCATTCCGACTAGTATTTGCGCGATTATCCCCGAGGCGTGAGGTGTGCTGTGACGACCGCGACCATGTACGTGACCTGGGCCAAGAATGTCGCGACCGATCCGCAGCGGCGTGATCAGGCGATCACCGACCTCAAGACGTACTTCGCCAAGTCCGACGGCGTGCCCAACTACACCGGATCGCGCTTCGAGAGCTTGGGCGGTGGCGGCGACCGGCCGGAGGTCGCGAACGTGGTCACGGCGGAGGACCTGCTGGCCCTGAGCCTGCTGTCGGTGCCCGTCAACGGCGAGGCGGCCCTGTACCTGCTCGAGGGTAAGAGTCACGAGATCAGCAACCTCCTGGCCGAGCTGCCCACGGACACGGACCTCGCCGACCTCGCACCCGAAGACCTCGGATCGGACTGGCCCGCGCGCGAACTCTGGCGTGTCGTTCGCGGCGCCAGTGATTTTCGGCCGGGTGCGCACGTCCAAGCTCCTGGCGCGGAAGCGCCCTCGCCTCATCCCCATCACAGACCAGGGCATCGAGACCGTCCTCGGATCCGACGACAACCGGTGGCGTTCGCTCAACGAGGCACTCAACACCCCGGTCGACGGCGGCACGACGACCCTCCAGCAACTCCTCATCGAGCTGCGTGAGGAGTCCCGGATCCCCGCACACATCTCAGCGCTACGCGTCCTCGACGTCGTCGCGTGGATGGAGTGGAAGCACCGTCTGGGCGCGACGGCGAGCGCATCGGTCGAGTCGATCGACCCGGAGCCAGTCGCCGTCCCCTGAGCTCCCGCGGAGGCCGACGACGCCGCCCCGGACCTCTCCCGCTCGGCGCGCCCTTTCGGATGGCACCTTGCAGGATCGCCGACGGACACCGACGACCCCTCACGAGCGAGGTCACCCGCCATGAAGCCAACGAAGACCCGCTGGGTCCCGTTCGGCGCGCCGGTGAGCGCCGCGGAGGGCGCCCGATGTCCTGCCTCCTGATCCGCCCCGGCGTGTCGATTCAACGCGTGGGCGCGGGCGGGCAACGCCCGCTCACCCCACGGCCGCGGCGAACTGAGCGAACAGATCCCCGGGCAACGGCGTCCGCAATCTCCACGTGACCGCGATCGGCCGCTCCCCGCGGTGGGAGACGTAGTCCGCGAGTCCGAGGCACCAGAAGGCGTTGTCCCGCGCGGAGAGCCGGGCGAAGAGCGCCACATTGGTGCCGGCCGTCCGTTGCGCGAGGTAGCGGCGTCCGGCGTCGGTTGTGGGCGCCGCTGTCGACTGGCTCTCCCAATGGATGAGCTCCCGGCTGATCGCGTAGTCGCGGTAGCGCGTCGTCGGCGAGAACGACCCCGCCGACTTGTCCAGCGTGAACGCCAGCAGGTCGGTCCCGCTCGCCGGCTCCCACCACACGCCGGTCTGCCACGCCGGCGGCCGCGGCCCGGGCCCCACCCCGAACGCCGCGAGAATCTCCGCCCGCGTGTACCGGGCGTGCACCTGCAGCGGGACGTCCGACGGCGCCACGGGCTTGTGCACGTGGTCGATCCCCTCGGCCAGCACTTCTAGCAGCTCGGTCAGCTCCGCCCTGACCTGCGGGTGCGCCCACAGCTCGGCGACGGCGTCCTGAAGCGTGGCGCCTGACCGCAGCGTCGTGAGCGAGCCCACGAGCATCCGCACCAGACGTCGCTCCCGCTCCGCGAGCCCGCCGACGTCCGGCACCACTGCCCCCGACACGGCGGCCCGGTACGCGGCGATCCGCGCGCCGTCGTCGACATGAAGCATCCGGCCCACCGCCCGAAGGAGTGCGTCCTCCGCCGGCCCGGCGGGCGCCGCCGGGAGCCCGGCCGCCCTCCGCAGCGTCGACCATGAGTGCCCACCCGCATACACGTCCTCGACGTCGAGGCCCGATTCCTCGAGGAACCGCCCGAGGCCGACGTCGCCCGCCCGGCTCAGCTCCCGCAGCTCGGTGACCTTCGCCCGCCAGTCGCTCGGGATCGCGTCGCGCAGGCTACGCAGCACCTGGTCGCGCACCACCGGGTCGAGCTCCAGGTGGCAGCCCGATGGCAAGAACGGGAAGTCGTCGGTCACCTGCCGCTCGACGTCGCGCCGCGAGCCGCCGAGCAGCGCCCGGAAGCGACGGTCGAACCGGAACTCCGTCCGGTGCGTGCCCACGAAGTCGAGCACCGTGCACACGTCCTTACCCGCGCTGCGCCTCAGCCCCCGGCCGAGCTGCTGGAGGAACAGCGTCGGGCTCTCGGTCGGACGCAGGAGGAGGAGGGTGTCGACCGCCGGTACGTCGACGCCCTCGTTGAACAGGTCCACTGTGAGCACGACGTTCACGCGACCCGCCGCGAGGTCGCGCAGCGCGGCCGTGCGCTCGGCCTCCGGGGAGTCGCCCCACACCGCGACCGCCGGGATCCCGCGCCGCCGGAACCGCTCCGCCAGGAACCTCGCGTGCGCGACGCTCACGCAGAACCCCAGCGCCCGCATCGCCCGCGGGTTCGCGATGTACCGCCGCACCTGCCCCAGGACGGTGCCGACGACGGCGTCGTCCGCGGTGAGGACGTTCGTCAGGCCCTCGACGTCGTAGCCGCGCCCCCGCCGCCACCCGACGTCGCGCAGGTCCGACCCGTCGCTGACCCCGAAGTAGGCGAACGGCGTCAGGTAGTGCTGGTCGATCGCGTCCCACACCCGCAGCTCCGCGGCGATCCGCCCGTCGAAGTGCCCGAGGACGTCGAGCCCGTCCGAGCGCTCGGGCGTCGCCGTGAGGCCGAGGAGCTCGCGCGGGCGCACCCGCTCCAGCAGCGCCCGGTACGACGGCGCGGCCGCGTGGTGAAACTCGTCCACGACGACGACGTCGAAATGGTCCGGCGCCAGCGCGTCCAGCCCGGCCGCGTTCAGGCTCTGGATGGACGCGAAGACGTGCTCGAACCGCGCCGGCCGGCTCCCACCGACCCACAGCTCGCCGAACGCGGCGTCGCGCACGGCCTGCCGGTACGTCGCCCGGCTCTGCTCGAGGATCTCCGCCCGGTGCGCGACGACGAGCAGCCGGTCCCGCGGCAGCGTCCCGCGCAGGCGGGCGTAGTCGACGGCAGCCATCACCGTCTTGCCGGTGCCCGTCGCCGCGACCAGCAGGTTGCGGTGGTGACCGCGCTCCCGGGCGACCTTGATCCGTTCCAGCAGTCGCTCCTGGAAGGGGCGCAGCACGACGTCGGTGGGCGGCAGCGTGAAGATGGGCCCCGCCGTCGTCGTCGCCGTGCGCTCGACGAACTCCGCCGCGTCGAACGGCACGAAGTCCCCGCTCTGCCAGTACGCCTCGACGACCGCCGCCATCTTCGCCACGACGTCCGGGTTGCGGACCCCGGACACCCGGACGTTCCACTCCATGCCCGTGACCTGCGCGGAGTGCGTGAGGTTGGACGAGCCGATGTACGCCGTCGAGTAGCCGCCCGCCCGGTGGAACAGCCACGCCTTCGCGTGGAGACGGGTGGAGGTGACGTCGTAGGAGACGCGGACGTCGGCGCCGAGGCCGGCCAGCTCCTCCAGCGCCCGCAGCTCCGTGCTGCCGGTGTACGTGGTGGTGAGGAGGCGCAACGGCTTGCCCTCACGGCAGTGGTCGGCCAGGGCGTCCAGCAGCGGGCGGATGCCGCTCCACCGCACAAACGCCATGACCACGTCGATCGCCTCGGCCGAGTGGATCTCCGCGCGGATCTCGTGGCCCACGCCCGGCTCGCCGGGGGAGTTGGTGAGCAGCGTCGTGTCCAGCAGCGGCGTGAGGGGCGGGCGCAGCTCGCGGACCGAGCCGTCCGGGTTGAGGCGCAGGATCGCGCGCAGAACCTGGGCGGGGGAGAGCGGGGCGTCGCGGTCCAGATCGACGGCGTCGGGCACCTCGTCGGCCAGGGCGGCGAGCACGGCGTCGACGATCGCGAGGCCGGCGCTGGCGTGGTCGTTCTCGGGGAGGGTGTCGATGGTGCGGGCGACGACCGCTGCCACGTGGCGGGAGAGCCGGTCCGCGGCCTCGGCGTTCGCGAGGGCGTTGGACTTCTCGTGCAGCGCGGAGCCGAGGGCGTCGAGGCGGCGGCGAAGCGACCTGGTGATCAAGGCCTCCTTGAGGCCCGGTTCGAGGTCGTCGTCGCTGGTCACCGACGTGAGCTTATGGCGGAAGGGGCCACGGCGCGCGTCGAGCGGAGGCCGCAGGTAGCGGCGTAGTGGGGCGGTCCCCGGCAATGGCCACTTCGCCGTCCACCCCGGCCGGGCGACGACGCGCGAGGCGCTAGTGCCCCTTGCAGAACTCCTCGATCGCGGCGATGTGCTCCGGTGCCAGCCCGGTGTCGGTGTCGGGCGCGATCAGAAGGGTCGGTCCAGGGCGGCTCTCGGCCCACGCGCGCGCCCCGTCCTCCCAGGCCAGGTCGTCGTCGGTCCAGACGAGCGGACGGTCGGGATCTGCGTCGAGGAGGCGCCGGGCCGCGGCGAGTTTCCACCAGCCGGTCGGGGCCCCCGCCCGGGTACCGAGGAAGCCGTGCGGACCCCGAGCCGACGTCGCGTCGTCTGGCTGTTCCACCACCGGCAGCTCCGGAAGTCCGAGGAGCCGGCCGAGCGACTCATTGGCCTCGTCGAGCCACGTGGTCAGCCACCGAATGTCCGTGCGCCCCGCGGCGTGCACACGGCGGATCGCCCCGACCACGGGCGGAGCCCAGGTGATCGGCCACGTGAAGCCTGAGGCTCGCGCCCGCCCGGTCCGCCAGGTGGGCCACACCGACGTGTCCCGTCCCCTCCGCGTCGCGTTGAGCACGCCGTCGACGTCGAGCAGCCAGACGGTGCGCTGGTCTTCGGTCCCGTCCATCCACTGAGCCTGGTCGTTCCGGCAGACCCTGTCCATCGGCAGGCAGCGGTCACGACTGCAGGGGCTGCAGGGTTTCCCTCCCGGTCGGACTGCCCGGCTGCCAGGCCAACGCACGCGTCAGCCTCCGGCGCACGCCCTCGCCGCCGACCTCCTCGACCAGCGCCCGCGGCCCCACAACCACGAGCAGCGACCGCGCCCGCGAGAGCCCGGTGTAGAGCATCTGCCTGGCCCGTTCGGCTTGGCGGAACCCGTTCACCGTGAGCACGACGGCCGGCCGCTCGAGCCCCTTGAAGTTGAGGACGTGCCCGTAGAACACGTCCTCGCCGGTGAAGAAGGTGTCCCAGTAGGCCGCGTATCCGCCGACGTCGACGGCGTTCACCTGCTCCGGATGCCGGTGCTGCGTGGTGAGCAGCGCGATCTGGCCGGGGGACCACCCCTCCTCGAGGAGCGCATCGACCGCGTCGTCCGCTGCCGGCACCGCCGCCTCGGCGGGAACGTCCACCACCCTCACCGGCGGCCCGTCGAGGCCGCGCGGGGTGAGAGTCTGCGCGGCGAGGCCGCTGAACACCTGCGCGATCTGCTTGGTGGACCGCAAGTTCTCGTGCAAGAGGATCGGCGGAAGGTCGATCGGCGCCTCGCCCTCGCGAGGGAAGACGCGCTGGGCGTCGTCGGAGAAGACGAACAGGCCGCCGTCGGCCCCCTTGCGCAAGCACCGCACGAGCGAGGGCCACCAGTGGTCGCTGAAGTCCTGCGCCTCGTCGACCACAGCCGAGTCGAAGAACTCCTCCCATGGCTGCGCGGCCGCGAGTTCGCCGAGGCGCAGCGGCAGGCGGCGCTCCCAGTAGTCGCCGTCGTCGTCGGCGCCCGGTTCGGCACCCCACCGCAACGGAAGGTCGTGGAAGAGCCCGACGAACGCCGGCCGCTCGTGCGGCTTCCACGCCGCCGTCATCCTCTCGAAGTAGCGCCCCAGGCCACGCGAGTAGCAGAGCAGCGCCACGCGCTCGCCGGCCTTGGCGCGCCGTCGCGCCTGCTCGAGCGCCAGCCACGTCTTGCCCGTCCCCGCGCCGCCGATCACGCGAGCCCGGGGGAACAGGGCGATGAGGTCGAGCACGCGGGCCTGGTCCTGGGTCATCTGCTCCAGACGCGTCTCGTGCGCGGCGACGGCGGCGAGCGCCTCCGACTGGCCCGGCAGAGTGGCCGCGAGGTACGCGACGAGGTGCTCGGCGTCGGCCACGTCGAGCGGGCGCCCGCGCCCGAGGCGTTCGATCGCACGCTTCACCCGGCCGACGACGACGTGCGGTCCGGCTTCGAGGTCCCCGCGGTCGACGAGCGCGGTCCGCGGGAGCTCGGCGGACTCCCAGTCCGTCCGCACGTACGAGTGGGGGAGGGCGACGAGGTGCGTCGAGCGGGCCGTGGCCGCGCCGAGCCCGCGCCTGCGCAGGAGCTCGACCAGCGCGTGTCGCGCGGAAGCTGCCTGGCCCACGGGGTCGATCCGGTGCCGGTGGTCCCCGCTGCCCTGGTGCCACGCACCGTCAACGCACGTGACATGGCCGCCCTTGACCTCGATGATCGCGAACCCGACCCCCGGCCAGGCGACGAGTAGATCGACCTCGCGCTCGACGTCGTCGTCTACGAGGCGGCGGCCGCTGAACAGGAGCGCCTCGTCCGGGAGGCCGTCCCGAAGCGATTCCCAGACGGCGCGCTCGGCGCCGCCGTCGTCGGGGAACGCCGGCTCGGGCGGGTAGAGGCGAGGCATGGGACTGGTCTACCGGAGCCCGCCCGCCCGCGCGCGGGGAAGAGTGCCTACGCTAGTGACCATCGAGATGGTCATCAGGAGGCGGCATGTCGGCAGTGCCTGATCGTCAGGTGAGCGTGGCCGAGGCCAAGGCGCACCTGAGCGAGTTGCTGAAGGCGGTGGAGTCGGGCGAGAGCATCGCGATCACGCGGCGGGGCCGGCCGGTGGCGACTCTGACGCCGGTGCATCGCGCTGCGGGGCGGATCGACCTGGCCTGGGTGGGCGCGGCCGTCGGGCAGATGGAGTACTCCGACGTCAGCGCCGTGGACGTGGTCCGGGAGATGAGGGACGAACGGTACTGACGTGGATGTCTACCTCGACACGAGCGTGGTGGTCGCCGCGATCACGAACGAGCCGTTCACCGCCCGGGCGCACGCGGTACTTGCGGCGCCGGACCATGTGTTCGTCGTGAGCGACTGGACGGTGACCGAAGTCTCTGCCGCGCTCTCGATGAAGAGCCGGACGGGTGCGTTGCGGCCGATTGACCGTGAGCTCGCGCAGCGAGTGTTTCGGCGCCTGCTCTCCGAGTCGCTCGAGCGTGAGCGGGTGATGCCCGCCGACTTCGATCGCGCCGCCGAGATGGCGGAAAAAGTGGAACCAGCCGTCCGCTCGGGGGATTCGTTGCACCTCGCCGTCGTTGGACGTCTCGGGGTCGCGCTGTGCACGTTCGACCGGACGGTGGCGCGGGCGGCGACGGCGCGGGGGATCGCCGTCGTCGAGTGAGGCGCAGGAGGCTTGGATCTCCCGCGATAAAGCCGAATCCGCGCCGCGGCTACGGCACCGGGGCGGGTGCCTCGACCAGGAGGCCGGCCTCCTGCGCGGCCGAGACGAGTCGGTGGTCGTACGCGATGAGGATGTCGACGTCGAGCAGGATCGCCGTGGCCAGGTGCAGCGCGTCGTCGGTCCGAATTGCGGGTGGGCCTAGGCGTCGGGCGAGTGCCACCGCCTCGCCATCCAGCGGTGCCGTCGCGACCCCCGACATCGCGAGATCGGCGAGTCGGGCGGCGTCGACCGGGCTGGGCAACGGAGCCCGCCGCAGGGCCCTGCTCACCTCGACCCAGGCGAGGTCCGATGTGAGGAGGGCGGCGCCGTCGTCGACCAGCGCGCGTATCCGCGCGCTGAGGGAGCGGGACTCTGCCTCGGCGACCACGCGCTTCAGAAGGGCGCTGCTGTCGAGGTAGACGATCACCGTCAGAACCGGTCCTCTCGGTCGAGAAGTTCGTCGGTTGTGGCGGCGGGCGCCAGATGGACGGGCTCGATGTCGGTCCGGAGTGGGGTGCGCGGGGGTCGCGCGCGGCCGACGCGGACGAGGTCTTCGAGGGCAGATCGGGGCGCGGCGATGCGCCCGCGCCCGAGGTGCTCGGCGATCGAGTCCCGGATGACCTGCTGCTGCGAGCGTCCGGTGCGTTGGGCCTCCTCGCGCAGGGCCTCGGCGATGTCCGGGTCCAGTCGCAGGTTCATGGCCATGAGCCATGGTACCGATTGGTGGTGCCGACTCGGTACCGTGGTGGCGCTCCGCAGCCAGGCTCCCCGACGCTCACCCGCGTCGCGGGCGACGCCGCGGCTTGGCTGGTGCGGGCTTCCCGCCCCCGCGGGCGGCTCCGCTCCGCCCGGCCGGAGGGCGGGCGTCCGCCGAGGGGGGCTCCGCGGCGGACGCGGTGCGTCCCCGCGAACTCCGCGGCGTCCGACCCCGGACGACGCCGATGAAGTCCTCGACCTCGTCGGTGCTGCTGTCGCTGAGCCAGGCGAGCAGGACATCCGTGCGAACGGCGTCCGAGATCGGGCGCGATATCACGTCCCGACGCCGGTACAGCCGCGCCACCGACATCGGCAGAATCAGCACGCCGAGCCCGGCGGCGACGAGGGCCACGGCGTCCGCCGTCGAGCGGATCTCCGGGGCGGGGGCGCGATCGCCGGCCCGGAACAGGTCCACGCCGTCGCCCAGTTGCGGCACAGTCGCCGGGTCCTGGAGCAGGTCCTCGTCGACGAGGTCGAGCAGGCTCACCTCATCGCTCTCGGCCAGCGCATGCTCCGCGGGAAGGACCGCCACAGCGACCTCGGTGTAGAGCGGGATCGCGCTGAGGCCCTCGCGATCCAGCGGTGCTCGGACGAAGCACATGTCCAACCGGCCCGCCCGGAGCGCTTCCTCCTGATCGGACTGCTCGATCCGGATCACCTCGAGGGCGCGGTCGGGGAACCGCTCGGTCCAGGTCCGCGTCCACTTCGAGACCACCACGCCGGGGACGCACCCGACGCGGAACGGCGTCTCCTGGGACTCCGCTCCCACATGGGCCTCCTGAGCAGCGACGATGGTCCGGGATCGGACGCGGCGCACCCAGCCTACGGGCGTCCCTCGTGGTTCCGCGCCTACCGCTCGTGCGCTCAGTCGACGTCGGGCAGGTCTCCGGGGTAGGTGATGTCGATCTCGGTGATGGTCTGCGGGAAGTCGCGCGCATTGTTCGTGATGAAACGCTGATCCCCGTGCTCCACGGCCGTCGCAAGGTGGATCGCGTCCGCTGCGCGCAGCCCGTACTTTGCCGCCAACACGGTTGCGAGTTCGGCCGTCGCGCGGCCGACCGGGCGAAGATCAAGGCGCCCGAGAGCCGCGGCTAAGAGTCGGACCTCGCCGCTCACGCCCTCCCGGAGGGGCTTGGCGATCACCTCCGGCAGCAGGAGAACGGAGCCAGAGCCCACCGGACCGCCCTCAGCGCCTCGACTCAACAGCGCGGCGACGCGTCTGCCGAGTGGGTGATCGGCCACCACCGAGTAGATCAGGACGTCGGCGTCGAAGGCGTCGGTCATCGGCCTGAGCGACCCGCGCGAACCGAGGCGACGAGTTCCTCCGCGCGCTCCTTGCTGATGCCGGGTCCGCTCGCGAGAGGCTCAGACGCGGCGTCCTGGAGCAGGCGGGCCAGGCGTGAGGCGTCGTCCAGCGTGGCCTCGGCGCGCCGGCGGTTGAGGCGGTCCGGCCGGACGATCACGGCCACGGGCCGCCCGTGCCGCGTGATGGTGACCTCCTCGCCGTGCTCCACGCGAGTGAGCAAGTCGGGCAGTGTGGCGCGGGCTTCGGCCGCGGCGACGGTCGCCATTCCGGCATTGTACGGTCCTGTACGGCGATGTACAGATCGGCTGGGGACCAGGCTTCACCAGCCCGACGTCGCAGCGACCAGCCGCTCCCGCACCCAGGTGAACCCGATGCGTTCCTGCTCGAGGCGCACGCGCTCGCCGTACCGGTTCTCCACCAGTTCCCGGTACAGGGCCGCCTCCTCAGGATCGAGCCGAGAGAGGCGCGCCGCCGTCGGCGCGTCCTCCCGCACCCACTGGTGGCGGTGCGCCAGGAGGGTCTCGAGATCCATGAGCAGCGATCGCGCGTCGATACCGTTGCCGCGCAACTGATCGAGGATCGCGAAACCATGCGTGTCGATGTCACCCCAGTACAGAACGGGCGTCTCCCGCAGCCACGCCACCCCCTGAAGCGCCGAGAACCCGTACCCCGCACCGAACAGCGCGAGCGTGCCCGCCAGCGCCGGAAGGGTGAGGAAGTTGACCCGGTTCTCGGTCACCACGACCCGGCGTGGGAGGCAGGGGAGCGCGGCCAACGCGGCCGGGCCGAGAGCCAGATCGACGGCGCCCGGCCAGGGCGCCAGCGTCGGATCCAGCAGGCGGATCCGCACGAGCACGTCCTCGGCGTCGCGGAGCCCATACCTGCGCGCGAAGCCGCGCAGCCCGGTTGCCTCGGCGTCGACGACGGCGCCCGGAACCGCGAGGTCCAGCATCGTCGCCAGCACGCCGCGATGCTCCTCGAGGAACTTCGTCCCGATTCCGGGGATGTCCACCTGCCGCAGGTGGAGCCCGCTCGCGGGATGAGCCTCGAACCAGTCGACGACGGCGAGGAGCGCGGTCAGCGCGCTGCGCTCGGCGGCGCCCGGCGCGGGCTCCGAGGCGAGGCGGACCGCCAGCGCGGGGTGCGCGTCCGCCCACGCCAGGAGGGCTGGTCGACGTGACTCCAGCAGGGACCGCGAGGCGCGGAAGACCGTGACGACGTCGCTCCGTCGAGCGAGGCGCGCGGCGTCGTCGAGCGTCGCGATCGTCAGAGCGGACGGCACCTCGCTGATGCCGACGGCGCGCCCCCCGAGGCGCTTCCACTCCAGCGAGAGCCCAGGCCCCGCCGCGACCCGATCCCACGCCGCGACCCACTCCCGTGTCCGCGGGAGGGCCTCGAGCAGGTCCCGGGGGCTCGGGCCCCGCAGCGGCAGGCGCCACGGGAACTTCCCCGGCGTCGTCGACTCCTCCCGCAGGAGCGCGCCAGAGTCCAGTGCGGCCGCGATGCGCGCGGTCACCTCGCCGGGCGTGGTCCACCCAGGGGCGGGGCCCCGCCCGCGGCGGGGCGGGCCGTCGTCCGCCATCACTCGCCTGCCATCACGGGTCCACCATCACGCGTCGGCCGTCAGCGCGATCCGCCCGAGCGGAGGCCGTCGCGCAGTTCCCGGTATTCACTGATCGTCATGGTCCGCAAGAGCGAGCGCGTCTCGGTCGGGTTGGCCACGTACCCGACGGCGTGCACGTACGGCTCGATGACGTGGATCTTCTGCAGCGGCGTGACGACGAGGAGTTGCAGGTCCAGGCGTGAGAACAGTTCCAGCCCGTACCGCGCGGACTCGTCCGAGCCTCGCCCGAACGCCTCGTCGATCACCACGAACCGGAACGTTCGCGAGCGAGTGACCCCTGCCTCGAGCCCGAACTGGTACGCCAGGGACGCTCCCAAGATCGTGTAGGCGAGTTTCTCCTTCTGGCCGCCCGACTTCCCGCCGGAGTCGGAGTAGTGCTCATGCTCCTCGTCGGTCTCCCGCCATCGCTCCGACGCCGAGAACCGGAACCATGTGCGCACGTCCGTGACGCGTTCGGTCCAGCGGCGGTCCAGGTCGGTGCGGCCCTCCCGGCCCCGGAACCGTGCGACCAGCGCCGCGACCCGGTGAAACCGGTCCTCCGAGTACTGCTCCGAGCGGTCGGCCGTAGTGGTCCCGGCGGTGCACTCGCGCAGGTCCTGGCGGAACTCGCGGATGTCGGCGTCCGGGGTCTGCTCGGCCTCGAGCCGGATGTACCGGCCGGGGTTGTAGTCCATCCCGTGCAGGGAGGCGTTGATCTGGTCGATACGACGCCGGATGTCTTCGCGCTGCCGGTCGAGTTGCGCCGCGAGCCGCACCACCTCGTTGATGGTGTTCTCGTTGAGCATCCGCTTGAACCGCTCCTCGAAGCGCGGCAGGTCGTCCGAGACGAGCCGGTCCAGGAGCGCCTGATACTCCCCGGCCGCCTCCAGCGAGGAGTCCATCTCCGTGGTCTGCTCGGGGTAGGTGGACCGGAAGTCGGACATCAGCCCGACGACCTTCTCCCCGGATCGGCTGATGCGGTGAGTCAGGGCGTCGATCGCCTGGGTGAGCGCCTCGCGCTGCTCCCGCTCCCGGATCTCGGCGTTGCGTCGGGTCACCTCCACGCCGGCGGCTGTCAGGCGCGCGGCGACCGCCTGGGACATCTCCGGCTCCACGTCGGCGGCCGGCCCCAGGTCAGCCAGGAGGTCCTCGGCGTCGGAGACGGAGCCCTCGAGTTCACCGACCTTGCCGACGACTGCGTCGCGCGCCTTCTGGATCTCGCCCGCCTGGGTGCGGGCTCGTTCGAGGCGTTCGGCCAGGTCGCGCAGCACGTCCGAGGCCGCCTCGAGGTCGGCCCGGCGCCGGCGGACGTCGTCGAGGCGCAGGGCTGCCGGGCGGGCGTCGATCTCCGCGAAGTCGGAGAACAGCAGCGCTTGCGCGATGGCGTTCGACCGCTTGCCCAGGGCCCCCAGCCGGCCGGCGACGGCGTCGCGCTCCGCGCGGGTGCGGCGCCCCTGCTCCGCGAGGGCGTCGGCCCGCCCGACGAGCGCCGTGATCTTCGCCTGGTTGTCCCAGCCGAGCACGTAGCGTGAGCGGTCGTCGAGGCGGAAGCGGTCGTCCTTCTCGTGGCGCTCCTGCGATCCCTTGATCTGGCCGTGGATCGAGAGGGCGCGGGGGAGCCGTCGGAACTCCTCCAGGTCGGTGCAGCAGGGTATGTCGAAGCGTTCCAGGAGGCGCCGCTCGAGCCACCGCCCGACCAACGTACCCGGTTTGACTTGGACCTTCGTCACCAACGAGTCCCGTGCCGGCGTCCCGGTGGGCGGGCGCACCTCGGCGTCGACGCGCAGGTACACCAGGCGCGCGCCTAGGTGGGTGCGGTCCACCCAGTCGCTCACCCGGGCGTAGTGCTCCTCGGGCACCACCAGCGAGAGGGCGAAGGAGCGCAGCGTCCGCTCGATCGCACCCTCCCACGCGCGTTCGGCGTCCTTGACCGCGAGGAGTTCCCCGACGTAGGGCAGATCGGCGACGGGAAGGCGCAACTCGGCGCACAGGTGCTGGCGCAGGGCGAGGTGCTCGGAGGGGATCAGCGTGGTCCGGGCCCGCAGGCTCGTGACCTCCTGCCGGAGCGACCGCTCCTCCCTCTCGGTGTCGCGGAGCGCGATCTCGAGGTCGGTTCGGCGCGTGTCGAGTTCTGCGGCGTGCGCGGCCCCCTCTGCTTCGATCCGCTCGATCTCGCCGCGGCGGGCGAGGAAGTCGTCCACGTCAGCGGCCGGCGCGAGGTCCAGTGTCGAGAGGAGGCCGGCATAGGTCGCGGCCTTGGACCGGCGCTCGGCGACCTCCGCCTCCAGCCGCCGGGCCTCGTCCTCCAGCCGGTCGAGTTCGTTGCCACCGTTCCCGGCGAGAGCCGCGCGTGCGTCGGACTCGTCCTGCCGGGCGCGGCGCAGATCCTCGTCCAGCCGGGTCCGCTTGTGGAGCGTGGCGGTGAGCATGGTGCGCAAGGAGTCCAGGTGCGCCGTCCACAGCCGTCGCTTCTCCTCGACGAACCAGGGGCCGAGGGCGTCGCGGACGGCCCGCTCGTGCGCCACCTCGGCGGAGAGCGCGGCGTGGCGCCGCGCCTCGTCGCACAGCGGCGTCAGCGCACCGATCTGGGCCTTGGCGACCTGGACCGCGCCGTGTGCGCGGTCGAGGTCGTCGAAGTGGTGGATGAGGTCGCGGACCTGGTCCGCCACCGGCGCGCGGTCCAGCATGTGCTCGCGGACGAACTGCGTGAGGTTGCCCACCGACTTCATCGAGACGGTCTGGTAGAAGAGGTTGAGCGCCTGGTCCCCGGAGATCCCCAGGAGGCGACGGAACGCGCCGGCGTACGCGGGGAAGGCGTCGAACACGTCGACTCGGTCGCGCCGCAGCCGGCGCTTGAGGTCGAGCACGTCTCCGCCGAAGTCCGCGAAGTCCCTGGCGATCGTCAGGTCGCGGTCCGCGACCGCGTAGTAGCGGTTCGGCTGCCCGGCGTCGCGCGCCTGCCACAGCACCTGGGCGAGCGTGACTGTCGCGCCGAGCCCGGCGTTGCGGAACACCGCGAGGAGCACGGTGTAGGTGCCCGAGGGTCGCAGCGCGACCGGCTTGGTCGCCTCGCCCGACTCCGTGCGCGAGGTGCGGTAGTGCCCCTGGACGTACGACCGCAGGGTGCGCTCCTTGCCCTCCGCACCCGCCGCCCGGTTGAAGGTGATGGTCTGGGCGGGAAGCAGCAGCGTGGTGATCGCGTCCACCACGGTCGACTTGCCCGAGCCGATGTCGCCGGTGAGCAGCGAGGTGCGACCGTGGAGGGGAAGAACGGTGACCGAGCGGTCGAAGGTCCCCCAGTTGAGCAGCTCGAGCCGGTCCAGCCGGAACCCGACCAGGCCGGGGTCCTCGGTGAGGAGGAGTTCGTCGACGCCGTCGGGCTCCCAGGTGCGGGTCCTCATCGTTCCTCCATCGACTCGCGGTAGCGGGCCAGGTGGGCGTCGAGTTCGCCCAGCCACTGGGCGTCCACGAACGCGCGCAGGATGCGCATCACCTCGTACTGCTCCTCCTCGCCCCGCAGCCGCCGCAGGAAGCCCAGGTCCACCACCTTCTTGATGGTGGCGGTCGCCTGGTCCACGAGCCGGGCCTCGTTGCTGGACGGCGGCTGGAACACCTGGAGCATCGCGACCAGCTGGTCCCGGCTCAGCACGAGGCGGGTCTCGGTGGAGGTCGCGTCGAACTCGGCCAAGCGCCGCCGCAGGAGTGCGAGGAGCAGAGAGACATGGAAGGTCAGAGCCCGCCTCGGCACCAGGCGCGGCAGGTCGACGTCGAGGTCGTCCTCGGGCTTGGAGCGCAGGAAGGCGTAGCCCTCCGTCTCGTCGAGGAAGAGGTCGAGCCCGAGCACGGCGACGTAGTCGCGCACCTGGGCCGCCGCGCCGACCACCGCCGGCCACCGGGCGGCGTCGTCGGCGTAGACCACGCCCTTGAGCAGCGCGGTCACGGCCAGGGGAAGGAGGTCAGCCGTGACCGCGGCGGGGGGCGTCGTCGTCCTCTCGGTCATGCGCGCTCCTGCGAGGTGAGGGGAGAGTCGGAGGTCAGGGGATGGAACAGGACGCGGGGGACGTCCGCTGAGCGGGTGGTGCCCGGCTCGGGGCTCCAGGTGATCTCCTCCCGGGTGGACTCGTCCACCTGGGCGGCCTGGGGATCGTCACCCAGGGTGAGGTAGGCGACGAGTTCCGCGAGGCCGTGCTCCAGCGGGTGCTCGGCCACCACCTCACCCAACGAGACCTGAGGGCGGCCGGTGAGGGACTCGGCCACGCGCTCGCGGAGCAGGTCGCGGTCCACCGCGGCGATCTCGAGCAGCGCCGTCACGTCCACCTCGTCCTGGTCCGCCGACGGCGCGGAGTCCACCGCCGTGCGGTCGGGCGGGCTGTAGAGGGGGCGCTCGAACGGCAGGTGGATCTCCGCGCCCGTCCCCGCGATTGTGGTGAGGTCGCCCTTGGGCGGGCTTTCCCGGAGCGCGAGGGCGTGGGCCTCGATATTGCGGGTCAGTGCGGTGATCCGGCGGTCCTCGAGGAACACGGACTCATCCAGGAGACGCCGAAGTTGCGCAGAGAGCAGGCGGACCGTCCGCTGCGTCTGCGTGACCGCGGGCAGCCAGTCGCGGTACGTCTCCCGCAGGTCGGTCCGCCGGACCTCGTGCTTCACCTCCGGCAGGGAGGTGATCTCCTCCAGGAGTGCGGTGACCTCTTCTCGCGTGGCCGCGGACATGAGGTAGTCCCAGAACGACTGGAAGCTCTGACCCTGGTCGGAGGACGTGATGTCGTTGCGGTCGGCGAACACCTCCTCGAGCAGGTCCGCCTTGGTGCCCTCCCAGAGTGCGATGCGCTCCCGCACCTGCCTGTCCAGGGCGCGGAAGTTGTCCTCCACGGTCCGGAAGTCGCCGAGGATGTCGCGGGCGAGTTGCGTCAACTCCACGTAGCGCTCCCGCACGGCCGCGGCGGGGAGGACGGGCACCTCACCGGCCTCGACGCGCGCGATCTCGGCGTCGATCTCCGCCCGTCGTCGCCGAAGGTCCGCGATCCGGGCCTCCGGCTCCGGGTCGGTGCTCCGGGCCAGGTCCCGCATCAGGTCCACGATGGTGCGCAGCCGCGAACCGGCGGCCACGAACGACCGGCTCTGCAGGCCCTCCACCCAGGTCAGCGCCGCCTCGGTCTGGGACGTCAAGTCGTAGACCGGCTCGTCCGAGCCGGGCAGGTAGAACTTGCGCAGGTAGCCCTTCGCCGGGTCCGACCACTCGTCCAGGTACTCCCGCGGTGTGCGGCCGTAACGGTCCTCCTCGCTGCGTTCCCGCAGTTCGAGGAGGTGATCGGTCAACGCGTCGAGCAGTTCGGTCTGCGCTACGTGGCGGACGTCGCGGCCGGCGAACAGGCGGCCCAGCAGCGCGATGACCATCGGGGCGTGGGCTGCGCGGAGTAGTCGCCAGCCGGCGTGGTTCTCCCGGATCGCCTCGAGTTCCTCGACGTCCACCGGCCCCCCTCGGGTATCCGCTGTCGGGTCACCCGCCCCTCGGGGACCGACGGGCACACGGTAGACGGTGCTACCGACAGCTTCGATCCGACCCCGTGTCAGGCGCCCGCCGGAGCGGCATCCCGAGAGTGCGCCGAAGTCCGTTGCCACCTAGTCTGTCCGCATGGCAGGGTCGGCCGCGGCGCTCGATGAGGTCCATGCTCGCCGTGTCGACATCATCGAGATCGTGCGACGGCACCACGGTCTCGACGTCGCAGTGTTCGGCTCAGTAGCGCGACGCGAGGAGGGGCCGTCGAGTGATGTCGACTTCCTCGTGACTTTCGCCCCAGGAAGTTCGCTTCTCGACCTCATCCGACTTCAAGACGAGTTGTCGGCATACCTTGGGCGGCCGGTCGATGTGGTGTCGAAGGGCGGCCTCAACCCTCGCGACCAGCACATTCGTGACGAAGCGGTGGCCGTGTGAGTCGGTGAGACGACCTTTCGACTTCTGGACATCCTCGAAGCGGACTACGCGAGCGGATCGACGGCGAACTCTCCCGTCGGTTCGAAGGGCAGACCGGCGAGGCCCTGGTCGATCTCGACCGTCGACCCGGGGCCGTGGCTCACGACGAGGGGCGCGGTGACGTCCTCGGTCCCCTCGAAGGTGGCGATCGGGTCCGGTGCCGGTCCGAGGATTTCGACCGGACCGGGCTTCGACGTCCCGGCGCTCCAGATGTCCGCGAAGAGCGGCGCCCGGGAGATGTCCAGGGCCTGGAGGCCCGCTGCCGCTGGGTGGTCGCCGAGCCGGAGCCGGGCGGCCTCGCGGCCGAAGCGCCGTCGAACCATGCCGCTGTCGACGTTCGGGAATCCGATCAGGTCGCCGTCGCGCCGGCCGTAGACCCAGGTGCGGTCGGTGATCGGTCGCGGGCGCACGTCGGCGCGCACGGTGAGGTCGAGGATGAGTTCGCCGGCTTCGTAGCAGCGGACGCGATCGGCATCCGGGCGCTGGTCGTTGCGGACCTCCGCAACGTAGGCGGGTAGCCCGAAAGCGTGCCGGTAGACCTCGCGGGCTACCCGGTTCGTGGTTCCCACCTGCAGGAACACGGAGCCGACGGCGTAACGCGCGGCCAGGCGCGGACTCCTGCCCGCGACGAACGGAAGCAGCGGAGCCGACGGCGCCGGGCCTCGCGTCACGAGCGCGAGCACAGCCATCTCCCCGGACCGGAACGGTGGCAGCGACCCCATGCGCCAGGCGTAGGTCGCGCCGTAGACGAAGACGAGGGCGCGGCCGGGTGAGATGCGCACGGGCTGGAGCGTGGGCGTCGGGAGGCGGAAGCGGATCGCGTCGGCGTCCGCGGTGAACACCGCCGCGGTGAACCGGTCGACCGTGCGCTCGAACGGGCCGTCTCCGTAGCGGACCCCGTCGACCGTGAACGCGGTCGGGATCTGGCTCTCGGCCGCGGGTACCTCGTCGACGCTCACGTGCTTCTCCTGCTCTCGGTCGGGCCGTGGGGGCTGCGAGGCGGCCGGTGGCGCGCGCCGCGTCGTCGGTCTGGTCAGGCGAGCGGGACGACCAGTTCCGTGAGGAGGTCGTCAGGTCCGACGGCGTCGGGGTCGTTGAGGTAGACCTCGCGCATCGGGCCGCCGGGCTGCCGACCGCTCGCCCCGATCCACTGCATCAGGCGGCCCCACGCGGGCTCCATCGCGTCGTACGGCCCGCGGTACAGGAGGGTGGCCGCCTCGGTGGCAGGCAGTTCCTGCAGGTCGACGCCCTCGCCGGCCACCGCGCCTGGGGTCACCGGCATGCAGACCAGGAAGGTGAACTCCTCTGCCGGCATCTCCGGGTACAGCGTGAACGGGGGCCCCGCGAACTGCGCCCCGGTGGACATCGCGTGGCGCATCAGCGCGTCGAAGGCCCGCCCCATCCCGGCGGCGATCTCCGTCATCCTCACTCGGGTGCTCACGACGAGCGCGAGTTGCGCTGGGATCTGCTTGATCTGGATCTCGTCGGACATGCGGACCTCCTCAGCCTTCCTCTCGGCACGGCGCGGACGCTTGCCGATGCCCGAGCCTCATGCACGAGTCAACTACCGCCTACGCGGACGCGCCGGTGGTCCGGCAACGAGTTCGGCGATATGTGCATGCTACTGTATGTGCATGTCCATACTCGAGCGCCGGCTTCAGATCCTGCTCGACCAGGCCCGGTACTCGAAGGTTGAGGAAGAGGCGGCGCGCTCGGGCCGTAGCGTGGCCGCGGTGATCCGCGAAGCGATCGACCTGCGGTTTGCGCCCGGCGCCTCGGCGCGAAGTGCGGCAGCCGCGGACTTCCTGGCGATGACCGGTTCGCCCACCGAGCCGGGCGAGGAGTGGTCGGACGCCAAGTCCGCCATGGCTGCGGACCTGGCACGGCGCGTCCTGTGACCAGGCGCATCTGGGTCGATACATCCGTTCTCGCCCTCGCGGCGGGAGGGGAGCACCCCGAGCGGGAGCCGTGCCGCCGCCTGGTCCAGGCCGCGTCCGCCGCCAGGCTGGAACTCCACGCGAGCGTCGAGATGGTGCAGGAGTTCCTTTTCCATCGGCTCAGGAAGGTGCCGCGATCGACCGCCGTGGCTGAGGCTCGCACGGTCGGTGCGATGTGTGTGCTCCACCCGTTCGACGAGGACGTCCTGGCGCGCGCTCTCGATCTCGTCACGAATTCGGAACTGGGTGGGCGCGATGCGGTGCATGCTGCGACGGCGCTGAGCCTCGGCTTCGACGACATCGTCTCCGCCGACCGGGACTTCGACGCGGCGCCCGGCCTGCGCCGGATCGCGCCGACCGACGTGCCGACGGCGTGACGAAGGCTCAGGAGCGGCCAGAGAACGAACATCGGGCACGGAACGAGTTCGCTCACCCGTGGATGAGGTCCTCCTCCTCGCGGAGGCGACCCCCGGCCAACGCCCAGTCCAGGACCGCGTCGAGGCGTGAGCGGACCCCCGGGGTGAGCCGGCGCGCATCGAAGACGGCGCCGGTCTCCCGGAGCAGTTCCTCCCGGCCGATCCCGTGGCCCAGCCGAGCGAGGTGCGCCATCGCGTTCGCGACCTCCTCCGGTGCGATCTCCGCCAAGGGGCGCGCCACGCCAGCCGGCGTCGGCCGGAAGGTGGCGTACGACTCTGGCGACGTGCCCTCCGCCCAGTAGAAGGCGCCAAGCGGGGTCTCCCGCCGCAGCCCGGACGGCACCACCCGCAGGATCTCCGCCGCGCGGCCCGCCACCACCCGCTGGAACCCGAATCGCATCCCGACGATCCGTGCGAGCCGCCCCTCCTCGATCGGTGACTCCGTCGCGATGACGTCGAGCGCCACCTTGCGCACCGAGCTGGCCACCCGCGCGTCGCCCAGCCGGTCGAGCCGATCCCGGTGCTGTTCCCAGCCCGTGGTCGAGGCCGGAACGAAGGGCGCCGGCTCCGCGTCGTCGCTGGCGGCGGCGGTCGACGACGGCGCTCGCCCAGGTACGGGCGGAACGCCGCCGCTTTGTTCCGGCGCCGCAGGAGGAGGCGGAGGGGGCTGTACAGCCGGGCGGAGCGGTGAGGAATGCGGCGGTGGCGGTGGCGGCGGCGTCGGCGCCGGGGCGTGCTCGTCGTGCGGCGACCGCGGCGCCGCCGCGGACCCGTCCGGCCCGGCTTCCCCCGCCGCCACACTCTCGACTCCTGCACCCACGGCCCTCGCCGCGTCGACGATCCGTGCGACCACGCGATCGTGCTCCGCCAGCCAGGACGGCAGCCACACCCGCTCCACGCAGGGCCATCCCATCGCTCCACCGAGCACCGCCGTCGGCAGGGACTCCCGGTCCGAGACCGTCGCGCGCGCCGCCCAGCCCGGCCCGTCGAGCAGCACCGCGACCCACGGCCCGCCTTCCTGAGCGGCAACCGCGAGGTCCACGCGGAAGTCCGAGAGTCCCACCTCGGTGCGCACCACGAGCCCCGCCGCCCGCAACGCCGCGGCCACCGCATCGCGATGGGCGTCGGGCACCCGGCGAGGCGCCAGGCTCGAGACGCCGTCCGTACCTCGTGCCGCGAGGAGGAGGTAGTCCCGGAGGTGCGCCAGCCCCACCGACGACGTCCGCCCCAGGTCGATGTCCTCCGGCTCGAACGAGCAGAAGAGCACCACCTGCCGCCGGGCACGCGTGATGGCGACGTTGAGCCGGCGCTCCCCGCCCGCCCGGTTGAGCGGTCCGAAGTTCAGAGGCAAGCGCCCGGTGACCGGGTCGCGGGAGAACGCGAGCGAGAAGAGGATCACGTCCCGCTCGTCGCCCTGGACGTTCTCCAGGTTCTTGACGAAGAGCCCGTCCTCGGCGGCGAGCGCGTCGGCCACGGCCGGTTCGTGCGACGCCTCGAGCAGGTCGAGGATCAGGTCGCGCTGCTCCACGTTGAAGGTCACCACGCCGATGGACGTGCCCGGGGCCTCGGACAACCGCCGCGTGATCTCCTCGACGATCGCCTGCGCCTCCACCCGGTTCACGCGCCCGGCGCCCCGCGCGAACGAGCCCTCCACCCGCCGCCACGCCACGCCGGTTCCGTGTCGCCCGCCCGGTGGTCCGGGGAAGGATGCGAGCCGGCCGTCGTAGTAGTACCGGTTCGAGAACGCGATGAGCGCCTCGTCCTGGGACCTGTAGTGCCAGGAGAGCCAGAGCCGCGGCACCTGGGAGTCGACCGCCTCGGTGAGGATGCTCTCGGTGTCCGCCGGGACGACGACGCCGCCTGCCGCCGCCCGCGCCGAGCCCTCGGTTTCGGACGGGGCGAGTGCGGGGGTCGAGCCCCCGTAGCCATCGGCCCCGAGGCGCTCGCTACCGAAGGCATCCTCGCCGTCGGCGTCGTAGCCCTCGCCGAAGGAGGTCGGCGGCATCTGCTTGGAGTCTCCGACCACCACCACGGCGCGGCCGCGGCCCATCGCCCCGACCGACTCCGCCACCCGGATCTGCGACGCCTCGTCGAAGATCACCAGCTCCACGTCCATGGCGCCCGGCGTGAAGAACCGCGCCACCGAGTGGGGGCTCATCAGCAGGCACGGGGTCAGTTCGCCGATCGTCGCGCCGTACTCCCGCAGCAACCCGCGAATCGTCTTGCCGCCGCGCTGGCGGGCGAGTTCACGACTGAGCGCCCCCACGGTCCCGATCATGCGGTCCGGCGAGAAGGAGCGCGCCGCCACGATGCGCGCGGGCAACTCGGTCACCAGCCGGCGTCGGACGTCCTCGCCCGTCGCGACGAACCGCTGGATGTCGCGCCCGTGCCGGCCCGAGTCGAAGGCGTCCAGGCCCGTGGACCGCAGGCGTTCCTCCAGCGCTGCCCACGCGACGCCCAGCCGCAGGTGCTCCTCGAGGTCGAACGGGCTCAGCGTCCCGGCGCGGAGGGCCGCGACGTGCTCGTCCAGCCCCGCCTCGCCGAGGACGGCGAGGTGCCGCTGCACCTCGCCCCACCGGTGCAGGTCGAGGAACCCGCGCCGTGCCTCGTCATCGCGCCACGCCGTCGCGCTCTCCCGGAGTGCCTGGGCGAGGGGACGCCCCGCGCGCCACCGGGCGACGTCGTCCGCCTCGCTGCCCAGCACCTCGAACCACCGCACCCACGCGGCAGCCAGCCGCGCCACCGCGGGACCCGCCCCGACGACGCTGCCCGGCCGCGTGAGCAGATCGGCGGCCACCACACCCGGGGGCGAAGGGTCCGAGCCGCCGCCCACACGGGCCATGGCCGCCGACGCCGCGACGCCGTCCACCACGCGGGCGAAGACAGCCTCGGCGTCGTCGGCGATCGGGTTCCATCCGGCCGGCAGGTGCACACCGGGCACCTCGGCGAGGGACCGGTCGAGTTCGAGCGAGTCCGCCCGCAGCGCGACTAGGCGCTCCAGCAGCGCGCTGACCTCCGTGGGTGGCACGCTCGCGCCCGGCCGCAGCACCGGCGCGAGGCGCGCGAGCACGGCGGCACGTGCCCGGCCCTTGAAGAGGAACCGCCGGTCGGCCGCGCGGGCCTCGGCGAGCAGCACGTCGAGATCCGCGCCGAGCGCCGCCGGCGCCACCAGCGCGATCACGGGCGCCCATCCCCGCCGGTGCTCCGCCAGGAGTGTGCGGGCGGTCGCCGCGTGGGTCTGCCAGGACGGCCCGACGACGGCGCTTGCGTGCGCCGGGTCGAGCGCCGTCCCGGCGGCCACGTGCTCCAGCCAGCGCGCCGTCGCCGACAGGTCCTCCGGCGATGCGGCGCGCTCTGCCAGGGCGCGCACGCCCGGATCGGCCACGGCCGCCTCCGCCGCGAGCAGTTCCGCCAGGGTCCCCGCGATCGCCTGCCGTGCGTACGCCGGGTTCGGCGTCGGCCCCGCGAGCAGCCAGGGGTGCGCGGCAAGTGGTGCGCCGAGGTCCGGGATCGCGAGCGCCAGGTCGCGCGCCGTCGCATACAGGACCTCGGGGTCGGTGCCACCGCTCACCGTCCGCTGCGGGACGGGCAGGTCCGCGGGCGGTGGGGCGCCGTCGTCCCCGGACGGACCGCTCAGGGTGAGGATGACCTGGCGGGCCGTCCACGCGGAGAGGCCCGCCGGCCCGACGGCGTGGAGCGCCTCGGGATACCGCCGCAGGTGGGCCACCAGCGCGCGGTACTGGGCGCGCTGGGCCTCCCATGCGGTGGGGTTGCCCTCCGCGCGCGCGTGGAGCGCCTCGCGCAACTGGGCCCGGACCGCCGCGGGCGTCTGGTTCTTGCCGTGCAGGTCCAGGCTGAACGTCCCGAGGCCCACGGCGTCCAGGCGGCGCTTCACGACGTCGAGCGCGGCCTGCTTCTCGGCCACGAACAGCACGCGGCGCCCCTCGGCGAGGGCGTGCGCGATCACGTTCGTGATGGTCTGCGACTTGCCCGTCCCGGGCGGGCCCTCGAGCACGAACGAGCGCCCGGCCGCCGCCCAGCGCACCGCCTCCAGTTGCGAGCCGTCCACGGGCACGGGGAGGTACGCGGTCGCCTCCGCGACGGGATCCGGGTCCGGCTCGGGAACCGGGTCCGCGAACGTATCCGTGGGAGTCTCGACGAGGTGGCGCACCACCGGGTTGGCGAGGAACGCGGGCCAGTTCTCGCCGAGGTCCTGCCACATCTGCAATGTGCTGAACTGCAGGATCGCGAGATGGGCGGTCTCCTCGACGCGGTACGGGTGGCCCGCGCGAGCGAGCGTGGCACGGATCTCCTGGAGGGCTCCGGGCAGGTCGATGCCGGCCTCGTCCGACTCCGGCTCGGTGAAGTGGCGGATCTCCAGCCCTTTGGCCACCCGCAACTTCTCCAGCAGGCACTGGTTCGGCTGCGCGAAGGCGCCCTCTTCCACGCGGACCTCGAACGGCCGGCCGTGCCTGCCCTGGAGCACCACCGGAAGGAGGAACAACGGCGCGGTCGCGTGCCGCCCGGCGTCCTCCCAGGCGAGCGAGCCGAGCGCCAGGAAGAGGTTGTTCGACCCCGTCTCCTCAACCACGGTGCGCGCCTTGCGAGCCAGTGAACGCAGGCGGGAGGTATAGGCGGCGGTGGTGGTGGCGACGAAGGCCGTGTGCTCCCCGGTGAGGATCGCCGCGAGCTGTGCGGCGTCGATCTCCTGCGCCGTGCGGGCGCCCGCCGCGCGGTGGATGTCACTGATCTGGTCGTGGGGGAGCAGGCGCACGGACTGACCGGACGCGACCATGTCCTCGAGCGCACCGAGGGAGCCCGCCGGGACGTGGAGGTCGACGCCGGAGCGCCCCATCCGCATGTTGAGGAGCGGGTTGCGGAAGGAGAGGTCGAGCAGCGCGTTGCGCCATTGGGCGATGCGGGGCGGCGGGGCCGGGAGGGTCGGCTTCGCGCCGGTTCCGGCGGCGGCCGGGGCGCCGTCCTCGGCACTTGCCGGGCGCGGCGGTGACCACGGCGTCGGAGGTGCCGCCGGGCTCTCGACCTCGACGACGACGCCGCCCTCGCCCTCGGTGATCGTCGGGAGCGGGCGCACGCGGCGGTGCGCGGCGCGGACATCGAGGGCGTATTCGACCCGCGCGAGGTCGCGGGTGAACCAGCGCCTGGTGGCGGCGCGGGCCTGTTCGAAGGTTCGCGGCTCGGCCGAGGCGGTGAGCGCCGTCGTCTCCACCGAGACGAGGAGCCCGCTCTCGGCGAGGGTGACGATCTGGTTGGGCTCGCGGACGGCCACCTCGGCGAGCTGGGAGTCCTCGAGGAGTACGCCGGTGAACGCGTGCCCCTGGCACGCGACGATCACCGGGTTGAGGCCGGCGGCCTCGAACGAGGCTGCGAGCGTGCAGGTCAGGTCCAAGCACGTGCCCCAGCGGTCGTGGAGCACCTCCCGCGGCGGGCGGATCTTCTGCCCGGCGCCCTCGAAGGACGCGGGCGGCTCGATGTAGCGGACACCGCGCTCGCGCAGGGCATCCGCGATCGCCTCGGTGACGGCGAGCACGCGCTCGGAGCCGGCCTGGTAGCCCTGCAATGACGGGTCGCCGGTGCGGGCCGCGAGGAGGTCGCTCGCCTCGGACAGCAGGTCCGCCACGGCGCGGTCCCGGGGCTGGACGAACGCGGCGAGCGACTCCGGGATCGCCGTCGACCACCACTGGTCCCGGGCGAGCAGACGGATCGGTTGGGCCGCGTGGTGCCGGGCGTGCGGCGTCGTAGCCGTCAGGTGGACCGTGCCGGTGGTCGCCTCCACGAGGCGGGCGAAGGGGAGGGGGTGGAGGGTGAGGCGCAGCGCGGCGGCCGGGGCCGTGTGGGTCTCACCCGGGGCGAGCGTGACGTCGGTGACGGTGAGCGGCTCGGCGAGGAGTTCCGCGACGTGGGACTTGAGCGTGATGGTCAGGCTCGTCAGCTCGATCGGGCGGTCCCCGAGGTTGCTCACCGCCAGCGCCAGCAGCGGGGAGACGCCGTTGTGGACCAGGGCGAAGTTCACGGCGTCGGCCAGGACGAGGTCGACGTCGAGCGGGCCCGAGGCGATCGTCACCCGCGCCGCGCCGCGGGGCAGGTCCGGGCGGGGGCGCGGGTGCAGGACCGGGCCGGGCTCGATGGGACTCTCGGTCGGGAGGGTGTCCTGGATGCCGACGCCCTCCGGAGGTGCCGGGACGTCCTGGATGGACTCGGGAGGCGCGGGGAAGTCCTGCGGCGCGGGTAGGGCCTCGGTCACGGCCGCCACCCTACGACCGACCCCCGACACGGACAGCGCGCGGCCGTCGTCGCCCGGACGTGGACCGGCCTGTCACGATTCCCCGGTGACGTACGAGTTCGAGGCCGAGATGTGGCTCTGGGAGGCCCGCAAGACCGACAGCTGGACGTTCGTCAGCCTGCCGCCCGAGGTCGCGGACGAGATCCTGGAACTCGCCGCACCCTACGCACGCGGCTTCGGCTCGGTGCGGGTGGAGGTGGCGATCGGCGCGACGGTGTGGCGCACGTCGATCTTCCCCGACAGCAAGGCCCGCACCTACGTGCTCCCCGTGAAGAAGGAGGTCCGGCGCGCCCAGGGCATCGGGGCCGGCGACCGCGTCCGGGTGCGCCTGACGCTGGTCGATCTCGGGGCGGGTTCGCCCACCTAGACTCCGCGCGTGCGGTGCGCGTACTACGAGACGGGGCGGTGCAGGTCCTGCACCCTCATCGAGCGCCCGTACGAGGCGCAGCTGGCCGCGAAGCACGCGCTCTGCCGCAGCCTGATCGCCGCCCCCGACCTCGAGTGGCTGCCGCCGGTCCGCAGCGCCGAGGCGGGCTTCCGGAACAAGGCGAAGATGGTGGTCTCGGGCACGACGGCGCAGCCCACCCTCGGCATCCTGGACCCCGGCGGACACGGGGTCGACCTGCGGGACTGCCCGCTGTACCCGCCGGCCATGCGCCCGGCGTTCGAGGCGCTCGCCGCCTTCGTCACGCAGGCCCGGCTGGTGCCCTACGACGTCGCCCACCGGTCCGGTGAGGTGAAGTACGTGCTGGTCACGGCCTCGCCGGACGACGAGGTGATGGTGAGGTTCGTCCTGCGCTCGCAGGAATCGGTCGCCCGCATCCGCAAGCACGTGCCGTGGCTGCTCGGCGCCGTGCCGGGGCTCGCCGTCGTCTCCGTCAACCTCCAGCCCGAGCACAAGGCCGTGCTCGAGGGGGAGCGGGAGATCGTGCTGACGGACCAGGAGGCGCTGACCATGCGCCTCGGCGGCCCGGCCCTCCACCTGCGACCCCGGAGCTTCTTCCAGACGAACACCGAGGTGGCGACGGCGCTGTACGGACAGGTCCGGGACTGGGTGGAGGCGTGCGGGCCGGCGTCGGTCTGGGACCTGTACTGCGGCGTCGGCGGCTTCGCGCTCCACGTCGCGGCGCCGGGGCGGGAGGTGGTGGGCGTGGAGACCAGCGGCGAGGCGGTAGCGAGCGCGCAGACGAGCGCGACGGAGGCAGGGCTCAGCGGCCTCCGTTTCGAGGCGGGCGACGCCACCGCCTTCGCCCTCGCAGCCGAGGCCCCGCCGGACCTCGTGATCGTGAACCCACCCCGCCGCGGGATCGGCGCCGAGTTGTGCGGGTGGCTGGAGGCGTCCGGGGTGCGACACGTCGTCTACTCCAGTTGTCGGGCGGAGTCCCTCGCCCGAGATCTCGCCCGGATGCCCTCGTTGCGACCCCGGAAGGCCCGCGTGCTCGACATGTTCCCCCACACCGAGCACTACGAGGTGGTGACCCTGCTCGAGCGGGGGTGAACGGGGCGACCCGGCACCTGAGCGTTCTGGCGGGAACTGGGCGGGATCTGAGCGGGTCGTGGTCTGGGGTGTGAGCGGGGCCGCTCCCTACCGTCCCCTCACCGCCGGAAGACCGGCGAGACCACCGGCGAGAACCCCCGCGAGACCGCGGGTCCGCCGCTCAGCAGAAGGAGACCCCGATGTCCCTTACCGCGTCCGCCACCGCCACCGCCACCGCCGCCCCGTCCCGCCGCTCACGCCTCGCCCGGCTCACCGCCGGCGCCGCCCTGGCCGCCGCCCTGGTCGGGGGAGCGGGTGCCGGGGCTGCCCAGGCCGCTCAGTACACGGCTCAGACCCTCGCGCCCGGCCAGTCGGCCTGCGTCAGCCAGTACGCGTCCTACCAGGTGCGGGGCCTGGGAACCGCGACAGCCGACGGCGCCCGGTTCAAGGTGCTCCGCAACGGCGTCGTGATCCAGGCGACCGCGGGCAGGGTGGCGTCCTGGTCCACCGAGTTGCGCAGCCAGTACGGCAACTTCCCCGGCCCCGCCTACTACTCGGTGTGCGCCTACAACACCGGGACGCGCTCGACCACCGTCTCGCTCTCGCTGCTGACGGACGCCGAGTTCTAGACCGGTGAGCGCCGGGTGAGTACCCCGGGCGAGGGACCCGTCACCGGCGGCGACGGGTCCCGCGCCGCGCCGGGCCGCCTTGCCGACCTCCCTGACCCAGGGCAGCATGTCGCCCGGGTCGTGGATCGCGGGGGGACCGATGGGGCAGACCTTGGGGGAGAGGCTGGCGGCTGCCCGCCGCGCGGCCTTCGTCGGTCGTGAAGCGGAACGTGCGCTGTTCGACGAGTGGATACGCGCCGCCGACCCGGACGCTGCCGTGCTCTACGTCCATGGTCCCGCCGGAGTCGGCAAGTCCACGCTGCTCGCCCGGTTCGCCGATACGGCCGCCGAGGCCGGCGTCCCCACGATCCGCCTCGACATCCGCGATCTCCCGCCCGTGCGCGAGGCCCTGTCCGCCGCGCTCGCACCGGCGCTCGGACCACGCGGACGGCGTCCCCTGGTCCTGATCGATACCTACGAGATGCTCGACGACGACACGGACGCCTGGGTCCGCGGGCACCTCCTGCCCACCCTGCCCGCGGACACGCGCGTGGTCCTCGCGGGTCAGCGACCGCCGTCGACGGCCTGGCGGACCGATCCCGGCTGGTCGGCCCTCCTGCGCGCCGTGCCGCTCGGCAACTTGGACGCCGACGAGTGCAGGGCGTTTCTCGAGGCCCGACGGATCGACTCCCGGACGCTGCCCGACGTCCTGTCCTCCACGCATGGCCACCCGCTCGCGCTCACGCTCGCGGCCGAGGTGATCGCCGGCGGGGGCTCGGCGGCCCACCTCTCGCCCGACGTCATCGCCACCTTGCTGGATCGCCTCCTTGCTGCCGTGCCCTCCGCCGCGCACCGTCGTGCGCTGGAGGCGAGCGCCCAGGTCCGTGCACTCGACGAGGCGTTGCTCGCGGCCATGCTCGACCAGGTCGACGTCGGCGAGACCTTCCGCTGGCTCCGGGGACTTCCCTTCATGGAGATGGTCGACGCCGGGCTCGCCCCGCACGACCTGGTCCGCGACGCGCTCGACGCCGACCTGCGATGGCGGGACCCCGCCCGGCAGCGCGACCTCCGCTCTCGGGCTCGGGCGCACTTCCTTGCCGGCCTCGACGGCGCCGACAGAATCCGCCAGGCCCGGATCGTGCTCGACCTCATGTACCTCCACCAGGACTTCCGCCTGTTCCTCGGCGCCGGTGCACCTCAGGTGGGAGACGGTCTGCGCCTGGATCATCTGTCCCGGGAGGATGCGCCCGCGGTGATCGCCGCGGTGCGCAGGCATGAGGGGGAAGAGTCGGCCGCACTCGCCGGGCATTGGGTCGGGGCGCGCCCGGACGCGTGGCACGTGGTTCGAGGGTCCGACGGCGTCGTTCACGGATTCCTGTGCGCGCTTCCGGTCGCGGCCGACGGCGTCCCGGTGCGCAACGACGGCGTCCCGGTGGGGGTCGACGCCGTCGACGACCCGTCGCGGCCGGACGCTGGCGATCCTGCGGTCGCCGCGGCCGTGCGCGAGGTAGCCGCCTCGGCGCCGCTGCGGGAGCCGGAGCGCGCGCTGCTGTTCAGGTTCTGGATGTCGGTGGAGGGGTACCAATCGGTCTCCCCGGTGCAGAGCCTGCTCGCGGCGCACCTTGCCCGGACGCTCCTTCTCACGCCCGGGCTCGCGATATCCCTCCTGGCGGTCGCGGACCCCGACCTCTGGGCGGACTTCTGTCGGTACGCCGACCACCGGCGGATCCCGGGGGCGGACTTCACAGTGGGCGGGTGGACGTATGCCGTGTTCGGCCACGACTGGCGCGCCGTCCCCCCTGCCGCGTGGCTCGCCCTCCTTGCCGGGCGCGAGGTGTCGGGCGCGACGGCGCCTACGGAGCCGGATCCGACCCTCTCGACCCGGGCTGCCGTGCTCTCCCGCCAGGATTTCGCCGACGCCGTGCGCCGGGCACTGCGCGATCTGACTCGCCCCGACCGCCTCCGGGGCAGCCCCCTCCTCGGCACCTGGGTGGTGCTGGCGCGGACGGGCCTACAGTCACCGGTTCGTGAGCGCGTGGCCGCGCTCCAGGACGTGCTCCGAGAGGCCGTGGCGGGCCTGCGGGGGAACCCGGCGGACGAGCGTCTCTACCGCGTGCTGCACCGTGCGTACCTCGCTCCCGCGCCGTCGCTCGAGCGGGCGGCGGAAGCGCTCGGGCTCCCGTCGAGCACGTTTCGTCGGTACCTCGCTGCGGGGGTGGCACGCGTGGTCGAGATCCTGTGGGAACGCGAGGTCGTTCCTGACGGCCGCCAATAGGCTGGGTGGGTCCCCCGACCCCTTCGAGAACGGGGCTCCTCGTGTCCGACGCCCGCTTCCAGCCTTCCCCGTACGTGCGGATCACCCACCCGGAGTGGAGCAAGAACGCGACGATCTACCAGATCAACACCCGGCAGTTCACCACGGAGGGCACGTTCCGGGCCGCGATGGAGCACCTCCCGCGCCTGAAGGACCTCGGGGCGGACATCCTGTGGATCATGCCGATCCACCCGATCGGCGAGGTCAACCGCAAGGGTCCCCTCGGCAGCCCCTACGCGGTCAAGGACTACCTGGCAGTCAACCCCGAGTTCGGCACGCTCGAGGACTTCCGCGCGCTCGTCGTCGCAGCCCACGACCTCGGGATGCACGTGATCCTCGACTGGGTCGCCAACCACACCGCGTGGGACAACCCGCTGGTGACCGAGCACCCCGAGTGGTACCTGAAGGACTGGAAGGGCGACTTCTGCCCCACCCCCTGGTGGGACTGGGACGACATCATCGACTTCGACTACGCCGATCCCGCGCTCCGCGAGTACATGACGAGCGCCCTCGCGTACTGGGTGCGCGAAGCGGACGTCGACGGCTTCCGGTGCGACGTCGCCGGCTTCGTGCCCACCGACTTCTGGGAGACGGCCCGGGCGGTCCTCGACGGGATCAAGCCCGTCTTCATGCTCGCGGAGTGGGAGTCCAAGGACCTGCACGCGGCGGCGTTCGACATGACGTACTCCTGGCACTGGAACGACACGGTCCACCGCATCTGTCACGGCTCTCTGGACTGCTCCTCTCTGGAGGTCTACTACGCGTGGAACGACAAGCACTGGCCGCGCGAAGCGATGCGCATGCTCTTCGTGAGCAACCACGACAAGAACGCGTGGGAGGGCACGGAGTTCGAGCAGTTCGGCGAAGGCCTGGAGGCGGCGATAGTCCTCTCGGTCCTCAGCGAGGGCATGCCGCTGATCCACAACGGGCAGGAGGCCGGCCACGACAAGCGCCTGGAGTTCTTCGAGCGTGACCCGATCGTCTGGCGCGAGCACCCGCTCGGCGAGTTGTACCGGCGCCTCTTCGCGCTGAAGCACCAGAACACGGCGCTGTGGAACGCGCCGTGGGGGGCGCGGATGGTGCGCGTGCCGAACAACGACAAGGCCAAGATCCTGAGCTTCGTCCGACGCAGCGAGCAGGACAAGGTGTTCGCGGTCTTCAACTTCTCGCCCGAGCCGGTCGAGGCGACCTTCCGCGAGACGCTCTACCACGGCGCCTACCGGGACTTCGCATCCGGGGAGGACGTGGAGTTGTCCGAGGCTCTCGCGCTCGAGCTGGAGCCCTGGGGCTACCGGATCTTCGTGCAGTAGCGCGCACGGACGACGACGGCGGCGCCACCCGGGTGGGTGACGCCGCCGTCCTCTGGCCGAGTCAGGCCGTCAGGGCTGGAAGCCCTCGGTGAACGCGCGGTAGAAGAACGCGGCCATCGCCTCGCGGCTGATCGGGTCGTTCGGCGCGTAGACGATCTGCCCGCCGATGTTGGCGCCGGTCGAGAGGTTGTTGTCCCACATCCACGAGATCTCCGTGTAGGAGGGGTGGCTGCTGTCGACGTCGGTGAACGGCTCGGTGCCGGAGGGCACGTAGGCCGCCGCCTCGGCGTCCGTCGTCAGAGCCCGGAACATCCACTGCGCCTGCACCTCGCGGGTGACCAGAGCCGTGGGGCTGAAGTCCACACCGACCCCACCCGGCTCGATCCCTTCGGAGGCGAGCCACGTGATCTCCTTGTAGAAGGCGTCACCGGGGCTCATGTCCGAGAAGGGCGAGGTGGCCGGCGGCGTGAAGGCCGGTGAACCCATGAACCGGTAGATGAACGCCGCCATCGCCTCGCGGGTGATCGAGTCGTGCGGTCCGAACAGGAGCGTGTCACCCGGGCCGTCGGCACCGGTGGTGATCCCCTGGGCGTAGAGCCAGTTGATGTCGGCCTCGAACGCGGCCCCCGGCGGGACGTCGGCGAAGGGCACCACCGTGACATCGACCGTGTCGTTCGCCGTGCCGCCCCGGCCGTCGTCGACCACCAGCTTGAAGGTGAGCGTGCCCGTGGTCGACGGCGCCTTGAACGACGGCGTCGCCGTGCCGGCATTGGTCAGCGTGACCGCGGGCCCGCCGGTCTGGCTCCAGGCGTACGTCAGCGTGTCGCCGTCCGGGTCGCTGCTCCCGGTGCCGTCGAGCGCCACCCCCGCCGCGCCGATGCTCGTGGCGAACGCGGCGCCCGCCTCGGCGGTCGGCGGCTGGTTCGGCGCGACCTGAGTGACGTTGACGACCACGGAGTCCGCGGGGCTCGTGAGCGAGCCGTCACCGACGACGAGGCGGAAGGTCAGCGGTCCCGTGACATTCGGCGCCGTGAACGTCGGGGTGGCGGTGTTGCCGCCGGTCAGCGTCACGCTCGTGCCGCCGGTCTGCGTCCAGGCGTAGGAGAGGGGCGTACCGTTCGGGTCGCTGCTCCCGGCGCCGTTGAGCTGGACCGCCGCGCCGCCGCTCACGTTCTGGTCCGGGCCGGCGCTCGCCGTGGGGGCCAGGTTGACGAACGGCATGTTGGTGTAGACCTCGAACTCCGAGAGGCCGACGCTCGCGGTGCCGGGCCGGACCGACCCGACCGTGAAGCGGATGCTCGTGACCGACTTCGGGGCGAAGGTGATCGTCCGCGCGGTGCCGTTGTTCGGCAGCTCGGAGACCGGGACGCTGCTGCCGTCCGAGAAGGTGAGGGTGCCGCCGGTCACCTGGTCGGTGAGGTTGGGGCGGTCGAAGAGCTGCACGCCGTTGATCGACGTCGGGCTCGGGAACGTGTACTCGATCCACGCGCCGACGCCCTCCCCGTTGCTCGCCCACTCGTACGTCGCAGCGACGGTGGAACCCTGGGCGTACCCGTCACGTGCCTTGGCAGCGGACTGCGTCGTGCTCGCCTGGGAGGACGCAGCCACGGTGGTGTTCGCGTTCCGCGCGACGTTTCCCGTGTGGACGCTCGCGGTGTAGTACTGCCGCTTGAGCCACGCGTCGTGCGGGGAGTCCGGGCAGCCCTCACCCGGGGTGTTGCACACGTTGTGGTCGTACCCGGCGAACAGCACGAACGCGTCCGTGACGGTCGTCAACTCCGTCCCGCTCAGGTTGATCGGGTACCCGGGTTCGTCGGTCGCGTAGGTCTCGTAGCCCACGAGCGTGTGCGCCGAGGGGTAGGCGAGGTGCGCCTGGTTGACGAACTGCGCGGTCGCCCAGTGGTCGCTGTGGTCATACGGGTTGTCGAAGTACGTGGTCCAGTCCGTCGCGCGGATCGTCGTCGGGCCGAAATCCGTGACGAGTTCCGTGATGAGGCTCTGGAACTGGGCCTTCGTGTACGTGTTCGCGCCGTCGACGGTGCTCGTGGTGGTGCCGTTCCACAGCTTGAGGATGCTCTGGCCGCCGTAGGCGGCGCTGCCGGAGCCGTCGGGGAACCCATCGGGGATCCGGAGGAAGAAGATCTCGACGGGCGCCCCGGCGAGCTGGTACGCGGGAATCGTGCGTCCGGCGATGCCGTCGTCGATCGAGTTCCAGGTGTTCGCGACGCCGGCCATGCTGGCATAGGTAGCTCGGATGCCCGTCTCGAGGCTGCTCCAATAGGACTGCCCCTCGCCCGCCTCGCCCGCCGTCGTGAACACGACGCGCATGCAGCGTCGCGCTTGGAGGTCCCTCAGGATGTCCGGTTGGAGGAAGAGCAAGTCGTCGTCGGTGTGGGCGACGATCGTCATGGTCCCGGCGGTGCCAGGGCCGCACGTGACGGCCGCGGCGGCCGGCGGTGCGGTGGGGACCAGCCCGGCGAAGGCAAGCGCCGCGCCGAGAACGGCGAGCGTGGCCCGTGAGACCCAGCGCGCGAAGGCGCTTCGGCCCGCGGCGCTGGGGGACTTCGAGGGTGTCTCGGGGGCGCGGTACAGACTCCGCGTCATATCGTGTCGTCCTTCGGGGTCGGTGCTCCGGCGTTCCGGAACCGGCGATCGGCGAGGGGCGAGCGGCTCCGTGGTGCGTCCGCTGCCCCGGCGCGGGGGCTCGGGGTCGTGTCTGGTCGGTGGCCAGAATCTATCACGCGGCGAATGTCGGACGATTTCCCCGGATTGTTCCGGCCGATTATACGGTGCGGTGGCAATGCAATGAACGGCGCCCCGTTCAGGGGCGTGTGTAGGTGGTGATCCGGTAGCGGAGCCCGCCTCCACCCTCGAGCCAGCCGTCGGCAGGATCCACTGACGAGGCGACCCACTCGGGGCCGATCTCGGGGGCGAAGGCGTCGCCGTCGACCTCGAGTCCTATGTCCGTCACCACCAGCACGTCCGCCAGAGGCATCGCCTCGGCGTAGACCTGGGCGCCCCCGCAGATCCAGGCGTCTGCCTCGCCGACCAGGGCGAGGGCCTCGTCGAGGCTGCTCACCACCTCGGCCCCGGGCGCCTCGAAGCCGCGGCGGCGCGAGAGCACGATGTTCCGGCGCCCCGGCAGGGGGCGGTACGCGTCGGGCAGCGCGTCCCACGACGTCCGCCCCATGATCACGGCCTGCCCGCGCGTGGTCCGGCGGAAGTGCGCGAGGTCCTCGGGCAGGTGCCAGGGGATGTCGCCGTCGCGCCCGATCACCCGCCGGCGCGCCTGCGCCCAGATCATCCCCAGCACGGTCGCCGTCCTACACGGCCACGGGGGCCGCGATGGGGGGGTGGTGCCGGTACCCGACCACCTGCACGTGCTCGTAGGTGTAGTCGAACAGCGACGGTGCGGGCGCCAGCTCCAGCCGTGGGAACGGGTAGGGCTCGCGCGTGAGCTGCTCGCGCACCTGGTCCACGTGGTTGTCGTAGACGTGGCAGTCGCCGCCGGTCCAGATGAAGTCGCCGACCTCGAGCCCCACCTGCGCCGCCACCATCTGCGTGAGCAGCGCGTAGGAGGCGATGTTGAACGGCACGCCCAGGAAGAGGTCGGCGCTGCGCTGGTACAACTGGCAGGAGAGCCGCCCGTCCGCGACGTAGAACTGGAAGAACGCGTGGCAGGGGGCCAGCGCCATCTTGTCGAGGTCCCCGACGTTCCACGCCGAGACGATGATCCGCCGCGAGTCCGGGTCGCGCCGCAGGGTCTCGAGCACCGCGGCGATCTGGTCGATGTGCCGCCCGTCCGGGGTAGGCCAGGACCGCCACTGCACCCCGTAGACCGGTCCGAGTTCGCCGTCGGGACCGGCCCATTCGTTCCAGATCCGCACGCCGTGCTCTTGCAGCCAGCGCACGTTCGAGTCTCCGCGCAGGAACCACAGCAACTCGTACACGATCGACTTCAGGTGCACCCGCTTGGTGGTGATCAGCGGGAAGCCTTCGCGCAGGTCGTAGCGCAGTTGATGTCCGAACACGCTGCGCGTTCCGGTGCCGGTCCGGTCCGACTTGGGCGTGCCGTTCGCCAGGACGTGCCGCAGCAGGTCCTCGTACTGGGTGTTCGCTGCCGGCTGGGTGTTCGCTGCCGGCTGGTTGTGCGTGGTGGGCGTGGCGGTCACGTGCGTCGAGCCTTCCAGGGGGTCAGATCCGCGGGACGTCCACGTGCTCCGGCGGCGGTGTGCCGGCGCGATCGGCCGCGCGGCGCTCCCGCCGCGCCTTCCGGCCACGATCGGGCACGACGACGGCGCCCGGCACCGTGGCAACACCGCTCACCGCGCCACCGGTCGCCACCGACGCCGCGCCGGAGACGGCGAGCCCGCCCGGGGCGCCTGCCGGAAGGACGACGGACCCCACCTCGGCGGCGCGAGCGAACGACTCCGGTGGCGGGCCGAAGGCGCGGCGCACACCGTTGATCATGGTTCCGCCCATTGCCCGGGCCCCGGCCACGCCGATGGCCGCGCCGATCCCGAACGGCGCCAGCCGCCCCAGGAAGAAGGCCCCGCCCCGGGTGGCGCCGTATTTCGCGGCGCGCCGTGCGAGCGAGGCATTGACGGTCTTGACCGTCGCCAGGGGCAGCCGCGTGAGGGCCGATCGCGCCCAGAAGAGGGTGCCGACCCCCACCTCGTTCTCGACGATCACCGACCCCTCCTCGCCCAGGAGCGAGGCCAGGACCAGGGTGCGGCGGCGGGGGACGTCGTCGATCTCCACGCCGTGGACGTCGGCGACCGCGAGCGCGAGGCCGGCCGAGGCCGCGAGGAACGTGCCGACCTGGCTCGTGGTCAGCGCGAGGGCCGTTCCGGTGCCCACCGAGGGGAACGCCGCCGCGGCGCCCACCGCTCCGCCGGTGCTCGTCACCGCGAGCAGGTAGCGCCGCTCGAGCATCTGGATGATCTTCTCCGGGGTTGCGTTCGGGTGCTTGACGCGCAACGCGTCCACCTGGCGACGCACCAGCCCCGACGGCACGGTGATCGAGGCGTCGAGAACCTCGGCGAGCGAGGGGACCCGCCCGCGTCGCGTGTCGCTCGCGGGCGCGTCGGAGCCCTGGGGCGCGGCGCCGTCGGTCCCGGCGTGCGGCGGTGCCGGGTAGTCCTGTGTCGGCAGGAAGTCCTGCACGGGTGGGGCATCGGCCGAGACGACGTCGGTGCTCGCCGCGCGGCGACGGATGAGAGCCATACGGTGCCTACGCCTCCCCGGAGACGGCCAGGTCGATGTGAGCGGCGGCCTCGAGAGTGCGCCCGACCGTGCAGCCCTTGGTCACCGCGCGCCGCGCGATGGTCTCGACCTGCTCGCGGTCCTCCGGCGAGAGCCCCGCGAGCGGCAGGACGAGTTCGGTAATGAGCCTCTCGTAGCGGTTGTCGCCGGACGCCTTGATGCTGGAGACGCCCGCCGTGATCGGCAGGTCCTCGCCCAGGCGGCGCAGCACCGGCCGTTCCGCGGACATCGCGCTGCACGCGGCGAGGGCGAGTTTCAGCAGTTCGCCCGGGCTGATGACGCCCTCGTGGCCGTGCTGACCGATCAGCACCTCGCCGCCTCGCTCGTTGCGCCCGACGTAGGTCTTGTCCCCGACCCGCTCCACCCAGAGCGCCGGCGTGGGCTCGTGCGCTTCGGCGGCGCTGTGGTCCTTCTGGTGGCCGTGCCCGTGGCCGTGCTGGGCGTGCCCGTGCCCGTGGCTGTGACCGTCCCCGTGCCCGTGCGCCTTGTGGTGCCCGCCGTCTCGGACGTCCCCGGGGTCGCCGGCGGGCGCGGGGGAAGCGGGCTCGGCGGCCGGCGTGGGCGGGGCGGCGGGCGCGGTCATTCCCGAATCGTCGCACAGGCCGGGCCAGGTCCCGCCGTCGTCTTCCTCCCCGCGCGCCTCGCCCCGGTGCACACTGAGGCGGTGACCGAGGGCGGCGCGGGCGTCACCCCGGCGGCTCTCGCCCCCGCCGCTGCCGCCCTCGCGCGAACGTGGCTGAGAGCGGACGACGCCGGCTCCGTGCCCCCGCGCCGTTCGGCCGCCGGGAGGGCCGGCGCCGCTGAGGGGTCCGCATCCCGCCGCCTGGCCGCCCTCGTGGCCGATCCCGCCGGCCTCGACCTGGCCCTCGGCGTCGTCGACGCCGTCGCCCGGCCGGAGGACGTGCGCGTTGCGGCGCGGGCGCTCGCGCGGCTCGGGGCGTCCGCCCCGTCGTCGGCGTCCTTCCTCGCGCCCGTGGACCGGGCACTCCTGGGGGTCGGCCGGCGCATCGCCCCCCTCGCACCGGGGCTGGTGGTACCCCAGGCGCGCCGAAGGCTGCGGCGTCTCGTGGGACACCTGGTCCTGGACGCCCGTGACCCCGCGCTCGCCCGGCACCTCGCCGCGCTGGCGGCGGACGGGTTCGCCGCGAACCTCAACCTGCTGGGCGAGGCGGTGCTCGGGGAGGCCGAGGCCGCGCGCCGCGCGGCCGGCGTGCGGGCGCTCGTGGCCCGGGCCGACGTGGAGCACGTCTCCGTCAAGGTCTCCGCGCTCACGTCGCAGATCGGGCCGTGGGACACGGGCGGAAGCGCCGCCCTGGTCGCGGACCGCCTGCGCCCCGTCTACCGCGCCGCCGCCACCCGGAACCCGGCCGTGCTGGTCACGCTGGACGCCGAGGAGTACCGCGACCTCGACCTCACGGTCGAGGTCCTCACCTGTCTGCTGGGCGAGCCCGATCTCCTCGGGCTCGAGGCCGGGATCGCGGTCCAGGCCTACCTGCCGGACGCCCTCGGCGTGCTCGAGCGGGTTCTCGCCTTCGCGCGGTGGCGGCGGGAGCGCGGTGGCGCGCGGGTCAAGGTGCGGCTCGTCAAGGGCGCGAACCTCGCCATGGAGCGCGTGCACGCGGAGGCGCGCGGCTGGGTCCCGGCCCCCTACGGCACGAAGGCGGAGACGGACGCCTCGTTCCTCCGCCTGCTCGACGTCGTCCTGCGCCCCGACGTGACCGACGCGCTCCGGGTGGGCGTGGGCAGCCACAACCTCTTCGACCTGGCGCTGGCCCATCTGCTCGCGCACGGCCGCGGGGTGGCCGAGGCGCTCGACGTCGAGATGCTCCAGGGCATGGCGCCGGCCCAGGCGCGGGCGGTGCGTGACGACGTCGGGCGCGTGATCCTCTACACCCCGGTGGTGGCGCCGGAGGACTTCGGGGTGGCCGTCGCCTACCTGGTGCGCCGGTTGGAGGAGGCGGCCGCGGGCGAGAACTTCCTGCACGCTCTCGCGGCGCCGCCGCGCCGCGCCGCGCGCGCGTGGGCGGCGCAGGAGGACGCGTTCCTGCGCTCCGTCGCGGACCTGTCCCGAGTGGGCGCGCTGCCCCGGCGCCGGGCGCGGGAGGGGCCGCTGGAGGACGTGGAGCCTGGAGTGGCGACCGCGCAGGGTGCGACTGCGGAGGGTGCGACGGCGGAGGGTGCGACGGCGGAGGTCGCGACGGCGGAGGTCGCGAGCGCGGACAGCGCGACCGCGGAGGTCGCGACGGCGGAGGTCGCGACGGCGGAGGGTGCGACGGCACTGCACGGCGGTGCGCCGGTCCTCGCCTTCGCGAACGCCCCGGACACAGATCCGGCCCTTGCGGCCAACCGCTCCCGCGCCCTGCGCGCCCTCGCTGCCCCGCCGCGGGGTCCGGCGTCGTCCGTGTTCACGAAGGTGAGCGACGTCGACCGCGTGGTGGCGCGCAGCCTGGAGGTGTACCCCGCGTGGGCGGCGCTCGACGCCGCGGGGCGGGCCGCGGTGCTGCGGACCGCGGCGGCGCACCTCGAGAACCGTCGCGAGGACCTCTGGACCGTCATGGCGCACGAGGGCGGCAAGACGGTCGTCGAAGCCGACCCCGAGGTGAGCGAGGCGGTCGACTTCGCGCGGTACTACGCCGAGCAGGCGCTCGCCCTGGAGGGGGTCGACGGCGCCCGGTTCGCGCCGGTCCGGCTCACCGTGGTCACGCCGCCGTGGAACTTCCCCGTGGCGATCCCGCTCGGGTCGGCGCTGGCGGCGCTCGCGGCGGGTTCTGCCGTGATCCTCAAGCCGGCGCCGGCCACGCCGGTGTGCGTGGAGGTCGCGGGCGGGGCCGTGCGGACGGCGCTCGAGGCCCACGGCCTGCCGGCCGACGTGCTCCAGGTGGTCCGGTCCGACGAGGGCGACGCCGGGAGGCGGCTTGTCACGCACCCGGACGTGGGCGCCGTCGTCCTCACGGGATCGATCGAGACCGCGCGGCTCTTCGCCTCGTGGCGCCCCGACCTGCGCCTGCTGGCGGAGACGTCGGGGAAGAACGCGATCGTCGTGACGCCGTCGGCGGACCTGGACCTCGCGGTGGCGGACGTGGTGCGCTCGGCTTTCGGGCACGCGGGGCAGAAGTGCTCGGCGGCGAGCCTGGTGATCGCGGTGGGGTCCGTGGCGACGTCGCCGCGGTTCCGGCGTCAACTCGTGGACGCCGTCGCCTCCGTGCGCGTGGCGTGGGCCGAGGACGCGGGCGCGGCGATGGGTCCGCTCATCGAGGCGCCGAGCGGCAAGTTGCTGCGCGCGCTCACCACGCTGGACCCGGGGGAGTCCTGGCTGGTGGAGCCACGGCGGCTCGACACCTCCGGGCGGCTGTGGTCGCCCGGGCTGAAGGAGGGTGTGGCGCCCGGCTCGTTCTTCCACCTCACCGAGTGCTTCGGCCCGGTGCTGGGGGTCATGACGGCGCGCACGCTCGAGGAGGCGATCGCGCTGCAGAACGCGCCCCGGTTCGGCCTTACCGGCGGGCTGCACAGCCTGGACGGCGGCGAGATCGCGCTGTGGCTCGACCGGGTCGAGGTGGGCAACGCCTACGTGAACCGGCACATCACGGGGGCGATCGTGCGGCGCCAGCCGTTCGGTGGGTGGAAGGCGTCCTCGGTGGGCCCGGGGGCGAAGGCCGGCGGGCCGAACTACGTGGCGCAGCTCGGCGACTGGGTTCCGGACGGAGTGCCGCGGGAGCTCGGTGAGGTCGCGCCGCGCGTGGCGGCCCGCCTGGGCGCCCTGCTTCCGCTCCTCGAGTCATCCGATGCGGGCACCGTGGCTGCACCCGAGGCGGGCCATGAGGCCGCACCCGATGCCGCACCCAATACCGCGACCGCGGTGGCAACGGGGGCGGCGGCAACCGGGGCCGCGGCCGACGTCGCGTGGCTGCGGGCCGCCGTCGGCAGCGATGCGCGGGCGTGGGCGGAGGAGTTCGGCCGGGAGCACGACCCGTCCGGCCTGGCCGGGGAGTCGAACGTGTTCCGGTACCGGCCGGTGCCGCGGCTGGTGCTGCGCGCGCAGGCCGGGGCGCGGTGGGCGGACGTGCTGCGCGTGCTGCTCGCGGCGGACCTCGCCGAGGTGCCGGTGACGCTGAGCGTGGACCCGGCGCTCGTCGCCGCCCTGCCGGGGGGCGGGAGCGGCGGCGGGGGCGGCTCGGGCGCCGGCGGGAGTGCCGCGGGCGCCGTCGGCGAGGCGAGGCGCCACCTCCCGCCCGACTGGAGCGTGGAGGGCGAGGCGGAGGCGGCGGCGTCCATCGCCGGGCTTCCGGAGGCAAGCCGGGTGCGCGTGATCGGCGACCCGGGCACCTTGCGCGAGGCGGCCGCCCGGAGCGGGGCCACGCTGCTCGCCGGACCCGTGCTCGCCGCCGGACGCCGGGAGATGCTCAGCGTGCTGCGCGAGCAAGCGGTGAGCCGGACGCTGCACCGCTTCGGGCAGGTGGCGCGCGGCGCACGGCGGCCGCCGGCCTGAGGCCGGTGCGCCGGGGTAGTCGGGTTGGGGGGGGGGG
>JARKOU010000023.1 GCA_029975645.1 Actinomycetales bacterium
CAGGAACGGCAGGCCCAGGCCTACGCAGTAGGCGATCGCGAGGATCGCGCCGCGCAGGGGGTCGGCCCCGCCCCAGGACAGGGAGAGCACCGCCCCGAGCGTGGGTCCGATGCACGGCGCCCAGCCGAGCCCGAACGCCGCACCGAGCAGCGGCGCCCCCCAGAGCCCCGCCCGCGGGCTCACGTGCAGCCTGCGCTCGCGCTGCAGGAACGGCACCACGCCGAGGAAGCCCAGGCCCAGGAGGATCACCACCACCCCGAGCAGCCGGGTGATGGCGTCCTGCCAGGGCAGCAGGGCCAGCCCGAGCCACGCGAAGGCCACGGAGAGGGAGACGAAGACCGCCGAGAAGCCCGCGACGAACAGACTGACGCCCAGCAGCAGGCGGCTCCGCCCGGCCGCTCGCGGGGCCGCTCTCCCCCGGCCCCGGGCTCCCGCGCCGGTTCCCGCACCGGTTCCGACGGCGTCGGTCCCGGCCATCCCGCCGACGTAGCCGAGGTACCCGGGCACCAGGGGCAGCACGCACGGCGAGGCGAAGGAGATCACCCCTGCGACGAGCGCCACTGGCAGCGCGGCCAGCATGGGCCCCGAGAGGACCGCCTGCTGGAACGCGGCGCCCACCTGCTCCCACCACGCGCTCACGCGGAGGCGCCCTGGGCGAGCACGTCGTCCACGATCCCGCGCAGGGTGGACGGCTCGGCCCGGCCGAGGATGCGAGCGGCGATCCTGCCGTCCTGGTCGAGCACCACCGTGGTGGGCATCGCGCGCAGGGCGACGGCGCCCTGCATCGCCGCGACGCCCCGGGCCTGGGCGTCGTCCAGGCTCGGATAGGGGATGGCGAAGGTCCGCTCGAACGCCTGGGCCGTACCGGCGTCGTCCGTGCTGTTCACCCCGAGCACACGCACGCCGTCGTCGGCGTAGTCCGTCGCCAGCGCGGCGAGGTCCGGCGCCTCGGCCCGGCACGGTGGGCACCCCGCGTACCAGAAGTTCACGACGACGACGTCGCCCCGCCAGTCCGCGACGTCGATCGCCTCGCCCGCGTAACTCGTGCCGGTGAGCGCGACCGGCTCGCCACGCGCACCCGGGTCCCACGTGGTGACGGTCCCGTCGCCGGAGGCGTAGCCGGGGTTCGCGACGTCAGCGCCCGCCGCGGCGTCGTCCGTGTCCCCGGAGCATCCCGCGAGGGCGCCCGTGACCAGGAGCGTTGCGGCCAGGACGGCAGCAAGGAGGTGGGAGCGGACGACGGCGCGGGGCGCGGCGCGGCGTCCGCCGTCGGGGACGCGCGTGGTCGGGGTGGGCGCGGCCGGGCTCGTCATGCGCCGGGGACCACGGGACCGGAGGGAAGGAGGTCACGCGCGGGCTCGACGTACTCGACCGCCACCAGAGTCCCGCCCTCGAAGGTGAGGGTGGTGACCGAGGCGAGCGTGCACTCGCGGCGCCGCGGGTCGTGCGCCAGCCGGCGGCCCTCCACGTGCAGCCGGGTGACCCAGATCGGCAGCTGGTGGGAGACCAGCACCGCCTCGCGCCCCTCGGCCGCGGCACGGGCGGCTCGGATCGCCCGCGTCATCCGCTCGACCTGCTCCACGTAGGGCTCGCCCCACGAGGGGCGCAGGGGATTGCGCAGATAGGGCCAGTGACGCGGCCGCAGGAGCGAGCCCTCGCCCTTGCCGAAGGTGAGTCCCTCGAAGTGGTTCGCGGCCTCGATCAGGTCGCGGTCCGTCTCGACCGCCAGGTCGAACGCCGCGGCCAGCGGGCCGGCCGTCTGCCGGGCGCGTTCGAGCGGGGAGGCGACCACGAGGGCGACGTCGGCCCGACGCGCCGGGGCGTCGTCGGGCGCGAAGTTCCCGGCGAAGTACTCCGCCACCCGCTCTGCCATGCGCTCGCCGCGCTCGGCCAGGCGGTACCCGGGAAGGCGGCCGTAGAGCACGCCCTCCGGGTTGTGGACCTCGCCGTGCCGCACGAGGTGGACGCGCGTGTGCGGGCGGGAGGGGTGCGGCGGCGTGGGCGTGGGCGTGGACACGCGCACAGTGTCGCAAACCGTGCTGACAGACAGAACACGGGGGCTTGCGCACACGCTCGCTTGTCTCTATAGTCAAGTCATCAAGCAAATACTCAAGCGATCTCTCAACAGATTGCCCGTCTACCCGGAGGCCCCCATGTCCCTCGTCCCCGTTGGCACCTACACCATCGACCCCTCCCACAGCGAGGTCTCGTTCACGGTCCGCCACGCCGGCATCGCCAAGGTCCGCGGCGTCTTCACCGAGTTCTCGGGCGACGTGGTGGTCGCCGAGGACCTCGAGAACTCCGTGGCCCACGCCGAGATCGTCGCCTCGAGCGTGCAGACCGGCGACAAGAACCGCGACAACCACCTGCGCAGCGGCGACTTCTTCAACGTGGAGACCAAGCCCACCTGGACCTTCGCCGGCACCGGCGTGAAGGCCGACGGCGACGACCTGGTGCTCGTCGGCGACCTCACCATCAACGGGGTGACCAAGCCGGTGGAGCTCGACCTCGAGTACAACGGCACGGCCGTGGACCCCTTCGGGAACGCGCGCGTCGGCTTCAGCGCGCAGACCGAGGTGAGCCGCAAGGAGTTCGGCCTGACCTGGAACGCCGCGCTCGAGACCGGTGGCGTGCTGGTCAGCGACAAGGCCAAGATCAACCTGGAGATCAGCGCGGTCAAGAAGGCCTGACCACTCCGCCGTACCCCCACCCCCCCCGCCGAACACGTGGTTAGTCGTCGAATAGCGCCGCTTGAGGCGACTAACCACGTGTTCGGCGGATGAGGTGACGGTCAGGGGCCGGGCGGCCGGTCAGCGGGGTTCGGCCGGGTAGGGCGGGCGGTGGGTCAGCGGCGAGCGGCCAGGGCCGAGCGCACGCGGGCGGCGTCGATCCGCCAGTAGCCCTGCTCCACGCCGTCCACGAAGACCACGGGCACCAGGTCGGAGTAGGCGTCCAGGAGGTCCGGGTGGTCGTCGACGTCGAGCTCCACGAAGGGTTGGCCCGTCTCGCGGGCCACGGCGTCGACGACGGCGCGGGCCTCGTCGCAGAGATGGCACCCGCCCCGGCCGAGCAGGCGGATGCGAGGGGCGGCAGGCGCCGTCGAGGCGGTGTCACGGTCCACAGTGGCAACCCTATGCGTGGCGACTAGGGTGTCCGCCGTGCCGTCCTCGAAGAAGAAGACCGCCGGCGCCACCCACCCGCTGCCGGCCGCCCGTCCGCGCGCGGCAGCATTCTTCGACGTCGACAACACGATCGTCCGCGGCGCGAGCGCCTACCACATCGCCCGCGAGCTGCACCGGCGCGAGTTCTTCTCCCTCACCGACGTCGTCGTGTTCGCCGGGCACGCGATCTGGTACTTCCTCGCCGGAGAGGACCGCCAGAAGATCGTCGACGCGCGCGACCGGGCCCTCGGCATCATCAAGGGCCACTCGGTCGCCGAGATGGTCGCGGTCGCGGAGGACGTCTACGACCAGGTGCTCGAGTCCAAGATGTTCCCCGGTGCGCGCCGTCTGCTCGAGCGGCACCTGGACCGGGGCGACCAGGTCTGGCTCATCACGGCGAGCCCGACCGAGGTGGGGCAGCTCATCGCCCGCCGGCTTGGCGCGACCGGCGCCGTCGGAACAGTCGCCGAGGAGCACGACGGCTTCTACACCGGGCGCCTGGTCGGCGAGATGATGCACGGGGAGACCAAGGCGGCCGCCGCGCGGGCGATCGCCGAACGCGAAGGCTTCGACCTCGCCGACTGCTGGGCCTACGGGGACTCGGCCAACGACATCCCGATGCTCACCGCGGTCGGGTACCCGTGCGGGATCAACCCCGAACCGCGCCTGCGCCGGCACTGCGCGGAGGTCGGCTGGCCGGTGCTGGACTTCCGCCGCAGGCGCTCGTCGATGAAGCGCAAGGTCGGCACGACGGCGGGTACCGCCGGGGCGGCCTGGGCCACCACCGTGGTGGTGCGGGCGATGCTGCGCCGCATGGCGCCCTGACTCGCCCCTCCGGCCGGCCCGGCGGCCGCGCAGCTACTTCTTGTTGCGACGCTGGTGGCGCGTCTTGCGCAGCAGCTTGCGGTGCTTCTTCTTGGCCATCCGCTTGCGGCGCTTCTTGATGACGGAGCCCACGAGACCTCACTTGGGAAGAACGAGACGGGAGTGCCACGGGCCGACGAGCGGCCACGCACGATTCGGTGACGGGGCAGTCTAGCGGTCGCCCGCCTGGTCGCACCGCCCAGTCGCACCGGCCCCAGGCTCAGCCCCCCGAGGACTCGACCTGTTCGCCTGAGTCCTCGACCACGAGGCCGGCCGCGATCAGCTGCTGCACCGCCGCCTCGGGCACCCGGAAGGACCGGCCGACCCGCACCGCAGGCAGTTCGCCCGCGTGGACCATCCGATAGACCGTCATCCGCGAGACCCGCGTCATCTCGGCGACCTCGGCCACGGTGAGGAACCGCGGCGGCGCGAAAGCCTGTTCGTTCATCGGCGCTCGGCGGCTCTCTTCGGTGGCGGGAACGGATCGGACGCGGTGGTGACGGTCCGGTAGACGCAGATCAAACCAAACTCTAGGGCTCCAGGCCGTGCCAGGGGAAGGAAGCCGCACGCGTCGCGAGAATCGCTCGGTCAACAGGGGAATCGGGGTCATACCCGGCCGACCACGGCCGCCAGGCGGGCGTCACGCCGTCGGACATCGTGGCCGGCGCCACGTACCCCAAGGCCGCCACGCGCTCCCGCCATACCGGTGGGACGGGCGTCTGGGGTGCGAGCGGCCGGCCCGCCGCGACGGCCACGAGGTGAGCCCAGACCCGCGGTACGACGTCGGCGACGGCGTACCCGCCACCGCCGGTGGCCACCCACCGCCCGCCCGCGTGGCGGACCGCCATGTCCTCCACGGCGAGGGCGACGGCGCGCAACCCGTCGATCGTGAGGGCCAGGTCGGTGAGGGGGTCACGCCGGTGCGCGTCGCAGCCGTGCTGGCTCACCAGCACATCGGGCGCGAACTCCGCAACCAACGGCGCCGCCACGGCGTCCAGCGCCCGCAGCCACCCGGCGTCGGACGTCCCGGGCGGGAAGGCGACGTTCACCGCGCTCCCCCGCGCCTCCGGGCCACCCACGGCGCCCGGGAAGCCGGTGCCGGGGAACAGCGTGGTGCCGCTCTGGTGGATCGAGATCGTCAGCACGCGCGGGTCGTTCCAGAACACGCGCTCGACGCCGTCGCCGTGGTGTGCG
>JARKOU010000042.1 GCA_029975645.1 Actinomycetales bacterium
TGCCCAGCCCCGATCCCGGAGCGAGCAGCCAGATCGGCCAACGACGTGAACGACAGCCAGAACGCCCCGGCGGCGATGAACACCGTCCCCGCGACCGCCGTCATCGCGGCCCAGCGCCGCCCTCCCGATTCACGCCTCACGGCCCAGGCCTCCCCAAGGCTGCGGACGGTGGGCTCGCCGAGCGACCGAGCCACCGACCCGCGCTCTGGCTCCGGCCGCCGGGCGTCACTCCGGATGCGGGCTGGGTGGCGCGGTAGGCCGAGCGCACGGTCGTGGTGACCTCGCGATCACCCAGACCCGCCGACGGTGCCGCAGCACCCAGCGCATCAAGCGCCTCGGCGGGCGAGACGCCGTTCTCGGCGAGTCGGCAGGCCGCCCAGAACAGGCCCCGGTTCCGCTCGCCCTCACCCCGCCCAGCGACCCACGCCGCTAACCGCTCAGCATCCACATCCATCGAGCCGCCGCTGGCGCGTAGTGGAGCGACGGGGCGCGGGTCGAGGAAGTCCCGCAACCGGGCCGCGTCCACCGGGCTGACCGAGTGCGCGGCGATGTCGGCCACCTCGTAGCGCCGCACGTTCCCGTCGATGATCCGCCGTGAGGGCGGAGCGATGATGTAGCCGCCGTCGCCCCGGAAATCGACACCCGCGGTGGCGGCCTGCCACGACCGCTGCTCCCGGCCCGGTGTCGCCGGGAAGTACACGTGCGCGCCTCCGGTGGGTGTGCGCACCAGCAGACCCGCGCCATCGACGAGACCCGCGTCGGTGGCGCGCTCGAATGCCGCGCGGCCATCGTGGGGGCCGTGGACATCGACATCGACGACGACAACGCCCGACGCAGCTCCCGTCGGGATGCCGACGTTCGCGTTCGGTGTACGCGCCCACCACACGGCAACCTGCTCCGGGTCGGTGCTCGCGTCGAGGAACCCGCGGCGAGTCAGCGGACGCTTCCCCTCGACGACGCACGGGAACACGGGCACGCCTGCCGCCGCGAGGCTCCGCGCCGCAAACATCAGGCTCTCTGAACCATCCACGCGAATGAGCGCCGCCAGGACATCGAATGGCTCGGGCATCACAGCCCCCGCCCCGCCAGCTCGGGCACCGGCGCACCACCACGCGGACGATCCGGCTCCACCGCAGGCGCAGCCGTACGGGAGGTGCGCGGACTGGGAGCGTCGCGTTCGAGTCCGGGCGGGGTGCCGTCGCCGACCTGGAGCGTGTCGAGCTGGTCGAGGATCGCCAGCGCGGTCTTCCGCACCCGCTCGCCGGTGGCCTGCACCACCTGGACGGGCTCTTGGCCGTCCACGCGAGCGGCCCAGGTCGAGACGTACGGGATCGTGTACCCGGCGGTATCCATGCCGTGCGCGGCACCGATCATCAACGCCACGGACTCGGCCTCGACCTCGCGGATGCCGCGATGCTGACGCACCTCCTCATCGTCGGGATCGTGCATCACCACATGCGCCAGCTCGTGCGCGAGCGTCTTGACCTGCGCAGCAGGGTCCATGTTCTCCCGCACCGCTACCGTGCGCGCCTCATAGTCGG
>JARKOU010000043.1 GCA_029975645.1 Actinomycetales bacterium
CCCGAGATCTGATCGGTGTAGGCGGCGACGCCCGTGGGCGCGACCGGGCAGATCTTCAGCGGGACGATCAGCGGGTTCATGTCGGTTCCTTTCGGAGGAGGGTGAGGACGTTCTGGGCCGCCTTGAGCACCGGGGCGGGCAGCGGGTCGGGAGTCAGCCCGGTGACCTGCAGGCGAGAGTCGAGCGGAAAGTCGGCCAGGTGCACGAGCGCGGGTATCCCGGCGGCAGCGACCTTCACCGGACGCGGCCACCGCTTGATCATTGGTCCCACGACCACCCCCAGCGCGTCGCGGCCGATGAGTTCGGCGCACGACTCCAGGCGGCGGACCCCGGGCACCGTGGCATTCGTGACGAGGATGACGTCGTCCAGGGTGCGCAACACTGACCCAAGCCATCCGGCGCCCGGGCCTGACACGGTCGTCCAGTTGGTGTCCACGAACGTCCACTCGACCGATGACTCGGTCGGAACCGGCAGGACCGCGTCGCCGGCGATGGGGCGCTCCAGGAGGACGGCGCCACGACTGCCGCGGCGCCAGGGGCCCTCGGTCCCGAGTTCGGCGTTGGCTGCGGCAGAGAAACCGGACGCCAAGGGAGGGCAGCACTCCACCACCCGCGCCGGCGCTCCGGTCGCGGTGGCCAGCGCGAGCGCCACCGTGGACGCACCCACTCCGCCAGCACAGCCGACGACGGCGACCACCCGCTCACCGGGCGCTGGCGTCCACGCGGTCGCAGCGCTCCGGGCGGTGGGCGCGGACCCGGGCCCATGGGCGAACTCGCCCGCCTCGATCGCGCGCCACGCCTCGCGGAGCTCTGCCACGCTATGCGCGGTCACGACGGGTCACCGCCCCGAGGGCGCCGATCCAGCAGCCCGGACAAGAGCATGGCCGGGGGCACCTTGGCCAGCTCGCGTCTGGCCTTCTGCACGTCGCGGAGCCTGCGCAGGCAGCCGTCCAGGTCGTCCAGGGTCTCTGGCTCCATGGCCGCGATCTTCAACAGGGCGGCCACGTCGGCCGGGGTGCTGGTCATCTCGGCATCACCTCCGCCATTCCTAACGGGACCCGCCCACCCCTGGTGGACAGTCAGCAGACGGCGTTCAGGTACTCCCCGGCGGCTTCGCTGAGGGCCGCCACGCAGCGAGCGGTGCGACGCCGCACGGTCCGAGCGCACACCCCCCACTCCTGGGCCACGACGGCGCTCAGCTGGCGGCTCGACAGGCCGGCCACTCCGCCCTCGCGGGCATGGCCATCGGCCTGGAGGGTCTTCGCGGCTTCAATGAGACTGATGAGCAGCTCGCGGTCCTCGTCGGTGATGACGTCCTCGGCGCACGCCCAGGCGAGCAGTTCAGCCAACTCAGCTGCCGGGTCGTCGTCCTCCACGAGCCGATCGTCGGTCGGGTCGACGGGCCCCAGCGAGACGGT
>JARKOU010000045.1 GCA_029975645.1 Actinomycetales bacterium
CCGTCGCCCGGCCGACGCCGGCGCGCGCGGTCGAGCGTCGTCACGGACGAGACGCCACCCATATCTCCTCCGCCGGCCACCTCGTGGCCCAGTGGTGCGACACGATCTCGTAGAAGGCGTGGTCACCGGCGTCGGGCGGGGCGAAGATCTCGTGCAGCGCATCCACCACGAAGCCGGACCGGCGCAGGAGCCGTACCCAGTCCCCGTGCGACGGGTGGAACTCGACCCCACCGCCGGGCCACTGCACCTTGTAGACCTCGCGCTGGCCGCGCAGCAACCGCTCCTCCGCGACACCCTCCTCCTCGGGGACGCACAGCGCCGAGAGGAGGCTGTTGGTGAGGAACACCAGCCGCCCCCCCGGGGCGCAGGATCCGAGCCGCCTCCGGAAGCCAGCGCTCGGGGTCGCACCACGCCGCGGCGCCGTGCTCGCTCACCACCAGATCCACGCTCCCGCTCGCCAGCGGAATGTGCTCCGCATCCCCCTGGACCAGGGGAAAGACCGGCCCGAGGCGCTCCTGGAGGCGGCGCGCCGTCGCCAGCTGCTCGCCGGAGAGGTCGACCGCAACCGGGCGTGCCCCCTGCCGAGCCAGCCAGGCCGAGACGTACGCTGTCCCGCACGCGAGTTCCGCGACGTCGAGACCGCGGACGTCGCCGAGGATGCCGAGGTCCCGTTCCGGCACGGCGAACAGCCCCCACACCGGTTCCGCCCGCCGCCACGCCGCCTCGGCTGCGCCATCGGTGAAGCGTTCGTTCATCACCGCCCACAGAGCCCGGTTGAGCGCGATCTCCGCGGCCCTGGAGTCAGTCATCGGCCGATGCTAGCCCCGGGCCCCGGCGGCGGGGCCGACGGCGCGGGGGCGGGGCGCCGACCCCCGTCGGCGGGAGCGCGTCAGGAGATGAACCCGCACTCACACAGGATGTTGACCTCCACCACCTGCTCGCCGTCCTCGGGCCTGGCCCAGGCCTCCGCCTCGGCGCGGGAGGCGAAGGCGCGGCCCGCGAGCCGGCCGTTCGGCATCAGGACCCCGACCTCGATCTGCAGGCGCGGGTCGTCGTCGTCGGCGAGCGCCGCCGTCCCCGTCACCGCACCGTCCGCGACGTCCGTGCTCATGGCTGCCGAACCCCCCGCTCGATGGTGTGTGCGTCAACCTCTACGGTGGCCCCGGGACGCCGTCGGTGTCAACGGCGTGATCCCCTCGCCGACGCCGCTTCGGCGCCTCCCCGCCCGCCGAACACGGGGTTGGTCGTCTCAAAGCCCCGTGTGAGACGACCAACCCCGTGTTCGGCGAGGTTTCAGGAGCCCAGGTGGGCGCCGTCAGCGACGGTCTCCGCGTTCCCGGTGTTCTCGAGGACCGCGTCCCCGGTGACCACGACACCGGACCCGAACGTCCAGTCCCCCCGCACGGTGAGCGAGGTCGCGCCACGCAAGGACGGGGCGCCGGCCGGGAAGTGGGCGTCGAACGTCGCCATCGTCTTGTAGTGCTTGGAGTCCAGGTCCACCAGCGGCGCCGGGTCGGTGGCCAGGCGCAGGACGCCGTCGTCGGCCAGGTCGTAGGCGTCGGAGCGCAGCAGGAGCAGGTCGTTCGTGGTCTTCACGGGGAGGAACCGCCCGCGCTCGACGACGATCGCCTGCGCCCCCTCGAACACCTCGATCGCGGCGCCCATGGCGGTCTCGATCTGGAAGACCTCCGGTGAGGTGGAGTCGGTGGGGTCCACGTTCTTGACGTTACGGATGAGCGGCAGCCCGAGGACCGCCCCCCGCGAGGTGAGGGCGTCGTACAGCGCCTCGAGGTCGAACCACAGGTTGTTCGTGTGGAAGAACGGGTGGGTGTGCTCGTTGGTGAAGAAGTCCATCTCCTCCGGCGCGGTCTGCGCGGTGTCCCGCAGGATCAGCCGCCCGTCGGCCTTGCGGACGGCCAGGTGCCCGCCCTTGCGGTCCGCCGCCGTCCGCCGGCACAGCTCCGCCGAGTACGGCGCGCCCGAGGCCGCGAACCACCCCGCCAGCTGGGCCGACGGCGCCGCCCCCAGGTTGTCCGAGTTCGAGGTGTTCGCGTACCGGAAGCCCTGCTCCAGCAGCGCCTCGAGCACCCCCGAGGCGAGGATCGCGGTGTAGATGTCGCCGTGCCCCGGCGGGCACCACTCCAGCGACGGGTCCTTGGGCCAGGACACCGGCGTCAGGTCCGAGGTCAGCAACTTCGGCTCGGCGTTCTGCACGAAGTCCAGCGGCAGGCCCTCGACGGCGATGTCCGGGTGGCCCGCGAGCGCCGCCAGCGAGTCGTCATGGGTGCGGAACGAGTTCATGAGGATCAGCGGCAGGCGCGCCCCGTGGGCAGAGCGCGCGTGCCGGACCTGCTGGACGATGAGGTCCAGGAACGTCTTGCCGTCGCGCACCGGCAGCAGCGACTTCGCCCGGTCCATGCCCATCGAGGTGCCCAGGCCGCCGTTGAGCTTGATCAGCACGGTCTTGCCGATCGCGTCGCGGGCAGCCTCGGCGTCCACGTGCACCTCGGCCAGGAACGGTGGGTCCAGCAGCGGCGTGATGGTGTCTTCCCGGATCAGACCGGTGGCCCCGGCCTCCAACTCCCCGTAGTAGTAGGAGAAGACGTCGATCGCGGCCTGGCTCACCCCCGCCGCCCGCATCTTCTCCTGGGCCTGCTGAAGTCCGGCGATGCTCATGACTCATGCCTCCTGGGCGCGGATGAGGACGAGGTGATCGGTGGGTAGGAGCGGCGCCTGGAGCCCGACGTCGGCGAGGACGCGGCCGGGAAGCGTGACGCCGTCGCCCGCCCACGCCGGGGCGAACTTCTGGGCGGCGCCGTCCCCCGGCGGCTGCACCGTCACCCGGTACGAACGCTCGGGGTCCAGGCCCGGCAGCGGGACGCGGCCCGTGGGCCAGGTCAGGACGTGATCGAGGGCCGAGAGCCGGTACAGCGCATCGGACTTGTCGGCGGCGACCACGCCGTCGAGGTGCAGCGCCGGGTTGGCCAGGTCGGCGTGGACCACGTCGCCGCTGTGGAGCAGGTGGCGCACCGACTTGTGGAAGGCGATCCACGCGCGCAGCGCGGCGACGTCCTCCTCCGCGGCGACCGTGAGGTCCCACTCGACGCCCATGTGTCCCCACATCGCCGTGCCGGCGCGGAAGGAGAGGTCGTGCGCGCGGGTGGTCGTGTGGTCCGCGCCCGAGCCGACGTGCGTGCCCATGAGTTCCAGCGGCAGGGTCAGGCCGGTGTAGGCGACCATCCGGTGCCGCTCGTGCGCGTCGATGCAGTCCGAGACCCATACCCGGTCCGTGTGCTCGATGATCCCGAGGTCCACGCGGCCGCCGCCGCCACAGCAGGACTCGATCTCCAGGCCGGGGTGCCGGGCCTTCAACTCGGCCATCATGCGGTGCGTCGCGAGCGTCTGGACGTGGACGCCCGGGGTGCCGTCCGGCGAGTGCCCGGCGTCGGCGAGCGCCCGGTTGTGGTCCCACTTGATGTACGCGACGCCGTACTCGCCGACGACGGCGGACACCCGCTCGAGCACGTAGTCGTACGCCTCGGGGTGACCCAGGTCGAGGACGTGCTGGTAACGCGACGTGATCCCGGGACCGTGATCGGTCTGGAAGATCCACTCCGGGTGCGCCCGGGCCAGGTCGGAGTCGAGGTTGATCATCTCCGGCTCGAACCACAGCCCGAACTCCATGCCGAGTTCGCGGACCCGGTCGGTCAGCGGGTGCATCCCCTCCGGACCCCACACTCCCTCGTCCACGTACCAGTCCCCCAGCCCGGCGTTGTCCGAGCGGCGGTTGCGGAACCAGCCGTCGTCCAGGACGTAGCGCTCGATGCCGAGCGCGGCGGCGTGCTCGGCCAGGGCGATCAACTTGTCGAGGCGCATGTCGAAGTACACGGCCTCCCAGGTGTTGAGGAGCACCGGGCGGACGCGCGTCGGGTGCTGCGGACGGGCGCGCAGGAACCGGTGGAACCGGTGCGAGAACTCGTCCAGCCCCTCCCCCCACGAGCCGTACAGCCACGGCGAGGCGTACTCCTCGCCCTCGCCCAGGCGGACCTCGCCCGGCAGGAGGAGTTCGCCGCCGCGGAGCAGCCGCCAGCCCGTGAACGAGTGCTCGGCGGCGAGGGTCTGGTTGCCGGACCACCCCAGGTGCACGCCCCACAGACGTCCGGTCTGCCACCCGAAGCCGGGCCGCCCGGCGATCATCACCGTGGCGGAGTCGTGCCCGGGGCGGCCGCCCCACGCCTCGCGCAGCCACAGCCCCTGGTCGAACGGCCGCCGCTGCGGGGTCCGCTCGTGGGTGTGCCGCCCGGCCATGTCGAGGATCTCGGTCGCCTCGGCGGGGACCGGGAGCGTGGGCTCGAGGTGGCGGACCTCGTACGCCTCGGGTGCGAGGTTGCGCACCGACGCCCGCACGCGGACCAGGCCGCTCGCGAGGAGTTCGACGTCGGTGCTCACCTCGAGCGCTCCGGGCGAGTCCGTGCCCACCGAGCGCAGGCGGACCGCGCCCGCCGGGCCGTCCGGCCAGGCCTCGGAGCCGGCCTCGGCCACGTCGTGGACGACGGCGTCGAACGCGACGGACCAGGCCCGCCCGTCGCGGCTGCCGAGCAGGCCCGGCCGGCCCTGCCACCCGGAGGAGTGCTGCGGCAGCACCGCCACCGCCTCCTGAGCCATGATCACGGAGTCGACGAACGGCATCCCCAGCGCCGGGAGGAGTCCCGCCAGGGCGCCGTCGTCCACCTCGCCCAGGTCCGGCCCCCAGTGCAGCACGCACGGCAGGGCCTGCTCGTCCAGGCGCAGCACCAGGCTCGTGCCGCCCCGGCGCAGGTGGAGCGCCCGGGCGGTCATCGTCCGGCGTCCTGCCCGGCGGCCCTGCGGGCCTCCCACGCGGTGGAGACCATCTGGCGCAGGGTGTGGCGCATGGTCCAGTCGAGATCGGCGTGGGCCAGTTCGCCGGAGGCCACGATCCGGGCCGGGTCGCCGGGCCGCCGCGGCCCGATCACCGGGTCGAACGGGATGCCGGTGACGTCCGCCATCGCCTCCATGATCTGGGCGACCGAGACGCCGTCGCCGGAGCCCAGGTTGTAGACGGGGCGGAGGTCGACCTCGGAGTCCAACTTCTGTGCGGCGACCACGTGCGCCTCGGCCAGGTCCTGCACATGGATGTAGTCGCGCACGCACGTGCCGTCCGGCGTCGCGTAGTCGTTGCCGTTGATCCGGGGCGTGCGGCCGGACAGGAGTGCCTCGAAGACCAGCGGGAACAGGTTGTGCGGGCTCGTGTCGTACAGCTGCGGCGTGCCCGAGCCCACCACGTTGAAGTACCGCAGCGAGACGTGCCGCAGGTCCGTGGCCTTGGCCTGGTCCGCCAGCAGCCACTCCCCGATCAACTTCGACTCCCCGTAGGGGGACTCGGGGTTGGTGGGCGTCTCCTCCGTGACCAGGTCCACGTCCGGCGTACCGAACGTGGCGGCCGAGGAGGAGAAGACGACGGCGCGCACGTCCGAGCGCTCCATCGCCCGCAGCACGCTCATGGTGCCCACCACGTTCTGCTCGTAGCAGTGCAGCGGCTGCTGCACCGAGACGCCCGCGTACTTGAAGCCGGCGATGTGCATCACACCGGTGGCCTCGTGCCGGCGCAGGATCTCGGCCAGGAGGTCGGTGTCCAGGATCGTGCCCCGGTAGAACGCCACCCCGTCCGGTACGAACTCCGCGTGCCCGCTGGACAGGTCGTCCACCACCACCGGCTCGATCCCGGCATCCAGGAACGCCCGCACCACGTGCGATCCGATGTACCCCGCCCCACCCGTCACCAACCAGGACACGACGCGCTCTCCCTACTCTCTGCTGTACTGCTCGGACGGAACTGCTGTGCTCTGGCCGTACCTGATCAGGCCACGCGCGCGGCCGCGGGACCCGCGACGGCGATGAGGAAGCCGGGCTCGGCCCAGCCGTGATCGGCGAACGCGTTCGCCACCGCCTCGGCCACCGCGCCGGCGGACGCCGCCTCGATCAGCGCGATCGCGGAGCCGCCGAACCCGCCGCCGGTCATCCGGGCGCCCAGCGCGCCCGCGTCGCGGGCCGCGGCCACCGCGACGTCGAGTTCCGCGCACGAGACCTCGTAGTCGGCACGCAGGGACTCGTGCGAGGCGTCCAACAACGGGCCGACGTCCCGCACGCGCCCGGCCCGGACCAGGTCGGTGAACTCCACCACCCGGGCGATCTCGGTGACCACGTGCCGCACGCGGCGCCGGGCGACGTCGTCGTCCAGGGCCGCGAGCGCGGCGTCGAGGTCCGTGACCTCCCGCAGCGTGCCCACGCCCAGGGCCTCGGCGGCGGCGTGGCAGGTCGCCCGCCGGGCCGCGTACTGCCCGTCCACGAGGGCGTGCTCGGCCCGGGTGTCGATCACCAGCAACTCCAGGCCCGCCGCGGCCAGGTCGAACGGCACCTGGGTCACCGAGGCGTCCACGGTGTCCAGCAGGAGCGCGGACCCCGCCGTGCACCGAAGGGACGCGGCCTGGTCCATGCCTCCGGTCGGGGCGCCCGCGACGTCGTTCTCCGCCCGCACGCACGCGGCCGCCAGCCGGGCGCGCCCGGCGTCCCCCGCCGCGAGCAGGCCGAGGCCGAACACCTCGTCGAGCGCGGCGCCGACGGCGCACTCGATGGCGGCCGAGGAGGAGAGGCCGGCGCCCAGCGGCACGCACGAGTCGATCGCCGCGTCGAAGCCGCCGAGGGCGAAACCGTCCTCCCCGAGCGCCCACGCGGGCCCGCCCGCGTACGCCACCCAGGAGGACACGCGCCCCGGCGCCACGTTCTCGAGCGTGCCGGTCCACACGTTCTGCGGCGCCAGCGCGGAGACCAGGCGGACGACGTCGTCCTCCCGGCGTCGCAACGCGACGAACGTGCGGTGCGGCAGCGCGATCGGCAGGCACAACCCGCCGTTGTAGTCCACGTGCTCGCCGATGAGGTTCACCCGGCCGGGCGCCGCCCACACCCCGTCCGGCGCCTCGCCGAACGCCGCCTCGAACAGCGCCCGCGTCCGCGCGGCGCCCCCCTCATCACTCCACGCAGGCTGCGGCTCGGTCACGTCAGGCGCTCGACTCTCTGGACTCGGGTGGGACAACTCGGGCTCGAGGTCCGGCGCTCCGTGTCCTCGATCGGACCGCCCCCGGGGCTACCGGATTCGGACTTCTCGTCGAGGCATGCAGTGCACTTGTAGCGCTACAAGACCCCAACGAGACTGACACGAACGACCATCCCCGTCAAGAGCCTAGGGGGATCGGCCCGCGCAGCGGGGGGGTATCGTGACCGAATGCCCGGTCCCCGACGTCGAGGGGGTCCCTGACGTGATCTCGGGTCCCCAGGAGCCATCCCGGCCCGTGCGGATCGTCGACGTGGCCCGCGAGGCGGGGGTCTCCCCGATGACCGTCTCGAACGTGGTCAACGGGCGGCCCCTGGTCGCGGAGGACACCCGCCAGCGCGTGCTCGCCGCGATCGAGCGGACCGGCTACCGCCCCCACCGCGCCGCGGTGAGCCTGCGGACCCGCCGGTCCCTCCAACTCGGGCTCCATGTGCCGCATCAGCACCTCAGCACCGTGAACCCGTTCTCGGTGGCGTTCATGGCGGCGCTGATCGAGTCCGCGGAGCGGCACGGCCGCCAACTCGTGGTGCTCACCTACCCCCTCGACCGGCAGGACCTCGGCGTCACCCTCACCACCACCGGCGTGGACGGCTTCGTGCTCTTCAACGTCGACCCCGCCGACACCCGGCCCCGCGCGCTCGCCGCCGCCGGGATCCCGTTCGCCGTCTTCGGGAGGACCGCGCCCGACCTCCCGCAGACATGGGTCGACATCGACAACGCCGCCGCCATGGCCGACGTCGCCGCCTACCTCCTCGAGCGCGGTCACCGCCGCTTCGCCTACGTGGGGTACGCCGAACCCGAGTACTGGAACGCCGACCGGCTGCGCGGGGTCCAGGAGACCCTCGGCGCGCAGGGGCTGGAGGTCCCCGAGCGGTGGCTGCTCCGGGTTGACCTCGCGAGCGCCGCGGAGCGCGTCGCGAGCGCGCTGCTGGGCGAGGACCGGCCCGAGGCCATCATCTGCGCGAGCGACAGCCTCGCCACGATCGTCCTGGCCCAGGCGGCGCGCCGCGGCCTGCGCGTCGGGGTCGACATCGCCGTCACCGGCTTCGACGCCCTCCCGCTGCCCGGGGTCATCGAGCCGACGCTCACCTCCGTGGCCCTCCCGCTCGCGGCCGCCGCGGACGCGTGCGTGGAGATGGTGATCGCGCTGGTCGACGGCGAGGCTGCGCCCGAGGCGGGGACCCTGCTCCCCACCCACGTGCGGATCGGCGGGAGCGCGTGACCGCGACCGCCGTCGCGCCGCCCGCAACCCGCCGCACCTACCCGGTGCGGATCGCCGGCACGGGCGTGCACCTCGCCTCGCGCGTGGTCGAGTCCGTGGACCTCGACGCCCGCCACGGCCGCCCCGCGGGCACCACGTGGGAGCGCTCGGGGGTGACGCGGCGCCGGTGGGCGGCCGACGGCGAGACCTCCTCCGCGATGGCCGCGAGCGCCGTCGGGCACGCCCTGGCCGCCGCGGGCCTGGCGCCCGGCGACCTCGACGCCGTCATCGCCGCGAGCGTGCTGCCGGAACAGCCGATGCCGACGACGGCGGTGCTCACCCTGGCCCACCTGGGCCTGGTGGGCGGCCGCGCGGCCGGATTCGACGTCAACTCCTCCTGCCTGGGCTTCCTCACCGCCCTGGAGATCGCCACCCTGGGCGTGGCGGCCGGGCGGTGGGACCGCGTGGCGGTGGTCGCCACGGAGATCGCCTCGAAGGGGTTGGACCACGCGGACGTCGAGGCCAGCGCGTTGTTCGGCGACGGCGCCGGTGCGGCGATCGTGACCCGGGCGGCGCCGTCGGACGCCTCGGCGGTGCTCGCGCTGCGGTTCGCGACCTTCCCCGAGGGCGCCGGCTTCTGCCGGATCGACGCGGGCGGGACGCGCTGGAACGTCACGACGCCGCCCCCGGAGCCGGGCGCGTACCTGTTCCGGATGGACGGACCGGCGGTGCTGCGGCACGCCGCCCTGCGGCTGCCGCAGTTCGTGGCGGCGGCGCTGGCGGAGGCCGGGCTCGCCCGGGAGGACCTCGCCGTCGTGGTGCCGCACCAGGCGAGCGGCGTGGGGCTGCGGCTGCTGAGCGAACGGCTCGGCTTCGCGCCGGAGCAGGTGGTGGACGTGCTCGCCGAGCGCGGCAACCAGGTGGCCGCGTCCCTCCCGAACGCCCTGGACGCGGCGGTGGCCTCGGGGCGACTGCGCCGGGGCGAGCACGCCCTGCTCCTGGGCACGGGCGCCGGGTTCGCGATGGGCGCCGCGGTGGTGCGGTTCTGATGGCCGACGCCGGGGCGTCGGCAGGCCCGACCCCGCGCCTCGAGGTCTCGCTGCTGGTCGCGGGGTCCTGCACCGGGCCGGAGCGGCTCACGCGGCCCCACGCGCGCTGGCGCCGGGTGGAGTTCCCCGCGCTCGTGGCGCTGATCCGGCACCCGGAGGCCGGCGCGATCCTCTTCGACACCGGGTACACGCCGCGGTTCCACGAGGAGACGCGGCGGTTCCCGGCGTCCCTCTACGCGCGGTTGACGCCCGTGACCGTGGGGCCGGAGGACACGGCCGCGGCGCAGGTGGCCGCCGCCGGGATCGCCCCGGAGGAGGTGGCCACGGTGGTGGTCTCCCACCTGCACGCGGACCATGTGGGCGGGGCCCGGGACTTCCCGTCGGCGCGGTTCGTGCTGGGGCGCGGGGCGCTGGAGGAGGTCGCAACCGCCCCGGGCTCGCGGGCCGCCGTCCGCCACGGCCTCCTGCCGGGCCTGCTCCCCGACGACATGGCGGCGCGCGCCGTCGCCGCGGAGGACCTGCCCGCCGCCCGCACGGGCCTGCCGTTCCTGCCGCGCGGCCACGACCTGCTCGGCGACGGGAGCCTGGTGGCCGTCCCGCTGACCGGGCACGCGCCCGGGCACCTCGGGCTGCTGGTGCGGGGCGCGCCGCGGGAGGTGTTCCTGGTGGGGGACGCGACGTGGTCCTCGCGCGGGGTGACGCACGGGGAGTTCCCCCACCCGCTGGTCCGTTTCCTCAGCGCGGACTGGAGGGCGTACCGGCGGACGACGACGACGTTGCACGCCCTCGCACGCGCCCGGCCGGACCTGCTCATCGTGCCCTCCCACGCGCCGGACCTGATCGCGCGCGCGAGGTCGGCGCTGGCGGGGACGGCGTGACGAACCGCGCCGCCGTGGTCGCCGCATACGCGGCGGCCCGGCTGCGGCGCCTGCCGGATCGGGCGGCGGTGGAGGCCTGGCAGGGGCGGCGCCTGCGGCGGGTGCTGACCGCGGCGCGCGAGCGCTACCCGTTCTACCGCGACGTGCCCTGGGCGGACTCCCCCGCCGCCCAGTTGGCCGCCTTCCCGGTGCTGGAGAAGGCCGACGCCGTCGCGCACTTCGCGGACCTCAACGACCGCGGCCTCACGCTCGCGGCGTGCCTGACGGCGGCCCGGGCGGCGGAGGCACGGCGGGACTTCACGGCGTCGCTCGCGGGGGTCTCGATCGGGCTCTCGAGCGGCACGTCCGGGCGGCAGACGGTGTTCCTCACCTCCCCGGCCGAGCGCGCGCGCTGGGCGGGCGAGGCGCTCGCGCGGCTCCTGCCGGGTGGGATGGAGCGTGGCGGCCTGGTGCGCGGCGGGCGGGTGGCGCTCGTGCTGCGCGCCGGCGGGCCGCTGTACGAGTCGGTGGGGTCCGGGCGCGTCGCGTTCCGGTTCTTCGACCTCGCCGTGCCGGCCGAGGAGCACGTGGCGGCGCTTGCCTCGTTCCGTCCCACCGTGCTCGCCGCGCCGCCGCACGTGCTGCGCGTGGTGGCGGGCGCCGTCGGCCGGGGTGCGCCGATCGCTCCGGAGCGCGTGCTCTCCGTCGCCGAGGTGCTCGACCCGCACGACCGCCGCGCGATCGAGGCCGGCCTCGGCGTGCGCGTGGATCAGGTCTACCAGGCCACCGAGGGCTTCCTCGGGGCGAGTTGCGGCGAGGGCCGGCTGCACCTCAACGAGGACCTCGTGCTGGTGGAGCGGGAGTGGCACGACGACGGCCGGCGGTTCACGCCCGTGGTCACCGACCTGTTCCGCACCACGCAGGCCGTGATCCGGCGGCGGTTGGACGACGTGCTGGTGGCCGGGGACGGTGCGTGCCCGTGCGGCTCGCCGTTCGCGGTGCTCGACGCCGTCGAGGGGCGGGCCGACGACGTGCTCCTCTTCCGCCGTGCGGTGGCGGGTGGGGAGGCGGGCGCTGGTGCGGGCAGCTCCGGGGCGACCGGGGCGCCCGGGGACCTGCGCCCGTTCTACGCCGACTTCGTCCGCGGGGCGGTGCTCGGCGTCGACGGCGTCGCGGACTTCCGCGTCACCCAGCACGCGCCGGGATCGGTGGCGCTCGCCGTGGACCCCGCCCACGCCTTCCCGGCCGCGGCCGCGGCGCTGCGGGCCGCCGTCGTCGGGGCCGGGCTGATGCCGCCTGAGGTAGAGCCGGCCGCGATCACCCCGCGGGCGCCGCTGGAGAAGGTGCGCCGGGTGCGGCGGACGTTCCCGATCGAGCGCGAGGGGAGTCGGCCCTGAGCCGGCGGATCGCGGCGTCGGTGGCGGCCACGGGGTCGTAGGCCGCCGCCGCGGCGGCGAGGCGGCGCAGCGGTTCGGGGTCGAGGCCGAGCGCCCGAGAGAGCGCGGCGGCGCCCGCCCCGCCCGCGAGGCGACGCACCCGGACCCCGGCGCCGGCGGCGGCGATCCGCGCGGCGTAGTCGAACTGGTCGTAGTCCTGGGGCCACACCACGGCCGGGATCCCCGCCCGGATCGCGCTGTAGGCGATGCCCGCCCCGCCGTGGTGGACGACGGCGGTGCACCGGGGCAGCACGGCGTCGTAGACCAGGTGGTGGTAGACCGCCACGTTGCCGTGCACCTCGAACGGGTCCGGCGCGGCGCGCGAGGCGTCGCCCAGGGTCACCGCGAAGGTCAGGTGCGGGAACGCCGCGACCATGGCCCGGACCGCATCGAGGAGCCCGCGCTTGGCCCAGTGCAGGTGCGTGCCCAGGGTGACGAGCACGAGGGGCCCCTCGGGCAGGCGCGGTTCGGGGAAGGTGCCGGGGGTCGCGGTCACCGGGCCGACCATCTCGAAGGCCGCCGGCCAGTCGCGGGCGAACTCGAGTTCGCTCATGCCCAGGCCCAGGATCGCCTGGGACGAGTACGCGTGCTCGGTGCCGTCGGCGCGGTAGACGCGCACGCCCGCCTCGCGGAATCGCCCGGCGAGGGCGCGCTGGAAGGCGAGTTTGGCGGCGCGGGTGGCCGCGCGGCCCGCGGCGTCGCGCAGCCGGTGGCCCGCGTGACGTGGCGCGCCCCAGCCGCCGCAGTACGACGGCGTGCCGGTGCGCGTCTCGATCGCGAACGGCGTCGGGATCGTGGTGAGCCAGGGCACCCCGGCCGCCTGCGCCACCACCCCGGCCACGGGTGCGGTGAAGTCGGCGACGACGGCGTCCGGCGCCTCGCGGTCGACGATCGCCTCCAGGTCGCGGCGCGCTCGGGGCCAGAGGGCGAGGTTGGCGGAGAGCTGCCGGGCGAGGAGCACGGGGTTGCTGCGGACGGGTCCGGGGGTCTCGGCGATGCGCTCCATGGCCAGGGGGTCGTCCGCGAGAAGGGTGTGCGCGCGGAAGCCGAGCGAGCGGGCCAGGTCCACCTTGGCGGCGCCGGTCGCGACCACCGGCTCGAACCCGCGCTCGGCCAGGCCTTGGCCGAGCACCAAGAGCGGGTGGAGGTGCCCCGCGAACGGCGGGGCGACGAGGAGCACGCGGCCGCTCACGCGAGGAACTCCCCCGCGACGCGCGTGACCTCGGCACGGACCGCCGTCGAGCGCGCGTAGTCCAGGTGACCGCCGGGGACGACGGCGTCCGCGGCCGCCCGGCAGCCCCAGCGGCTGAGGCGGTCGCCGGCGCCGCGGACCACGTGCACCGCGACCCCGGAGCCCGGTCCCGGAACGCGCCCCACCGGACCGAGCGCGACGGCGAGCACCGGGCTCGCGCCGAGGCGCAGGTGCGGGAGGGCGGCGGTGAGCAGTTCCGCGCCCGCGCTGCCGCAGATGAGGAGCAGGCGCCGCGAGGCGGCGTCGACCAGGGGTTGGAGGTGCCGCGCCACCTCCCGGCCGAGGTCGGCGCCCAGGCGCGCCGCGACGAACTGGGCGGCGTTCCGGGCCGAGGCGGCGACGATCGGCTCGCGCCGGTAGGGCTCGCCCAACGCCGCGGAGTTCCAGGGAAACCCGCAGCGCACGGTCGCGTAGCCGAGACGCGCGACGCCGTCGAGCACGGCGTCCTGCTCGGGCGAGAGCCGGCTGTGCCGGAACGAACTCTGCCCGGTGAGCCACGCGGCCACGTGATCGGCGGGCGCGGCGAGGTGGTCGGCGACGTCGTAGCGCGCGAAGACCCGCGCACTCACGCCGCGTCCCGGAGCACCAGGCCGTCCGGTCCGGCGTCGATCCGCCGGTCCCGCCAGGTGACCCGGCGGGGACGGACCGCGGCGGCGACCAGGTGGACGGGCAGGAGCAGGTCGGCGACCACCTCGAGCGCCGCCCCGGCCGGGCTCGCCGGGGCCGGGGGCGCGCCGCGGCGCAGGAGCGCCGTCGTCGTCACCTTGACGGCGAGGGCGAGGGCGACGACGACGCCCGCCACCGCCGAGCGGGACGCGAGGGCGGCAAGGGCCGCGGCCAGGGGCAGCACCGCGGGCAGGACCACGAGCGCGAGCACGGCCGGAGTGAGGTCCTCGCCGAGCACATGCCGACCGAACACCATCCAGCGCCGCATGATCCGCGCGTAGGCGCGGGGCCCGGGGACGGTGGTGGCGAGGGGGTGGACCACCGGGGCCTGGACGATCCGGCGCCCGGCGGAGCGGTAGAGGCGGGCGAGTTCGTAGTCGTCGCAGAGGCGGTCCTCGATCGCGGCGAACCCGCCGAGCGCCTCGAGCGTGGACCGGCGCGCCACGTAGAACATGCCGTTGATGGTCACCGGCTCGCTCAGGCGCGCGAGCGGGAGGTAGGTCAGCAGGGAGCTGCCGTTGACGAAGGCGGCCACCAGGCGAGAGGCGAGCGAACCCTGCTCCCGGTAGACGGGGACGCCGGTGACGAGATCGCCGTTCGCCAGGGCGCCGACGGCGCGGGCGAGGGCGCCGGGCGGGAGGACGACGTCGTCGTCCAGGACGGCGAGCACCTCACCGCAGCGCGGGAGGGCCAGGGCCAACTTGAAGACCTTGGGGTTGCGGCCCTGCGGGAGGGGTGGGGCGAGGACCACCTCGACGTCCGGGGTGGAGCCGCTCGCGCGGGCGGCGCTGATCGCCTGGGCGGCGGCGCGTTGGCCGGGCGGGTCGTCGGCGTCGACGAGCCAGACGAAGCGGGCACCCGGGGTGGTCGCGAGGTTCTCGGCGAGCAGGTGCGGCAGGAGCGGGTCGCCGGAGCGGATCGCCTGGAGCACCGTCACGCCGGCGAGGTCCGGGGCCGGTCCCCGGCGCGCGCCGTCGTCGTCTTCTCGCAGGGCGCCGGTCCGCAACACGCCCCGGGCGAGTGCCGCGCGCACCGCGGTGAGGATTACCAGCAGCACCCCGAGGGCGACGGCCGCCTCAGCCATGCGCCGCCACCAGGCGCTCCACGCCCTCGGCGAGGGAGACGGGCGGGGCGCCGAGGTCGCGCAGGCAGCGCGCGACGTCGAACGTCTTGGTGTGGGCGAGCACGGAGATGCCGAACCGGGTGATCGGCGGCTCGGCGTAGCCGAGGAAGGCCGCGGACACCCACTCGGCGGCGCCGGCGAGCGCCGTCGCCGCCCCCACCGGGACCCGCCGGAGCCGCGGCCGTGCCCCGAGGCGCGCGAGGAGCTCCAGCAGGAAGGGGTAGAGGTACACGGGCTCGGCGTTCGTCACGTTGTAGGTGCCGCGCGCCCCGCGCGCGATGGCTTCGAGCACGTAGTGCGCGGCCGTGTCCACATAGGTGAGGTCGGTGCGGATCGGGGGCGCGCCGTCGGGCTCGAGGACGGGGAGGACGCCGCGCTGCGCCGCGCGCAGGATGCGCGGGAGGAGCACGGTGTCGCCGGGGCCGAAGATGGCGCGCGGGCGCAGCACGGTCCAGGGGCCTTCGTAGGCCTCGACCGCCCGCTCGCCGATCCGCTTGGTCCGGGAGTAGGCGTTGAGTTGTTCGTGATCGGGCGGTACGGGCGAGTCCTCGGTGAGGCCCTCCTGGTGCGCGTCGCGGTAGAGCACGCTCGAACTCGAGACGTAGGCGAGGTGCGGGCGGCCGGGGGCATCGGCCTGGGCGTTGGCCCAGTTCACCACGTGGCGGGTGCCGTGGACGTTGGCGGCCACGAAGGCCGACGGCGGCGCCCAGGGCGAGGCGAGCGCGGCGCAGTGGACCACGGCGTCGACCCGGCCGGGCACCGCGCCGGGCGGGATCGGGTCGCTCAGGTCGTGGCGGACGTACGCGCTCACCGGGCCGGCGGGCGACGGCGCGCGGCCCAGGCCCACCGCCTCCCAGCCGCGGGCCAGGGCATCGGCGGCGATCCGCTTGCCGACGAAGCCGTTGGACCCGGTCACAAGGATGCGCACCCGGGGAGGGTAGCCGGGCGTCTCCCGCCTGGCGCCCTCGCGCCCTCGCCCAGGGGACAGGCGAATGGCCGCTCCACGACTCGAAGAACCCCTTTTCTTGGCTCCCCGTCATGGTCGCCGGGATTCCTGCCGACGCCCGCCCGCCACGCGTAGCAGGGCGGCTGCCACAATGGCGGGAGGAGAGGGCAATGAAGCGTCTCATGAGAATTCCGTTTGCCATGTTCCTGGGGCTGGTTCTCGCGGTACCCCTGGCCGCGTCGGCGCAGGCGGCGCAGGTGCGACTGATCGATGTGCGGATCGGTGACCGGTGCGTTCCGGCCGGTGACCTGGGCTACGACCGCTTGGTCCTCGATGTCAGCGGCAGGGTGAAGGACGTCTCGGCCGCCGTCGTCGACGGCGGCCGGCTGACCGTGACGTCGAACGTGCCGGTCGGCGCCTACGACTTCACGGCGGTGAACGAGGAACTCGCTGCGAATTCCGAGTGGGTCTTCAGCCACGTCGAGGCGGCGGGGACAACGCTCACCCTGAGTCTGACCGAACGCATTCCTTCGAAGGACCCGGTGTTTATTGTTTCCGTCCTCAAAGGCGCGTTCCCCGAGGGCGGGGCAAACCAGTCCCGGCTGGTCATCGACGTCTACGAGAGCACGCCGGATGCCTGCGTAGCCGGGTGAGGAGAGGATCATCCCGCTTCTCGCGGCCTCGAACACCGGGCAGGATCGCTCTACCGACCGCGAGGGAGCAGGCGATGGAGCTGACCGAGTACTACGTCCGGTTCGATCGGGTGGACGCCGTGGAGGCGACGCCCCGCGGGCTGGAGGCGCGGCTCCACGGGGAGCGTCTGCGCCTGGACGTGGTGCGGGAGGACGTCCTGCGCATCGCGATGAGCCGGGGCGGGGTGGTCGAGGAGTCGCCGACGTTCGCGGTGTGCGTGGACCCGCTCTCCGCACCGGTGACGTTCGAGGTGGAACGCGGCGACGGCGTCGTGCGGCTGCGGACGTCCGCCCTGGTGGTCTCGCTGTGGCTGGACCCGTTCCGGCTGGACGTGCACCGCCCGGACGGGAGCGCCGTCGTCGAGGCGGTGACGGACGGCGCCGGCCGTTCCTGGTCGTACGCGACGCTCAACGACGCGTTCCTGGTGCGGCGCCGGTGCCGGCCGGAGGACCCGGTCTACGGGTCGGGCGAGAAGACCGGCGCGGGGAACCGGCGGGGTCGCGACTTCACGCTGTGGAACACCGATGTGCTGGACCCGAAGGCCTCGGGGGCATTCGCGAGGACACACGCGGGGGATGATCCGCGCTCGGACAACACGAGCACGGAGTTCGACCCGTACTACGTCTCGATCCCGTTCTTCTACCACCAGGACGCGGCGAGCGGGGCGATGGCGGCGTCGTTCGTGGACAACTCCTACCGAGCGCAGTACGACTTCACCGCGGCGGAGGAGTACGCGTTCCACTTCCACGGCGGGCAGTACACGGAGTACGTGTTCGCCGGGCCGGGGATGCCGCAGATCCTCGAGGCGTACACGTGGCTGACCGGCCGGACGGCGCCGCCGCCGCTATGGGCGCTGGGGTACCACCAGTGCCGCTGGTTCGCGTACACCCAGGACGCGGTCGAGGCGCTCGCGGCGCGGCACCGCGCGGAGGACATCCCGTGCGACGTGCTCTGGTTGGACATCGACTACATGGACGGCTACCGCGTCTTCACCTGGAACACCGACGCGTTCCCGGACGTGCCGGGCATGCTCGGGCGGCTCGCCGGGCAGGGGTTCCGGATGGTCACGATCGTGGACCCGGGCGTCAAACACGACCCCGGGTACTGGGTCTACGACCAGGCCCTTGAGAGAGATGTGCTGTGCCGCACCGAGGGCGGGGACGTCTACATCGGCCAGGTCTGGCCCGGGAACACGGCCTTCCCGGACTTCGCCACGCCGCAGGCCCGGGCGTGGTGGGGCGAGCTGAACGCCGCGCACGTCGCCTCGGGGTTGGCGGGGATCTGGAACGACATGAACGAGCCCGCCACCGGGGTGATCGATCCCGACCGGATGCGCTTCGACCACGGCCGCTCCTCGCACGAGCGGTTCCACAACCAGTACGCGCTGCTCATGGCGATGGGCACCACCCAGGGCCTGCTCGCGGCGATGCCGGAGCGGCGCACGTTCGTGCTCTCCCGGGCCGGGTTCGCCGGGATCCAGCGGTACGCGGCGAACTGGATGGGCGACAACATGTCGCGTTGGGACCACCTGTGGCTCTCGATCCCGATGGGCGCGGGGCTCGGGATCTCGGGTCAGGCGTTCGTGGGCGCGGACATCGGCGGCTTCATGGGCCATACCAATGCCGAGTTGTTCCTGCGCTGGATGCAGTACGGCGCCCTGAGCCCGTTCTGCCGCAATCACTCGGCGGCCGGGAACGTCGACCAGTACGCGTGGACGTTCGGGGAGACGGTCCGGGACCTGGTCCGGGAGGCGCTGCGGCTGCGGTACCGCCTGTTGCCCTACCTCTACGCGTGCTTCCTGCGCGCCTCCGAGTCCGGCGCACCCGTGCAGCGGCCGCTGATCTTCGACTACCAGGACGACCCGGGCGTGCGGGACCTGGACGACGAGTACCTCCTCGGCCCGGACCTGCTCGTCGCGCCCGTGGTCGAGGCCGGCGTGACGCACCGGCAGGTCTACCTGCCTGCCGGGGAGTGGTACGACTGGCACACGGGCCAGGTGCACCCGGGGCGGGCGTTCGTCGTCGCTCCGACGCCGATGGACCGGATCCCGCTCTACGCCCGCGCCGGCGCCGTGGTTCCCATGTGGGCCGAGGCACCGCCGTCGACCATGGGGTACCGCCCGCGCGAGGTGGAACTCCACGCCTTCCTCCCCGTCCGGGACGGGGAGTGGACCTCGTTCCTCCAGGAGGACGACGGCCTCACCTTCGCCGCTGCCGACGGCGCCCGGTACCGCACCACCCTCACCCTCACCCGGGTGGGCGGCCGGGTAACGATCGCGGCCGACATCGTCGGGGACGGCTATCCCGAGCACGCCCGCGAGACCCTCCACCTCGTCCTGCACGGCGCGCCGGTCGCGCGGGTGCGGGTCGACGGCGAGGAGCGGGACGCCGGTACCGGCCGCGTCGAGGTCGTCGGTGAGGCTCGGGCGTTCGTCGTCGAGCTCGACGTCGAGGGCTGAGCGGAGCGCGCGGTCGAGAGGGGTCGATCGGCCCACGCGCCCTGGCTCGGTCAGCCCGGCTGGACGTCGCGCCTCGAGAACCGGTCGAGGCCGGCCCAGACAAGCGCGGCCGCGACCATCGTCATGACGACCAGCGGCGTCCAGCTCATCGCCTCGAGGGGCTGGTACGGCGTCGCGGAGAACGGCAGCACGTCGATCAGCCACGCCGGCAGGTGCAGCGCGTCGCCGATGATGACGACGAACCACATCGCGGCGAGCACGCCCCAGGCGAGCGGCACCGCGAGCCGGGGGAGCCAGCCGAAGAGGGCCACCGCGATGCCGACGAACACCATGACCGCCGGCCAGTAGGCGAGCGCCGCGAGGGCGAGCTCGCGGGTGAGCCCGCTGTCACCGATGATCGAGCCGTAGCCCGCGCCCATCCCGGCGCCGCCGAGGAGCAGCAGGAGCGCCGCACCGACCATCGGGATGAGCAGGCGCTCGAGGGCCCACCGGGTGCGGGACAGCGCCCCGGCCAGCTCGGGCTCGACGAGGCCGCTCGCCTCCTCGACCCGCAGCGCCACCGACGTCTGGATCGCGAACACCGTGACGATCATGGCGATCATCGTGACGAGCAGGGACAGCAGCGCGTCGACGCCGGTGCCGCGCAGGATCGCGGCGACCTGGCTGCCGGCGTCGCTCATGAGGTCGTTCATCGCCTCGACGACCGAGCCGAACATGAGGGCGCTCAGCGCGACCGTGAGGGTCCAGCCGATGATCGGGCCGCGCTGGAGCCGCAGCCCGAGGCCGAGCGGGCGGGCGTAGCGCGCAGGCGCGGCGGCGCGTCCGGCTCGCTCCGGCAGGAGGCCGGCGCCGAGGTCGCGGCGGGCCTCGAGCAGCGCGGCCGCCGCGAGCAGGGCGGCGGTGAGCAGGACCATGAGGCCGAGCGGCCACCACCGGTTCGCGCCCCAGGGCTGCATCTCCTCGGCCCAGCCGATCGGGGACGCCCACGTGAAACGCCCGTTGCCGAGGTCGCCGACCATCCTCACCGCGTAGAGGACGCCGAGCACCGTCGAGCCGAGCGCGTTGGCCCCGCGCGTGGTCGAGGCGAGCTGGCCGGCGACGGCACCGATGCCGACGGCGACCAGCCCGACGCCGGTGAGCGAGGCGCCGACGACGAGCGACCCCGTAATGCCGGCGCCCGCCGGGTCGAGACCGCCGGCCGCGGAGGCGGCCGCCACCCCGATGCCGACGGCGACGCACAGAACGGCGTTGACGAGCCACGACGCGACGGACGGCGCGTGCACCCCGAGGACGCGCGAGCGCAGCAGCTCGGTGCGGCCGGCCTCCTCGTCCGCGCGGCCGTTGCGGGTCACGAGGAAGACGACGCCGAACGCCAGCGACATCGCGCACGTCATCCAGATCTTCGTCCAGACGGCGCCGCCGAGCGTGGCGGGTGCGGCCGCGAGGCCGGTAAGGGCCTTGATCGACGGCACGTCGCTCACCAGGGCGAAGTCGTCGAGCGCCGCCTGGGTGTCGAGGATGTCGGCGTAGTAGGCCTCGACGTACGCGAAGAGGCCGACGAGCACGACGAGCCACACGAGGAGCCGGATGCGGTTGCGCCGGACGACGAGGCGGACCATCGCACCGGTCCCGGCGAGGGTGTGGGAGGCGGGGCGGTGGACGGCGGCCGGCGTCGTCGTCGCCGGGGGCGGGGCGGTCGCGGCGGTCATCGTTCGGTCCTGCTCAGCGCGGCGAGCTCGGTGCCGTAGTGGCGGAGGAAGACGTCCTCGAGGGACGGCGGGTTGGCGACCAGCGAACGGGGCCGTAGCGCCGCCACCGCGGCGAGCACCTCCGGCAGCCGGTCGTCGTCGACCGCGAACGTCACGTGTCCGTCCTCGTGTCGCAGGTCGTGGACGCCGTCGAGGTCGGCGAGGCCCCCGGCCGCGTCCAGGCCCACGGTCACCTGCGAGCGCGTGAGGTGGCGGAGCTCGGGGATGGTCCCGGACTCGACCGTCGAGCCCTCGCGGATGATCGTGACGCGGTCGGCGAGCTTCTCGACCTCGGCGAAGATGTGGCTGGAGAGGAGCACCGAGCGGCCCTCGGCCTTCACCTCGCGGATCGACTCGGTGAACGCCGCCTCCATGAGCGGGTCGAGGCCCGAGGTCGGCTCGTCGAGAAGGAGCAGCTCGGCCGTCGAGGCGAGCGCGGCGACGAGAGCCACCTTCTGCCGGTTGCCCTTCGAGTACGCGCGGGCCTTCTTGGTCGGGTCCAGGTCGAACCGCTCGAGCATCACCTGCTTGCGCCGCGGGTCGAGGGGGCCGGAGAGTCGGCACAGGATGTCGATGGCCTCGCCGCCGGTGAGGTTCGGCCACAGCGTCACGTCACCGGGGACGTACGCGATGGAGCGGTGCAGGCGCACCGCGTCGGCCCAGGGGTCGCCGCCGAGGACGCTCACGTGGCCGCCGTCGGCGCGCAGGAGGCCGAGGAGCACGCGGATCGTCGTGGACTTCCCGGAGCCGTTCGGCCCGAGGAACCCGGTGACCTGGCCCACCGGGACCACCAGGTCGAGCCCGCGCAGCGCTTGCACGGACCCGAAGCGCTTGGTCAGCCCGTGGACCTCCACGGCGTTGACCTGAGGGTGGGAGGCCTGCTCGTTGATGAGGGTCACGGTCTCTCCTTCGCAAGGAGGAGCCGGGCGTCGTCGGGCGCTCAGCCGGTCGGGACGGGGACGTCGGGGGCGGGTGCTGCCGCGGCGTCGCCGGCGGGCGCGGCGCGGAAGGCGAGGTAGTCGTCGAGGAGCCGGCGGTCGGCGAGCAGGCCCTCGGTGAGGAGCTCGAGCGTGGGCAGGATCGTCTCCTGGCTGCCGGCCAGGACGGAGCCGACGAACGCCTCGGGGCTGCGGTCGGGCGCCGTGACGAACTGCACGATGAGCGCTCCGACCGACTGGTAGGTGAGGTAGCGCAGGCGGGCTTCCTCGTCGCGCGACGGGCGGACGAGCCCGGCGGCGACGCCCTGCGCCATGACGGTGCGCGCGTCGTCGATGAGGTGCTCGAGGAACTCCTGGCCGGCGCGGCCGCCCGCGAGGACGGCGCGCAGGACGTAGACCAGGAGCGTCGCCGACATCCCGGGCGCGGTGAGGGCGTCGAGGAGGTGGGCGCTCGGGCGCGCCACGCCGTCCGCCTTGACGGCGCGGTACCGCCGCAGGACCTCGGCGTCGCACTCGGTACGCAGCGCGGCCTTGGAACCGAAGTGGTGCGTGATGAGGCCCGGCGAGACGCCGGCGTGCTCGGCGATGGTGCGCAGCGGTGCGTCGAACCCGCCCTCGGCGAAGCACTCGATCGCCGCGTCTCGGACCCGGGCCCGCGCGGTGAGGTCGGACGCGAGGCGCTCGCTCGGCGTCGCGGCTGTACGCACGACCAGCAGACTATACGAGTGACCAGTCAGGCGCACGGGTCGTCCGTCCCGCCAGAGGCGGGGTTCCGCCGCGATCGGTGGCGGCACCGTCAGGCGGCGGGCGCCTTGGTCCCTGCGACGAGACCTGCGTCGCCGAGGACCCTGCCGAGCGTCATCGGCCACGTCAGCGGTACGACGTCGGAGACCGCGCTGACGGTCTCCACTCGACCACCGGCCGTCCGGAGGGCCTCGAGGACGCGTTCCCGGCCGGCGTAGAAGCCGGGGTCGTCGAACAGGTCTGCGAATGCGAAGCGGCCACCGGGCCGCAGGACGCGCAGCGCCTCGGCCAGGCTGACGGTCCGGTCGGCGACGTCGCGCACCTCGCGGAAGGTCAGGCAGCTCACGACGCGGTCGAACGCGCTGGCATCGAAGGGGAGGTGCGACGCGCTGCCGCGGACGAGCTCGAGGCCGGTGACGCCCTCCAGCACGGCGTTCCGCTCGGCCTGCGCCTTCGAGTACTGCCAGCCCTCGCCCCACGAGTCCAGCCCGACGTACCCGCCGGGGGCCGCCTTCGCGAGGCGGATGACCAGCTCGCCGCTGCCACACCCGACGTCGAGCAGCCTGCCGTCCGGCCCGACCTCTGCCGCGACGAGGCCGTGGATGGTGCGCTGCAGGTCCGCGCCGCGCGGGCCGAGCCGCCACGATGCGACGGTGATGACGAGCGCGATGTAGGCGAACGGACCGGCCAGCACCGCGAGGACGAGCCCGGGCGGCCACACCAGAGCGACGAGGACGGCGACCGCCACGACCGCAGCGGTGAGTGCCCAGAACAGCCGGATCCGCGCAGGTCGAACCCACGTCGGGTACACCGGGTGGTCGGCCACGGACGCCGAGAGTAGCGCCGGCGTCGTCACGCCGGGCACCGGGGCCCGGGTGGGAGCGGACGAGACCGGGGTCGGGCATGCGGGGGGTCGCGACGAGGGTGCCGTCGGCGATCCCCGCCGGTGGGCGCTCGTTGCCCGGTTCAGAGCGGGCACCGCAGCCTTCTCGAGAGTCACGGAGTCGGGGTCATCGCCCCACGAGTGCCACGAAGTCGGGCGCCCGTTGGCTCGCGGAGCCCCGGAACGTGGCGCTCGAGCACCAGGCTCCGCTTCGAACCCCCACAACGTGACACTCGCGCACCGGGACCCGGGCATTACTCCGCGGGCCCCCGCCCGGGGACGCTCGTTGCCCCGTTCACAGCGACTCTCGTAGCGTGGCGCCGACTCGGACCGGCCCTTCGGGGAGCGACCGGGGTCTGACACACACAGACTCCGCCTCCTCGAACACACTTGCGATCATACATGCGTTCGGGTAGGGTGGGGTCATGTCCGAGGCCGCCGCTCCGAGCCAGCCCGACGGCGCCGCGCCGGGTGCCGCGCGAGGTGGCACTGGTGCCGGGCGGGCGGCGGTGGCGTCGACGACGCTGGGCACGGCTGAGGTCGCCGCGACGACGCTCGGGACGGCCGGGCCCGGTACGGCGGCGACGGTCACGGCCGTGACGACGCTCGGGACAGCCGTGCTGGGCACCGCCCGGCTGGGCACGGCCGAGTTGGCGACGTGGGTGTCGCGGTTGGCGGGACTGGTGGGGGCGGGTGATGACGCGGAGCGGGTCGATCAGTTGCGCCTGCTGGAGGAGGTCAAGGGCGCGTGCGCGGCGGCGCAGGCCCGGGTCGCGGTGGCGTTCGCGGACTCCCAG
>JARKOU010000083.1 GCA_029975645.1 Actinomycetales bacterium
ACCGACGTCCGACCCGCCGCGGACGCCCTTCGCGCGGCCACGCTCGTCGGCACGGGGAGGCTCACCTACGAGGAAGTGTCCCGGCTGGCCGGCACCCCCATCACCTACGCAGCCGACCAGCGCATCTCGGCGAGCGGCAGCCTGCAGGTGCTCGGCACGACCGTGCGCGGGACGATCTCCGCCGCGCCGGTCCTCGACCCCGCCACCCGGACCATCACCCTGGCGGCGCCCCAAGCCGACATTGCCGGCGTCACGCTCCCCAGCCAGGCGGTGGCGGCCCTCGTCGATCAGGTGTGGAAGCCGGTCACGCTCAACCTGCCATACGGGCTCACGCTCGACTCCGTCACCGCAACACCGGAAGGCCTGCAGATCGGCGTCACGGGCGCCGACGTGACACTGCCCAACCAGTAGCGGTCACCACGTCAGGATGGTGTGCGGCGGGCGTTCGGCGGCCCGGACCGGCGCCGGCGGCGTCCCTTCGCCGAAAGGACGCCCGCCCAGCGACTCCCGCCCGTGAACGCTCAGCCAGCCGGAGAGATCAGGCCCGCGAGGGACGATCGACAGCGGGTTGAGGTCGGTGTGCACGACGTAGTAGTGCTGTTTGATCTGCTCGAAGTCGATCGTGTCGCCGAAGCCGGGCGTCTGGAACAGGTCGCGCGCGTACGCCCACAGCACCGGCATCTCCGTGAGCTTGGAGCGGTTGCACTTGAAGTGCCCGTGATAGACCGGGTCGAACCGCACGAGGGTGGTGAAGAGACGGACGTCCGCTTCGGTGATGCTGTCGCCCATCAGGAAGCGCCGCCCGGCGAGCCGGTCGGAGAGCCAGTCGAGGGCGGCGAACAGGCGGCCGTACGCGGCGTCATAGGCGTCTTGGCTGCCGGCGAAGCCACAACGGTAGACCCCGTTGTTGATCTCGGTGTAGACCCGTTTCATGACGGCGTCCATCTCGTTTCGGAGCGGCTCTGGATAGAGCTCGGGGGCGCCGTCGCGGTGGAAGTCGACCCACTCGGTCGAGAAGTCGAGCGTGATCTGGGCGAAGTCGTTCGTCACCACCTGGCCGGTCGCGATCTCGATGATCGCGGGGACGGTGATGCCGCGACCGTAGTCGGGATCACGGGCGAGGTAGGCGTCCTTGAGCCGGTGGATGCCGAGCACCGGGTCGACTCCGCCGGGATCGAGGTCGAACGTCCAGCTGTCGGCGTCGTGCGTGGGGCCGGGCAGGCCGATGCTGAGGGCGTCCTCGAGGCCGAGCAGACGGCGG
>JARKOU010000084.1 GCA_029975645.1 Actinomycetales bacterium
ACCGACGTCCGACCCGCCGCGGACGCCCTTCGCGCGGCCACGCTCGTCGGCACGGGGAGGCTCACCTACGAGGAAGTGTCCCGGCTGGCCGGCACCCCCATCACCTACGCAGCCGACCAGCGCATCTCGGCGAGCGGCAGCATGCAAGTGCTCGGGATGACCGTGCGCGGCACGCTCTCCGCCGCGCCGGTCCTCGACCCGGCCACCCGGACCATCACCCTGGAGGCGCCCCAAGCCGACATTGCCGGCGTCACGCTCCCCAGCCAGGCGGTGGCGGCCCTCGTCGATCAGCTGTGGAAGCCGGTCGCGCTCGACCTTCCCTACGGGCTCACGCTCGATTCCGTCACCGCAACCCCGGACGGGCTGCAGGTCGGCGTCACGGGCACCGACGTGACACTGCCCAACCAGTAGGAGTCACCACGTCAGGATCGTGTGCGGCGGGCGTTCGGCGGCCCGGACCGGCGCCGGCGGCGTCCCTTCGCCGAAAGGACGCCCGCCCAGCGACTCCCGCCCGTGATCGCCCAGCCAGCCGGCCAGATCAGGCCCGCGAGGGACGATCGACAGCGGGTTGAGGTCGGTGTGAACGACGTAGTAGTGCCGTTTGATCTGCTCGAAGTCGATGGTGTCGCCGAAGCCGGGCGTCTGGAACAGGTCGCGGGCGTAGGCCCACAGCACCGGCATCTCCGTGAGCTTGGTGCGGTTGCACTTGAAGTGCCCGTGGTAGACCGGGTCGAACCGGACCAGGGTGGTGAACAGGCGCACGTCGGCCTCGGTGATCGTCTCGCCCATGAGGTACCGCTGGGCGGCGAGGCGATCGGAGAGCCAGTCGAGGGCGGTGAAGAGCCGGTCGTAGGCCGCGTCGTAGGCCGCCTGGCTACCGGCGAAGCCGCACCGGTACACCCCGTTGTTGACCTCGGTGTAGACGCGCTTCATGACGGCGTCCATCTCGTCGCGCAGCGCCTCGGGGTAGAGGTCGGGGGCGCCGTCGCGGTGGAAGTCCACCCACTCGGTGGAGAGGTCGAGCGTGATCTGGGCGAAGTCGTTGGTGACCACCTGGCCGGTCGCGACCTCCACGATCGCCGGGACGGTGATGCCGCGGCTGTAGCCCGGGTCGCGGGCCAGGTAGGCGTCCTTGAGCCGGTGGATGCCGAGCACCGGGTCGACTCCGCCGGGATCGAGGTCGAACGTCCAGCTGTCGGCGTCGTGCGTGGGGCCGGGCAGGCCGATGCTGAGGGCGTCCTCGAGGCCGAGCAGACGGCGG
>JARKOU010000093.1 GCA_029975645.1 Actinomycetales bacterium
CAGGTCCGCCGGCTCAGACACGGACGTGCGGCGCGATCCGCTCGAAGGTCTTCGGCCCGATGCCGTCGACCTCCTGCAACTCCTCGATGCGCGAGAACCGCTGGTGCTCGTCGCGCCACGCGATGATCGCCGCCGCCGTCACCGGCCCCACCCCGGGCAGTGTCTCCAACTGGGCGGCACCGGCTGTGTTCAGGTCGATCAGCCCGGACGCCGCCCCGCCGGCCCCGGCGCCCGCAGCGCCGGTCTCCCCGCGCACCTCACCTCCCGGGTCGGACGCGTCGCCGACGACGATCTGCGCGCCGTCTCCGATGACCGCCGCGAGGTTGAGCTCCCCGGGCCGGGCGGTTTCGGTCAGCCCGCCTGCCGCCGCCAGCGCGTCCTCCACGCGCGCTCCGACCGGCAGGCTCACCACCCCCGGCGACACGACCGCGCCGAGCACGTGGACACGCATCGTCGGCGTCGGCGTGGGTGAGGGTTGCGGCGCGGCGGACTCCAGAACAGGCGTGGGCTCCGCCCGGGCGACCGGCACCGTCCGCGCTCCGAACACCATCCACGCCGCCCAGATGACCCCGATCAGCCCTACCACGCCCAGCACCGCCACGTGCTCGCGCCCGAACCGCATGAGCCCGGCCCGAGCCGGTCCCCCGCTGGCTGCGTCCCTCACGCCGGTCGAGTTCGTCGAGGCCGCGGACCTGTCGGTTGCGCCGGGCTCTTCCGGCGGCGGCGCCAGGCCAGCGGACCGGCGCGAGACCGGCCCGGCGTCAACCGGCTCAACCGGCACGGACGTGTTCGGCCCCGATCTCGCCCCCGACAGCTCCCCCAGCAGCGCGTCCAGGCGGGCGCGCACGACGTCACTCATCACGGGGGCACGGGCGGGTCGGGTCTGCACGCCCTCACATTGGCCCTCGAGGCCGGGAATCCGTCAGGCGGGCGACATCTGTGGAAAGAATCCGCGGCTGTCCACAGGACGGGGCGACCGACCGCCTGCGCACCCCCACCTACAGTGGCCCCGTGGTCAGGTTCCGCCGCTCGCTCAGCTTGGTCGCGGCCGGTGCCTGCGCGGCCGCGGGGTTGCTCCTGACCCTGCTGGGTGCCTGGCCGCACCTGCAGTTCGCGCACCGCGTGCTCGCGATGGCCGGGGCGTTCGTGCCCTACGGCGCGCTGCTGTGGGCGCTCGCGGGTGTGTTCACCCTCGTCGGCGCGGCCGGACGCTGGCGCCTGCTGGCCCTGCCGTGCGCGCTCGGGCTCGCGCTCCACCTCGCCTGGGCTGCGGCCTACCTACCCGGCACCCCGCCGCAGCCGACGGCGTCCACCCTGCGCGTCGCCGCGCTGAACACGCTCTACGGCAAGTCCGACGTCACGGTCGCCGCGCAGCGGCTGCGGGAGGCCGACGCAGACGTCATCGTGCTGCTCGAGGTGAGCGACCCGTTCGTCGAGACGCCCGCCCTCGCCGGTCTGCTCGACCAGTACCCCTACCGACTCGGACGCACCGCCTCGGGGAAGGTGGGGTACGACGACGCCTCGGCGACCCTCGTGGTCTCACGGCGGCCCATGACCGAGCTGGCCCAGCTGGACAGCGCGTTCGACCAGTTCGTCCTACGGACGAGCACGGTGGACGGACGCGACGTGACGGTCCTCGCCGTGCATCCCATGAACATGGTCCCGGGCACCGCGCTGTGGCGTCGCGAGGCCGAGACCGTGGCCGCGGCCGTCCGGGATCACCGCACCGATCCCCTCGTCGTCATCGGCGACCTCAACGCCACCCGCGAGAACGCCACCTACCCGATCATGGCGGCCGGCCTGACCGACGCGGCCCGCCAGTCCGGAGCCGGGTGGCAGCCGACGTTCGGCGGCAGCACGGCGCTGCCGCCGCTCATCGCGATCGACCACGCGCTCGTCAACGACCAGGTCGTGGCACACGGCTTCTCCACGTTCGCCGTTCCCGGCTCGGACCACCGGGGCATCGTCGTCGACGTGTCGCTGCGCTAAGCCGTCAGGCGGGGACGATGCTCACCATCTTGGGCGCCCGGACGATGACCTTCGCCACCGAGCGGCCGTCCAGCGCACGCTGCACGCCGGCGTCGGCCAAGGCGGCGGCCTCGGCGTCGGCGTCCGAGATGTCGGGCGGGACGCTCAGCTTGGCGCGCACCTTGCCCTGCACCTGCACCACC
>JARKOU010000113.1 GCA_029975645.1 Actinomycetales bacterium
CGCCTCGCCGCCGGAGAGCGTTCCCGAGGACCGGTCGAGTGAGAGGTACCCCAGCCCGATCTCGACGAACGCGTCGAGGGTGTGCTGCAGCGAGGCCAGGAGCGGCGCCACGGACGGCTCGTCGAGGTCGCGCACCCACGCCGCGAGGTCGCTGATCTGCATCGCGCACGCCTCCGCGATGTTGATCCCGCGGATCGTCGAGGACCGCGCGGTCTCGTTGAGCCGGGTGCCGCCGCAGTCCGGGCACGCCGTGAAGGTCACCGCGCGGTCCACGAACGCCCGGATGTGCGGCTGCATTGCCTCGCGGTCCTTGGACAGGAATGACTTCTGGATCCTGGGGACCAGGCCCTCGTACGTGAGGTTGACCCCGCTGATCTTGACCTTGGTGGGCTCGCGGTAGAGGAAGTCGTTCCGCTCGGCCGCGGTGTACGCGGCGATCGGCTTGTGCGGGTCGAGGAAGCCGGACTCCGTGAAGATCCGCACCGACCAGCCGTCGGCGGTGTATCCCGGGACGGTGATCGCGCCGTCGGCCAGGGACTTCGAGGCGTCGTAGAGCTGCGTCAGGTCGATGTCCGTGACGACGCCCATGCCCTCGCAGTGGGGGCACATCCCGCCCTGGATGCTGAAGCTGCGGCGCTCGGTGACCTTCGCGTCGCCCCGGTCGATCGTGACGGCGCCCTTTCCGCTGATCGTGGCGACGTTGAACGAGAAGGCCTTCGCCGAGCCGATGTGGGGCGTGCCCAGCCGGCTGAAGAGGATCCGCAGGAGCGCGTTGACGTCGGTGACCGTTCCGAGCGTGGAGCGGGCGTTCGCGCCCATTCGCTCCTGGTCCACGATGATCGCCGTCGTCAGTCCCTCGAGGACGTCGACGTCGGGCCTCCCGACCGTCGGCATGAAGCCCTGGAGGAAGGCGCTGTACGTCTCGTTGATGAGGCGCTGCGACTCCGCCGCGATCGTGCTGAAGACGAGTGAGCTCTTGCCCGAGCCCGAGACGCCGGTGAAGACCGTGAGCCGTCGCTTGGGCAGCTCGAGGCTGATGTCCTTGAGGTTGTTCTCCCGCGCGCCCTGGACCCGGATCCGGTCGTGGCTGTCGGCGGCGGGGGCCGACGGGATCGCCGTCGTCGAATCCGGGCTCATCGCTTCTCCATCCGTGCGGGCAGTCCGCTCACGCTAGTCGCGGGCGAGGATCGGCGTCAGGGCACCTGGTTGATCCGGATGAGGTTCCCCGCGGGGTCACGGACGGCGCAGTCGCGCACGCCGTACGGCTGGTCGGCCGGCTCCTGGACGACGTCGACCCCGGCCGCCTCGAGCGCCGCGAACGTGCCGTCGAGGTCGGGCGTGGCGAGCGTGAGCGCGCCGTAGCTGCCCTTGGCCATGAGTTCGAGGATCGTGCGGCGCTCGTCCTCGGTGATTCCGGGGTCCACCGCCGGCGGGTGCAGCACCACCGAGGTGCCGGGCTGCCCGGGAGGTCCGACCGTGAGCCACCGCATGCCGGCGTAGCCGACGTCGGCCCGCACCTCGAAGCCGAGGGTGTCGCGGTAGAACGTGAGCGAGGCGTCCGGGTCGGTGTGGGGGAGGAAGGCATAATGGATGGTGAGGTTCATGCCGATCACGCTAGGCGCGCCGTCGAGCCCCGCGCTTCTCGATTCCTGACGGGTCTGGCCACGTGCCGGACCACGCACGAGGGGATCCCGGCCGCGTGGTCCGCCGCCCGGCGCCGGTACACGCTCGGCGGCATCCCCACCAGTTCGGTGAACCGGGTGCTGAACGTTCCGAGCGACTGGCAGCCGACGGCGAAGCACACCTCGGTCACGCTGAGGTCGCCGCGGCGCAGCAGCGCCATTGCCCGCTCGATCCGGCGCGTCATGAGGTAGCTGTAGGGGGACTCGCCGTAGGCGAGCCTGAACTGCCGGCTGAGGTGCCCGGCGGACATGTGCACGCCACGGGCGAGCGCCTCGACGTCGAGCGGTTTCGCGTACTCCCGGTCGATGCGGTCACGGACCCGGCGCAGGCGCGCGAGGTCGCGCAGGCGCTGGTCCTCGGCGGGTCTCGTCGACATCTCCTGATCGTGGCACGCCGGACGGCGAAACCCCATCCCCGGCGGGACGGCGACTCGAGCCCCGGGTTCGTCGGGCGCGGACCGGCGACGACGCTCAGCCGGCCGCGGCCTCCCGACGGGTCACCCGCCCGGCGTCGTCGGCCACGATGTCCTCGATGGGGAGCCGGGAGTCGGGGTGGAGGAAGGCGTCGTAGGCCTCGGACCAGTCCCGGCCACGTTCACAGGCGAGCCGCCACGCCCGCCACCGCGCGGTGTTCTCCACCTGTATGTCCTGCACCTGTACGTCCTGCACGGCTGGCCGTCCTCACAGACGCTTCTGCCGGGTCGCAAGGCCCGCTTTCCGCCTGCCCTGCCCCGTCCGTCCGGCGACGCCGCACCGGGAGCGACGACGCAGCCGGGCAAGCATCTCGATCTTCGCACCGATCGGATCGGACTCCCGGGACCGTTGGCCCTGTGTCGCGCGTTCCGAGCGGGTCGACGGGCTCGGAGCGTGCGGGTCACACCGCCGTCAGGGTCCCGGTGGCGAGCAGCACCGCGATCACGGCGGCCAACCCGATCCGATACGGGACGAACACGGAGATAGGCCGGCGCGCGACCAGCCGAAGGAGCCAGGCGATCGCGGCGTACGCGACCACGAGGCTGGTCAGGGTCGCCACCAGCGTGGGCCCCCAGCCCACGGCGGTGCTGATCGCGCCGGCCTCGGTGGCGGCCTCGTAGGCGCCGGCCGCCGTGAGGGCGGGGATGCCGAGGAGGAAGGAGATGCGCGTGGCCGCAACCCGGTCGAGGTCGCGCAGGAGGCCCGCGCTGATGGTCGCGCCCGAGCGCGACACCCCAGGGATCAGGGCGAAGACCTGCATGGTCCCGATCACCAGGGCGTCGCTGAGGGTGACCGCCGACTCGCCGCGGTTCCGCTTGCCGAGCCTCTCGGCGCCGATCATGACGAAGCTCCACCCGACCAGGGCGGCGACCACCACCCACAGGCTGCGCAGGGGACCCGTGATCAGGTCCTTGGCGAGGAAGCCGACGACGGCGATCGGCAGCGAGCCGAGAATCACGTACCAGGCGAACCGGTAGTCGGGATCCGCGCGTCGGGCACGGCTGCGCAGGCCGCGGAACCACGCGAGCGCCAGCCGGATCAGGTCGGCCCGGAAGTACCACAGCGCAGCGGCGATGGCGCCGAGCTGGATCACCGCGGTGAAGGCGGTCACGCCGGCGTCGTCGATCGGCAGACCCATCAGCTGCTCGGTGATGGTCAGGTGGCCGGTGCTCGAGACCGGAAGGAACTCGGTGATCCCTTCCACGATGCCGAGGATGATCGCCTGGATCCAGGTCACGCTCGTGCTCCTCTTGCTTGTGGTGTTCCCGCACTTGCGGTGTTCCCGGGCTGCGAATTCCCGCTCGTGCGGGTGGTCGTGCGGTCTTCCCGACCTAGGCGAGCAGTTCCCGTACGCGCGGGACCACCTGCGTACCGTAGAGCTCGATGCACCGCATGAGGTCGGCGTGCGGCAAGGTCCCGTTGGAGTACTTGAGGTCGAAGCGGTCGATGCCGAGCGCGCGGACCGTGGCCGCGATCTTGCGCGCGACCGTCTCGGGCGAGCCGGCGACGACGGCGCCGTGCTCCACCTCGTTGTCGTAGTCCGCCCGGGTGCTCGGGCCCCAGCCGCGCTCGCGGCCGATCCGGTCGCGGTTCGCCTTGAAGTGCGGGTAGAGGAGTTCGCGTGCGGCGTCGTCGGTCTCGGCCACGAAGCCGGGGGAGTGCACGGCCACGGGCAGGCGCGGATGCCCGTACTCCTCGAGGGCCCGGTAGTACAGGTCCACGAAGGGCCGGAAGCGCGCCGGCGCGCCGCCGATGATCGCCAGGGCGAGGTTGAAGCCGTACCGCGCAGCGCGCACCACGGATTCCGGCGTCCCGCCGACCCCGATCCACGTGGGGATGCTGCCGCGCTCGGTCTTGGGGTACACCTCGGCGTCGGTCAGCCCCGCGCGGGTCCTCCCCTTCCACGTGACGGCGCGTTCGGTGCGCAGCCGGGCGAACAGGTCCACCTTCTCGGTGAAGAGGACGTCGTAGTCCTCGAGGTTGTACCCGAACAGAGGGAAGGACTCGATGAACGAGCCACGCCCCAGCGTGATCTCCGCGCGACCGCCGGAGATCGCGTCGAGCGTGGCGAAGCGCTCGTAGACGCGCACGGGATCGTCCGAACTGAGGACGGTCACGGCAGTGCCGAGCGTGATGCGCTCGGTCTTCGCGGCGATCGCGGCGAGCACCATGTCGGGGGAGCTGACCGCATAGTCGTCCCGGTGGTGCTCGCCGACGCCGAACGCGTCGATCCCCACCTGGTCGGCCAGCACGCCCTCGGCGACCACGTCGCGGATCACCTGCGCCTGGTGCAGGCGGCGGCCCGCGCCGTCGACCGTGACGTCGCCGAAGGTGTCGAGCCCAAACCTCACGTCGTGGCTCATGTCCTCATCCCGCCTCGGGTGCCGTGGTGAATCGCGCGTGGACGACGGCAGAGACCTCGATGTCCTCCGGCGCCAGTTCGAGGGGGCCGCCGCCACTCATCGCCGCGGCGGCCGCGGGTCGGGCGGACATCGCGAGGGGGTGCGGTGCGCCTGGCCGTTCGCCGCCCAGGAGACCGGGGTCTGCGACCTCGAGGAACCGCAGGTCGCCGGCGTCGGCCGCAGCGGCGATGACCTGTGCCCGGGACCGTGCCTGCCCGACCGCCTGCGTGAGGACGCGACGTTCCTGCTCCTGTCGCGTGGCCTCGGTGAGGGCCCACTCCACGCTGCGGATCGTGACGCCCTCCTCGCCGCCCCACGCGTCCACGAACCGCGCGAGCGCGCCGAAGTCGCGGAACTTCACCTGGACCTGCGCCGACGCCGCGTACACGAGCGGCGTCAGGTTTCCCTTGTCCGAGTAGGGCCGCCAGGAGAGCGTCCGGATCGGCAGGACGGCGGACCAGGTGGTGGGGTTCGGCCGGGTGGCCTCGAGCCGGGCGATCTCCTCCGAGAGGCGACGGACCAGGTCGGTGGTGCGGGTCAGCGGCGTCTGGGGGTCCGGGCCCTCGTAGCCGGCGCTGAGGTGGACCGTTGCCCGCTCGGGTCGAAGCGAAGCGGTGCCTGTTCCCGCGACCGTGATCTCCATGAGCCGAGCCTAAGCCGACGACGGCGCCCGCTCGCGCCGTAGGCTCGCCGAGGCGGTGACGGGGCTCGGCGCCGCCCGAACCATTGACCGAGCCGTCGAACCGGGCCGTCGAACCGGGCCGAGCCATCGAACCGCGACCGAGCCGCCGAGGGGGCACCCGTGACCGCATCGCTCGTGATCGACGACGACCGCCTGCTCGACCTCCTGGCTCCCGACGCCGTCGCCGTCCGCCTCGGCGGCGACGCGACGTGGTCCGAGGGGGCGCTCTACCTGCCGGACCAGGACGCGGTGATCTGGTCCGACATCCCCGGCAACCGGATCCTGCGCTGGTCCGCGGCCGACGGCCGGGTCACCGTGGACCAGGTGGGCGTGGAGTTCACGAACGGGCGCACGCTGGACCTGGCCGGCCGGGTGGTCGAGTGCTCCCATGGGCGGCGCGCGGTCCAGCGACGGGAGGCCGACGGCGCCCTGACCGTGCTGGTGGACCGGTGGGGCGCGGCGCGGCTCAATTCCCCGAACGACGTCGTGGTCAAGTCCGACGGCACGATCTGGTTCACCGACCCCTCGTACGGGATCACCCAGCCGGCCGAGGGCTACCCGGGCGAGCGCGAGTACGGCGACCACTGGGTCTTCCGGTTCGATCCGGCGGACGGCGGCCTCACGCCGGTTGTGCTCGACGTCGAGGACCCGAACGGGCTCGCGTTCTCACCCGACGAGAGCCTCCTCTACGTCTCGGACACCTCGGCCTCCCTCGCGCCGCCCGGCGTCGGGAACCACCACATCCGGGTCTACGACGTCGTCGGCGGCCGGCACTGCACGAACGGCCGCGTCTTCGCCGAGGTGAGCCCCGGCGTCGCCGACGGATTCCGCGTGGACGTCGCCGGGAACGTCTGGACGTCCAGCCACGACTCCGTGCAGATCTTCGCGCCCGACGGCGCCCGGCTGGGGAAGATCCCCGTTCCCGAGATGGTCGCGAACGTCTGCTTCGGAGGGCCCGACCGCTCGACCCTCTTCATCGCCGCCTCGAGCGGCCTGTACCGGGTGCCCACCCGAACGCGCGGCGCGTCGCCGCTCGACCTCGTAGGAGTCCGGCCATGAAGCCGATCACGGTGCTGCTGCCGACCTCGATCCCGCTCGCGCCGGACCTTCCGGCGGGGTCCGTCGGCGTGCCCTACGACGTGCGTGCGGCGATCCCGGACGAGCATCTCGACGCCGAGGTGCTGGTCACGTGGGGGAACCCCCACGCCCGGCTGCGGGAGGCGGCGTCGTCCCTGACCGCGCTGCGCTGGGTCCAGAGCCTCGCTGCCGGGCCCGACCACATCTTCGAGGCGGGGTTCGCGCCGCACGTGCTCGTCACGTCCGGGCGGTCGCTGCACGACCTGCCCGTCGCCGAGCACACCCTCGCCCTGCTGCTCGCCGCCGCGCGTCGCCTGGACCTCGCCACCCGGGCCCAGATCGGGCGACGCTGGGCGCGGGAACTGGGCGGACTCCAGCCGGGCGACAACACGCAGCGGCTCACCACCCTGCGCGGGGCGCACGTGGTGATCTGGGGCTTCGGCAGCATCGCGACCACGCTCGCGCCGCTCCTGACGGCCCTCGGGGCGCGGGTGACGGGGGTGGCGCGGACGGCGGGGGAGCGGGCGGGCTACCCCGTCCTCACCCCGGCCGACCTGGGGGATCTCCTCCCGACGGCGGACGTGCTGGTGCTCATTCTCCCCGCGGTCGCGCAGACCCGCGAGGTGCTCGACGGCGCCGTGCTGGCCCTGCTGCCCCCGCGGGCCTGGGTGGTCAACGTGGGGCGCGGGGCGACCGTGGACGAGGCGGCCCTCATCCACGCCCTGCGGGAGGGGCGGATCGCCGGTGCCGCGCTCGACGTGACGCAGCAGGAACCGCTGCCGCCCGAGTCGCCGTTGTGGGACGCGCCGAACGTCATCATCACGCCGCACGCGGCGGGTGGGCGCCCGCTCGGGGCGGACGAGCTCATCGCGGACAACGTTCGGGCGTTCCTGGCCGGTGCGCCGCTGCGCAACCTGGTGGAGCGCTCGGGCTGAGGACGCGGGCGGCGCGGGCCGACGACGGCGGCCGCGGGGGCGGGTCTTCCCCTTCCGGCTCCGCAGTGCCACCCTGGACGGAAGGCCTGCCGCTGCCGGCGGCAGCGCGGCGAGGTGGGCACCGCGCCCCGGGGGGATGCGCGGACCACGGCTCGTGATGCGCCCCGGCAGCGGCACCCCGTCTCGTGGCCGGTGAGGCACGGCCGGCCGACCCGATAGGGCCCGCTGGCGCGGCCGGAGTCTCGCCGGGCGGCGGCGTCGTCGGCCGTGTCGGACGGATGCGGCATCCTTGCCCCGATGGCCGAGACCACCGCCCCGGCGATTCCGCCGGTCACCTTGCCGCTGACCACCGGCGCGAGCGGGCTGCCCGAGGCCGAAGCGGCGCGCCGCCGCGAGGCGGGCCAGGGCAACGAGGTGCGCACGCGCGCCTCGCGCACGTACTGGGACATCCTCCGCCAGAACGCCTACCCCGCGATCAACGGGGTGCTCCTCTCCGTGTCCGTGCTGCTCGTGCTCTGGGGTCTCTACGTGGAGGCGCTGCTCACCGCAGGGCCGGTGATCGGGATCATCGTGGTGGGCGTCATCCAGGAGGGGCGCGCCAAGCGTTCCCTCGACCAGATCGCCCTGCTCACCCGCCCGCGCGCGAGCGTGGTGCGCGACGGCGTCGAGCGGCAGGTCGATCCGGCGGAGCTCGTGGTCGGGGACCTGCTGATCGCGCGGCGCGGGGACCAGGTGGTGCTCGACGGCGTGATCGTCGGGGGCGGGCGGGCGGAACTCGACGAGTCGCTGCTGACCGGCGAGTCCGACGCGATCCCGAAGTCCCCGGGAGACGAGGTCTGGTCCGGGAGCGCCGTCGTCTCCGGGACGGTCCTGTACGAGGCGACGGCGGTCGGGACGGCGAGCCTCGCGGGGCACCTGCTCACCGAGGCCAAGGACGCGCGGCACGACCAGCGCACCCCGCTCCAGCACGAGATCGCCGTGATGATCTGGACGGTGGCCGGGTTGGTCGCGTTGACGGCGATCCCCGTCGCGGTGTCGCTCCGGGCGATCCCGGGCGGCGCCGGGCCCGCGGACACCCTCGGCGCTGCGGCCGTGCTCGTCTCGCTCGTGCCGCAGGGGCTGGCGATCATGGTCACCCTCACGTACGCCCTCGGGGCGCTGCGGGTGAGCCGCCTCGGAGCGCTGGTGCAGCGACAGAACGCGATCGAGTCGATCAGCCGGGTGGACACGCTGTGCGTCGACAAGACCGGGACCCTGACCACGCAACGCATCACGTTCGACGGCGCGACCTGGCTCGTCCCGGGCGTTCTCTCCGCCCCGCCCACCCCTCCCGCCCGTCCGGCCGCCGCCACCCCGCCCGCCCCTCCCGCCGAACACGTGGTTGTTCGTCCGATTCGTGGGTTTGAGGCGACTAACCACGTGTTCGGCGGGGTGGGGGCCGGCGGAGCGGGGGCCGGCGGGGTGGGGGTCGGCGGAGTGCTGCTGGGGGCTATCGCGGCGAGCACGGCGGCGCCGAACCGGACGACGGTGGCCCTGGCCGAGGCGCACCCGGCGCCCCCCGTCCCCCTCGAGGACGAGGTGCCCTTCGCCTCCGAGCGACGCTGGTCCGCGGTTCGTTTCGGCGCCCGCGCGGACCAGGATGTCGCGCCCTTCGGCATCGTCCCCGGCGCGGTCTACGTGCTCGGGGCACCGGCGGTGGTGCTCGACGGCGCCGCCCTGGACCCCGGGGAGCGGGCGCGGATCGAAGCGGAGGTCGCCTCGGCGACGGCGCGCGGCGAGCGGGTGCTTCTCCTCGGGCGCGGCGTCGATGCCGCACCCCTGCGTGACGCCGACGACCGCGCCGTCCTGCCGGCTCCCCTCATCCCGCTGGCGGTTCTGTTCTTTTCGGAGGAACTGAGAACCGACGCGCAGGAGACCCTCGCGGGATTCCGCTCGGCGGGCGTCGACCTCAAGGTGATCTCGGGCGACGACCCGGCGACGGTCCGCGCGATCGGGCGGCACGTCGGGCTCGTCCTCGACGGCCCCGCGCCCGCCGGCCCCGAGCTGGCCGCGCTGGCCGACGCCGACCTGGCCGAGGCCGCCGACGTCGTACCCGTCTTCGGGCGGGTGGACCCACCCCTCAAGGCTCGCCTGGTGGACGCGCTGCGCCGCCGCGGTCGGTACGTGGCCATGGTGGGCGACGGCGTCAACGACATCCTGTCGCTGCGGCGGGCCAACCTTGGCATCGCGATGGAGAGCGGTTCGTCCGCCACCCGCGGCGTCGCGGACATCGTGCTGATGGGTGACCGGTTCGGGGTGCTGCCCCGCGCCGTCGTCGAGGGGCAGCGCATCATCGCCGCGATGGAGGCGACGCTGATCCTCCTGCTCAACAGGACGTTCGCGACCCTGGCCCTCTTGGTGGGGACCGCCCTCGCGGGGTTGCCGGTGCCGCTGACGCCGCGGCAGAACTCGATCTTCGCGTTCGCGTCCGTGGGTCTCCCGCTGCTGATCATCGCGGTGCGCATCCCCCCGCGCCGCCCGCCGCAGAGCCTGCTGCGGGAGACGCTGCGGATCTCGATCCCCGTGGGCCTCGCGATGACGGCGGTCGCGCTCCCGACCTTCGGCTGGGCGCTCGACCGCGGCGTTCCGCTCGACGAGGCGCGCACGATGGTGACGTCGCTCATGGTCTTCTGCGGCTTGGGGGTGCTGCCGATCCTGCTCGCCGGACGACGGTACGACGGCGATGCCCGCGCGCCGGGCCGCTGGACGTGGCTGCTGGCCGGATCGACGGCGGCAGGGTACCTCGTGATCATGGCGCTCCCCCCGCTGCGGGACTTCTTCGGCCTCGCCCCGCTTGCGCCGGGCGTCGTGGCGGTGCTGCTGGCGGCGGGCGCCCTGTGGACGCTGGCGATCCACGTCCTGCGGACGATCCGACTGCGTCCGCGTCACGAGACCGCGGTGACGTAGCGGGCGATCTGCGGGCGAGGCCGTGCGTCGGGGCGGCCCGAACGGAGCCGCGTCCGTTCCGGCGTCGATAGCCTGCCGAGGGTGACCGCCGAGCGCATCCCGGACCTCTACACGAACGCCGCCGACCGACGGGTTGCCGGCGTCTACGAGCGGCGGGAGGCCGACTGGCGCAACGGCGCCGTGGTCTACCAAGTGCTGGTGGACCGTTTCGCGCCGTCGGCGGATCTCGACGCCAAGCGCCACCTGTACCCGGCGCCGAAACGGATGCGCTCCTGGGGGGAGGTGCCGGCGCTGGGGGAGTACCTCCCCGAGGAGCGCCTGTGGAGCCATGAGATCGACTTCTGGGGCGGCGACCTGGCGAGCACGCGGAGCCGCGTGGCATACGTCGAGGACCTGGGCGCGGACGTGCTCTACCTCAACCCCATCTGCGCGTCCTACACGAACCACGGCTATGACGCCCTCGACTACGCCGCGGTGGCGCCGGAACTCGGCTCCCGGGCCGACGTCGCCGCGCTGGCGGACGACCTCCACGGCCGGGGGATGCGCCTGGTGCTCGACGGCGTCTTCAACCACCTCGGCCGGAACAACGAGGTCTTCCGGTCCGCGGCGTCGGACCCGGAGAGCCCGTACCGCGGCTGGTTCGACTTCGACGAGCGGTACGCCGGTGGCGTCCGTGCGTGGGCGCTGGCAGAGAACCTGCCGGAACTCGTGCTGGAGAACCCGGACGTCCGGGACTACCTCTACGGCGGGCGCGATTCGATCGTGCGCGGCTACCTGCGCGACGGCGTCGACGGCTGGCGGCTCGACGTCGCCTTCGACCTGGGCTTCCGGTACCTCGAGGAACTCACCCTCGCGGCCCACGCGGAGCGCCCCGGTTCGCTGGTGCTCGGCGAGATCGCCTCGTACGCCGCCGAGTGGTTCCCCTCGCTCGACGGGATCCTGCACTGGAGCCTGCGCCACGTACTGGTGGACATCGCCGCGGGCCGCATCGGCTCCGCGCACGGCCAGCGCATCCTGGCCCGCACGTACGCCGACGCCGACCCCGAGCACATGCTGAAGTCCTGGCTCTTCCTCGACAACCACGACACGCCCCGCCTCGCGCACGCGGTGCCCGACGGCGCCGCTCGCCGGCTCGCGATGGCCCTGCAGTTCACGCTGCCGGGCTCGCCCAACGTCTACTACGGCTCGGAACTCGGCATGACCGGCGGCGCCGACCCCGAGATGCGGGCACCGATGCGGTGGGACCTCGCGACGGACGACAACCCGTGGCTCGCACTCACCCGGCGCCTGGTCGCCCTGCGGCGGGAGCACCGGGCGCTGCGGGTGGGAGACGTGCGCTGGCTCGAGACGGACCGCCTCATCGGCTTCGAGCGGCACACCGACCGGGCAGCGGACATGGTGGTGGTCCTCGCGAACCCGAGCGGGGAGCGGGTGGTGGAGACCGTCCTGGTACCCGACTCCAAGTTGATGGACTCCGCGCCGATGGTCGACCTCCTCGGCCAGGCGCCGGACCTCAAGGTGCGGATGGGCCTGCTCGACGTCGACCTCCCGCCGCACGGGTGCGTGGTCCTCGCGCCCGTGGTGAACCCGCCCGGGGGCTACTCGCCGTTCAAGCGGGTGCGGTAGGCAGCCGGGTCGCGGCGGTTCTGCCACCCCTCTCAGCTCTCTGCCCGGGTCCTACCCCTGATCACGTCTGTCACCCTTCCTCACACCTCTCGCCCCGCTCACCCCTCTCGCCCCGTCCGCCGCCTGCGAAGGCGGGTGTGTGCGCGCGGGGCGGGTGCGTATC
>JARKOU010000114.1 GCA_029975645.1 Actinomycetales bacterium
TCTGGCCGTCGAGAGGAGGGCACGATGAGCGGCTTCGTCGTCGAGTACAACCGGCGAACCAGAGAGGTCCGGGTCACCCAGTTCCTTGGACCCGACGGCCATCGCGCCGCCCTGAAGCTGCGGCTGCAGCTCGAGGCTGAACCCACGGACCTCGACTGGGAGATCGTCTCGTTGGCCAGTGACTCGATAGAGACCGTTCGCCACACCCATTCGCGCTACTTCGAAGGCGAGCGAGCCGCGGTCTGATCGGCCCTGAGTCCGAGCCTTCTCCGAGGTCAGACTCGCCGAACCCTGGGGTCGAACGCCTGGGTAGGCTTGGGCACGAACACCCCGGAACGATCCCTGGCCCAGCCACATCGCCGGGGTTTCGCCTTTGCAGGGCCCGCTTGTGGCAGGCGGCTGGATCCGTTGCTTCGGCGCCGATCGACACGCATGCTCGCGCGGATCTTGGCGGGCGAAGGTGCCACGGTCTGACGATGACGTGCCCACGGTGAGTCTCCGTCATCTCGCCCGATAACATCGCCCATAACGCACCCTTGGCGCACCCGTGAAACCGCGGGATTCCGCCATTCGCACATCGCGCTCACCGCACGCACCCCGAAGATGCCGGGCGAGCCGAAGCGGGTCCAGCCGAGCCGGGATGTGGACCGGCGCCCGGGCTGAGCTCGGTCGAGATCTACGCTTTCGGGCGTGGGGCCAGGTCGGGACGCCCCACAACGCACATCTCGACCGACAACCGCTACCCGCCCAAGAAGTCCCGGACCAGTTCCAGGAACCGCGGGTTGGTGATGCAGCCGCCGTGGTCGCCGTCGACCACCTCGAGCCGCGCGCCGGGAATCGCGGCGGCGAGGACCTCGGGCCGCCGGGCGAACGGGTCGACGTCGCCGGCGATCACCAGCGTGGGGACTGCGATCCGGTCGAGCGGGATCGGCTCGGCGTGCGCCGAGCGCGCCTGCAGCGCAAGGGCCACGCGGTCGACGTCGCGCCCCGCCAGTCCGTCCACGAACATCTGCGCGCGAGGGTCGACGACGGCGCCCGGCCCGGCGAGCAGCGCTGCGGCCAGGACGTCGGTGGGCAGGGCCTCGCGGTCGACGCCGCCGAGTTCCGCCGCCCGCGCCCCGACGCCCACCACCACGAGCCGGCGGATGCGCGGCTCACGCGTGGCCGCGATCAGCGAGACCACCGCCCCCATCGAGAACCCGAGCAGGTCGATCTCCGGCACGCCGAGCGCGTCGATGAGCCCGCTCAGATCGAGCGACATCCGGGCCTCGCCGTACGCGTCGTCGCGGTGAGGCTTCCCGGAGCGGCCGTGCCCGCGCGCGTCCGGGGCGACGACGGTCCGCCCGGTGGCCAGGAGCCCCGCCACCACACCCGTGTCCACCCAGTCACGCTCGGCGTCCCCGGTGAAGCCGTGGTGCAGTACCACCGGAGGTAGATCGGAGCCACCCGCCCAGCGCGTGTAGGCGATCTCGACGCCGTCGTCGGTGGTGTAGGTGCCGTCCACGCCAGCGAGTATGTCGGACCCGCCGAGGTCCAGATCGACGTTTCCGGGCGTCGCGGCCCGCCCGCACGCCCCAGATCGCAGATCTCGACGGCGCCGAAGGGCGCGCCGGGACCACCGACCCGAGTTGGGACATCCCGCGGTGCGTAGGGTGCCCACGTCGGCCCACCTGCGACGACGCAGCCCTTGCGCCCGGGCGCGGCCGAACCGAAGGACCCAGGAGGCCCCATGCGCATGCTCACCAGGTTCCGCGCCGTCGTCGCGCTTGCGGCGACCGCCCTTGCGCTCGCTCTCGGCGCCGCCGTCCCGGCCTCGGCCGTGACCGACGGCGCCCCGGACGGGAACGGGCACCCGTACGTCGGTCTCATGGTCGCGAGCGTCGACGGCGTCCCCCAGTGGCGCTGCAGCGGCACCCTGATCGCCCCGAAGGTGTTCCTCACGGCGGGCCACTGCACGTACGGCGCGGACCACGTCGAGATCTGGTTCACCGCCGACGTCCAGTCCGGGATCCCCACCAACGGCTACCCCTACGCCGGTGAGGTCGGCGGCACGCCCGTCACCCACCCCGAGTACGACCCGAACGCCTTCTCCGTGCGCGACGTCGGCGTCGTCCTCCTGAGCAAGCCGGTCCGGATGTCCGCCTACGGCGCCCTGCCGCGGCTGAACCAGCTCGACGCGCTCACCCCGCAGCGAGGCCAGAAGGACGTCACGTTCACGGCGGTCGGGTACGGGCTGCAGAAGGCGTTCCCGGACGCGGCGTCGTGGAAGGACCAGGCCGACAAGATCCGCATGGTCGCCTACCCCAAGTTGAATCAGATCAACACCGGTATGACGGGCCCCACCTCGCTCATCCTGTCCAACAACACGAACACGGGCGGCACCTGCTTCGGCGATTCGGGCGGGCCGAACTTCCTCGGTTCCTCGAACGTGGTCGCCGGGGTGACGTCGTTCGGTATGAACGGAACGTGCGGAGGGACCGGCGGTGTGTTCCGGATGGACCGCACGTGGAGCCTGGACTGGGTGAAGACCTTCCTGCGCTGACGGCGCCGGGTCCGGCGCGGGTGGCCGACGACGGCGCCCGCGTCGGGCCGCGGCACACCCGCCGGCTCGGGAGGGGGTCGCGCCGAGCGAGCTAGGAGGTGGCGGGATGACGACGACCATCGGCGTGCCGCGCGAGGTCAAGAACAACGAGTACCGGGTGGCCATCACGCCGGCCGGGGTTCACGAGTTGGTCCGGCGCGGGCACCGGCTGCTGGTGGAGTCGGGCGCGGGCCTTGGCTCCGCGATCGGCGACGCGGACTACGAGGCGGCGGGCGCCGTCGTCGTCCGCTCCGCCGAGGAGGCGTGGGGCGCGGACCTGGTGCTCAAGGTGAAGGAGCCGATCGCGCCTGAGTACCGCCACCTGCGCGAGGGCCTGGTGCTCTTCACGTACCTGCACCTGGCCGCCGACCGCGGCCTCACCGAGGAGCTGCGCCGGACGCGGACGACGGCGATCGGGTACGAGACCGTGGAACTGGCGGACGGCTCGCTGCCGCTGCTCGCGCCGATGAGCGAGGTTGCCGGGCGCCTCGCGACCCAGGTGGGAGCGCACTACCTCATGCGACCGCAGGAGGGGCGGGGCGTGCTGCTCGGCGGAGTGCCGGGGGTGCGGCCGGCGTCGGTGGTGGTGCTGGGCGCGGGCGTGGTGGGCGCGAGCGCAGCTGCGATCGCCGTCGGGATGCGCGCGGACGTCACGGTCCTCAACCGGGGGCTGCCGCGCCTGCGCGCCCTGGACGACTTGTTCGGCGGGTGCTGCCGCACCGTGGCGTCCAGTGGGCTCGCGATCGAGGAGGCGGTGCTCGGCGCGGACCTGGTGATCGGAGCGGTGCTCGTGCCGGGGGCGAAGGCGCCGACACTCGTCACGAACGACTTGGTCGCGCGGATGCGGCCGGGCAGCGTGCTGGTGGACGTCTCGATCGACCAGGGCGGGTGCTTCGAGGACTCCCGGCCGACGACGCACGCCGAGCCGACCTACCGGGTTCACGGCTCCACCTTCTACTGCGTCGCCAACATGCCCGGCGCCGTGCCCCGGACCAGCACATATGCGCTGACCAGTGCGACCCTGCCGTACGCGCTCGCGCTCGCGGACCTCGGGTGGGAGGCGGCGATGCGGCGCGACCCGGCGCTGGCGCTCGGGCTCAACGTGGTGGCGGGCGACGTCGTGTGCCCGGGGGTGGCAGCGGCGCACGGGCTGCCGCGTGCGGTTCTGGCCGACGCGCTGGGCTGACTGGCGGCGAGGTAGCGGGGTCGGCGTCGGCGTCGGCGTCGGCGGGGCTGCCGGCGCAGGCGAGGTAGTCGCTTCGGCGCCATGTAGTCGGTCTGAAGCGACTACCTCGCGTCCAACCGACTACCTGGGCGGCAGCGGTCCGCGCCGAACCGCCTACCTTGGCGGCGGCGGCCCGCGGAACCGACTACCTGGGCGGCAGCGGGCCGCCGAACCGACTACCCCGCCGACGTCGACCCCGGCGCTCCGGGCAAGATCGTGGCCAGGTGGTACCCCACGGGCTCCTCGAGTTGGTCATAGGTGCACGACGCCGGATCCCGGTCGGCCCGCCAGCGCCGGAACTGCGTGGTGTGGCGGAAGCGGGTGCCCTCCATGTGGTCGTAGGCCACCTCGACCACGCGCTCGGGGCGCAGCGGCACGAACGAGAGGTCCTTCCCCGCGTTCCACCGGGACACCGCGCCCGGCCGACGCTCCCCGGCCGCGCCGGCCTCCGCCAGCGCGGGGTCCCGCCAGTCGGCCCAGGGATGGTCGGGGGAGTCAGTGACCAGCCCCGCGAGTTCCCCGATGAGCGCCGCCCGCCGCGCCGTCGGGAACGACGCCGCGACGCCCACGGACTGCAACTGACCTGCGCCGTCGTACAGCCCGAGCAGAAGCGAGCCGACCAGCGGTCGGTCCGGCGTCGACTCCTTGTGCAGGCGGTACCCGGCCAGGACGCAGTCCGCGGTGCGCTCGTGCTTGACCTTGAGCATCGTGCGCTGGCCGGGTGCGTACGGCGCGGCGAGCGGCTTGGCAACGACCCCGTCCAGCCCGGCCCCCTCGAACGTCTCGAACCAGTCGGTGGCGACCGTGGCGTCGCGCGTGGCGGGAGTGAGGAACGCGCCAGGGCCGTCGAGCCCGAGCCCCTCGAGCGCGGCGCGCCGCTCGGCCTGGGGGACCGCGCGGACGTCGAGGTCGTCGAGCGCGAGGAGGTCGAACACCACGAGCGTGGCGGGGGTCTCCGCGGCCAGGAGCCGTACGCGCGAGTCCGCGGGATGGATGCGCTGCTGGAGCGCCTCGAAGTCGAGCCGTCCGCCGCGCGCGACCACGATCTCCCCGTCCACCACGCACCGCGCCGGGAGTTCGCGCAGCACGGACGCCACCACCTCGGGGAAGTAGCGCGTCATCGGGCGGAGGTTGCGGCTGGCGAGGAGCACCTCGTCGCCGTCGCGGAACACGATCGTGCGGAAGCCGTCCCACTTGGGCTCGTAGGACAGCCCGCCAGCCACCGACGACGGCGCGGGCACGCCTCGCACGGAGCGCGCCAGCATGGGCGGGACGGGAGGCATGACGGGCAGGTCCATGTCGGGATGCTGTCACCCCGTCGGGCCCCCGCGGAACCGCCTAGCCTGAACGAATGGCAGCCATCGAGGACCCACGTGACGCCCCGCCCCTGCGATGGGGCATCCTCGGACCCGGCAAGATCGCGCACCGCTTCGCGCGCGAGGCTCTCGCCCACACGAACCAGGTGATCACCGCCGTGGGCTCGCGCAACGCCGCGCGCGCCGGCGCCTTCGCCCACGAGTACGGCATCGACCATGCCTACGGGGACTACCGCGCTCTGGTGGAGGACCCCGAGGTCGACGCCGTCTACGTCGCCACCCCGCACAGCGAGCACCGAACCGGCGCCCTGCTCGCGCTCGAGGCGGGCAAGTCCGTGCTGGTGGAGAAGCCGCTCACGCGCAATGCCGCGGAGGCGCGCGAGTTGATCGACGCAGCCTCGGACGCGGGCGTGTTCCTCATGGAGGCGATGTGGTCGCGCTTCCTCCCGCACATGATCGAGGTGAAGGAGGCGCTGGAGCGCGGGGTGGTGGGCGACGTCGTCGGCCTCTGGGCGGACCACGGCCAGATGCTCAACTTCGGGCCCGAGCACCGCCTCCTCAACCCGGACCTCGCCGGTGGCGCGCTCCTCGACCTGGGCGTCTACCCGATCTCGTTCGCGCACTTCATGCTCGGCAAGCCGGACAAGGTGACGGCGGTGGGGCAGCTGACGGAGACGAACGTGGACGGTCACGCCTCGTTGATCATGTCCTACCCCGAGAACGTGCAGGCCGTGCTGGACACGACGCTGTGGGCGCCGACGCCGTGCGCCGCCTGGATCGCCGGAACGGAGGGCCGCATCGAGATCGCCCGCACGTTCTACGCGCCCTCCCGGTTCCGCATCACCCGCCTGGACGGCACGTCCTGGTCCTACGACGGGCGCGTGCCCGGCGGGTTCCAGTACCAGATCGCCGAGGTGGCGCGCTGCGTGGCGCAGGGTGAGGTGCAGTCCGACCTGCGCTCCTGGCAGGACACCCTGGACGTCATGGAGATCATGGACGACGCCCGCGCCCAGATCGGCGTGGTCTACCCCGGCGAGTAGGCCTCACAGCGCGAGCGCGAGCGCGAACGCGAACGCGGGGTTAGTCGGCCCAAGCGGCCGAATGGGCCGAACAACCCCGCGTTCGACGGGTTGGGGCCTGGGCCCTGGGGACGGGCCGGGCGGGCTGTCCGTGGGCGCGGGTACGGTGTGCCGCGTGAGTTCGCGAGGGGTACCGGAGCCGCCGACGACGGCGCGCCCGTCCTCGAGCGCCGCTCTCCCGACGGCGTCTGGCACCGTGCCGCTCGACCGTTCGACGGCGTCAGGCACAGCGACGCTGGATCTCTCGGCGGCGGCCGCCTCCTCGTCTGACGGCCTACCCGGGGTGTTCGTCTCCTTCGAGGGGGGCGACGGCGCGGGGAAGTCCACTCAACTGGTCCGGGTCGCCGCGTGGGTCGCCGAGACCACCGGCCGCGAGGTGGTCACCACGCGCGAGCCGGGCGGCACCGCCCTGGGCCGCACGCTGCGGGAAGCCGTGCTCCACGGCGAGGACCTCGACCCCCGCACCGAGGCGCTCATCTACGCGACCGACCGCGCCCACCACGTCGCCACGCTCATCCGCCCCGCCCTGGCGCGCGGCGCCGTCGTCCTCACGGACCGGTACCTGGACTCCTCGGTCGCCTACCAGGCGGGCGGGCGGGCGCTGGACCCGGCGGACGTCGAGCGCCTCTCCCTCTGGGCCACCGGCGGGCTGCTCCCCGCTCTCACGGTGCTCCTCGACCTGCCGCCCGCCGTCGGGCTCGGTCGCCTGACCGGCGCGCCCGACCGGCTCGAACGCGCGGGCGCCGACTTCCACGCCCGGACCCGGCAGGCCTTCCGCGACCGGGCCGCGGCGGATCCTGCGCGGTGGCTGGTCCTCGACGCCACCCGCCCCCGCGACGTGCTCACCGCGGCGATCATCGCCCGCCTGTCCCCCCTGCTCTCGGCTCCCCTCCCTCCCCCGAACGCGGGGGTTACTCGGCTCAACGGGCGCCATGACCCGACTAACCCCGCGTTCGGCGGGGAAGGCGGGCGGGGGTGGGCGGCGGTGAGCGTCTGGGACGAGGTGGTCGGCCAGGAGGCCGCCGTCGCGGTCCTGCGCGAGGCCGCCACCAACCCCACCGCCATGACCCACGCCTGGTTGATCACCGGCCCGCCCGGCTCCGGGCGCTCGGTGGCCGCCCGCGCGTTCGCCGCCGCGCTCCAGTGCACCGCGCCGGAGTCCGGCGGCGAGCCCGGCTGCGGCGTCTGCCACGGCTGCACGACGGCGCTCGGCGGCACGCACGCGGACGTCACGGTGGTCGCCACGGAGAAGGTATTCATCACCATCGACGAGGCCCGCGCCCTGGTCGGCCTCGCCCAGCGCGCGCCGGCGGGCGGGCGCTGGCGGGTGATCATCGTGGAGGACGCGGACCGCATGATCGAGCGCACGTCGAACGCCCTGCTCAAGGCACTGGAGGAGCCGCCGCCCCGCACCGTGTGGCTGCTCTGCGCGCCCAGCCCCATGGACGTGGTGGTGACCATCCGGTCGCGCTGCCGCGGGGTCGCCCTGCGCGTCCCGGCCGCCGAGGCCGTCGCGGACCTCCTGGTCCGGCGGCACGGCGTGGAACCGCAGGCCGCGCTCGCGGCCGCGCGGGCGGCGCAGTCGCACGTCGGGATGGCGCGGCGCCTGGCGGTCGACGACGGCGCCCGCAGCCGTCGGGCCCAGGTCCTGCGGATCGCGACCGCCGTCCGCAGCGTGGGCGACGCGGTCTTCGCCGCGGCCGACCTCATCGAGGTGGCGACTGCAGAGTCCAAGGCGGCCACCGAGGAGCGCGACGCGGCCGAGCGGTCCGCGCTCCTGCGCACTCTCGGCGCCGACGCCTCCGGCGCGCTCCCGCCCGCCTTGCGGGCTCAGGTCCGCGTGCTCGAGGAGGACCAGAAGCGGCGGGCCACCCGGGCGCTGCGGGATGTGCTCGACCGCGCGATGGTGGACCTGCTCTCCCTCTACCGAGACGTGCTCGTGGTGCAGCTCGGCGCGGACGTCGCCCTGGTGAACGGCGAGATGGCGGACGACATCCGGACCCTCGCGGAGGTCTCCACCCCCGAGCAGACCATCCGCCGGATGGACGCGATCGGCGAGGCGCGCACCCGGTTGGGGAGCAACGTCGCACCACTGCTCGCCGTGGAGGCGATGATCGTGGCGCTGCGGCCACAGGGCTGATCCCCGCCCCGCCTCTACCGAACGTGCAGTTCATCCGCCCATCCGACCCGCTGGGGCAGGAAGCCCCGCCTTCGGCCGGATCTGGGCCGGAGGTAAACTGGTGAGGTGCTCTCCCCCCGCCGCGTGGTCGTGTCCGCCCTGGTGGCCGTGGTGGTGATCCTCGGCGGTGTCGTCTGGGTCGCGCGGGGCTCGGGCGGTCCGGTTGCCCAGCCAACGGCATCTCCCAGCGTCGAGGCGCTGCCCGTGGTCGGCGACGTCCCCAAGGACCTCCGCCGCTTCTACGAGCAGGAGGTCGAGTGGGCTCCCTGCGGTGAGGCCTACGAGTGCGCCCGCGTCGAGGTCCCGATGGACTACGGCGATCCCACCGGCGCCACGATCACGCTCGCGGTGAAGCGCCTCCCCGCTGCAGACCCGGAGCGTCGCATCGGCTCGCTCGTGACCAACCCGGGCGGCCCGGGTGGCTCCGGCGTCGCCTTCATGGACTCGGTGAACGTGGTCTTCAGCCCGGCCGTGCTGGGGGCGTACGACGTCGTCGGATTCGACCCCCGCGGAGTCGGGGAGTCCCAGCCGGTCGAGTGCCTCTCCGATCCCGAGCTCGACGCCGCCCGCGCGGCCGTCATCGATACCACCACGCCCGAGGGGCGCGACGCTCTGCGCGCCTTCTGGCAGAAGACCGCGACGGCGTGCGAGGAGAAGACGGGCGAGTTGCTCGGGTTCGTCGACACGGCCAGCGTGGTGCGGGACCTCGACATCCTGCGAACCGTTCTCGGCGACGCGAAACTCGACTACCTCGGCTTCTCCTACGGCACGGCGATCGGCGCGGACTACGCCGAGCGGTTCCCCGAGCGCGTGGGCCGGTTGGTGCTCGACGGCGCGATGGACCCGGCGCTCGGGTACGCGGACGTGGTCTACGGCCAGGCGGAGGCGTTCGAAACGGCGCTGCGCTCCTACGTCGCCTCGTGCCAGGCCGGCCCGGACTGCCCCCTGACCACCGACGTCGACACGGGCGTGGGCCAGGTCCAGCGCTTCCTCGAGTTGCTCGCCGGGTCACCACTGCAGACGACGACGGCGGACCGCCCGCTCACGCAGTCCCTCGCCCTGAGCGGCATCCTGCTGCCGCTCTACTCGGACGCGTACTGGCCGATCCTCACCCAGGCCCTGACAGCTGCCATGCAGAACCAGGACGGGTCGCAGTTGCTCTACCTGGCGGACCTCTCGGCGGACCGCGAGCCGGAGGGCGTCTACAGCAACAACTCGTGGGAGGCGATCACCGCGGTCTCCTGCCTCGACTACCCCGTGAACGCGGATCCCGCCGCGATGGATGTCGAGGCCGAGCGGCTGCGCACCGTCTCGCCGACCTTCGGGCAGTTCCTCGCCTACGGCGAGATCTCCTGCGACGAGTGGCCGGTCCCCGCGACCGGCAAGCCGGCACCGGTCTCGGCGGACGGCGCGGCCCCGATCCTCGTGATCGGCACCACCGGTGACCCGGCCACGCCCTACGCCTGGGCGCAGTCGCTGGCGGGCCAGCTGGACTCCGGTGTGTTGCTCACCTACCAGGGCGAAGGCCACACGGCGTACGGGCGCTCCAACGAGTGCGTCCAGGACGCCGTCGACGTCTACCTGCTACGAGGAGACGTCCCCCAGGACGGCACCGTCTGCTGAGGCGCTGCCTCCCCCCTTCTCGCTGAGGTCGAGGGTTCTCGCTCGTGAGGTCGAGGATTCCTCGACCTC
>JARKOU010000127.1 GCA_029975645.1 Actinomycetales bacterium
GTGCATGGGCCGAACAACCCCGCGTTCGCGGGTCGGGGGGCGTCAGGCCTTCGGGCCTGCAGTGTCGCCGGACTCGGTGCCGGACTCGGCGCCCGGCTCGGTGCTCGCCTCCGGGGCGGTCGAGGCGGTGATGTCGCCGGACGCGTCGCCGGCCGGGCCGAGGTCGTCGAGCGTGATGACCTCGTCCACCACAGTGACGCGCGGGGCGAAGATGACGAACGCGATGGCACCGGCGATCGCGGCGCCCACGAGCGGGCCCACCCAGAAGACCCAGAGCTGCTGCAGAGCCCATGGCTCGGAGAAGATCGCCGTCGCGGTCGAGCGGGCGGGGTTCACCGACGCATTGGTGACGGGGGCGGCCACCAGGATCATCGCGGTGAGCGTGAGGCCGATCGCGATCGGGGCGAGCTCCTTGGGGGCCCGCTCGCTCGTGGCGCCGAGGATGACGGTCACGAACACCGCGGTGACGGCGATCTCGATGACGAGCGCGCCCATGAGGCCGAAGCCCGAGCCGGCCGCCGCGGCGATCGGGGCGTGCTCGCCGAAGCCGTTGGACGTGCCGGAGAAGAACGACCGCTCGTTGCCGGCGAGGGCTTCGAGATCAGCAGTCACGATGAAGAGGACCGCGGCGGCAAGCGCGCCGCCCACGAGTTGTGCGAGCCAGTAGGGAACGACGGCGGACCACGGCACGCGGCCGGCGATCGCGGCGCCCAGGGTCACGGCGGGGTTGAAGTGGCCGCCGGAGATGTGGCCGACCGTGACGGCGCCCGCGATCACGGCGATGCCGAAGGCGAGGGCGACGGCGAGGAGTCCGCCACCCACGCCGCTCACACCGGCGTAGATCGCTGTGCCGACGCCCGCGAGGACGAGGACGAAGGTGCCGAAGACCTCGGCGCCGAGCCTGGCGAAGATGCCGTACTCGTAGTCAGCGGTGATGGGTTCGGCGTCGGTAGAGGCGGCGTAAGGTTCGAGAAGGTCGCCGGGGGCGGCGCCGGGGGCATGCTGGGACATAGTCATTCCTGTCAGCGTGTCGGGCATGTGGGCCGATCGTGTCATCCCGCGGTCGCCGGGTGCCAACCGACGTCCCGATTCGGGCCCGACTAGACGCGGATATGGATGTTCGCACGCTCCATGCCCCACGCGAGCAGCACCCCGGCTGCGAAAGCGCCGAGCGGGAAGGCCACCGCCGCGAAGAGCGCGCCGTGCTCCTCGACGAGGCCGGGCTCGACCGAGGGCCAGTACCAGACGCTCAGGAGCCAGCCCACGAGGGTCTCTGTGAACGCGTAGACGACGAGGGGATGACCGCCGACCAGAACCAGCGGTCTCAGCGGACCGCCCTTCGACCGAGGCGGGATGAGCGCGTCCAGGACCACCAGGACCAGGATGGCGATGCCGCCGGTGACGAGGACGAAACTCGGGGTCCAGAGCACCTTGATCACCGGGATCACGAGCGCGACGAGCGCACCGGAGACGAGCAGCCCGGCGCCGAGGGCGGCAAGGCGGCCTCGGCGCGCCCACCCTGTGTGGTCCTGGCAGATCCGACCGGCGAGAACGCCCACGAACACCGACGCGGCCGCCGGGATCCAGGCGTGTGGATTCTCGTTGTGGGGCCACATGCCGAGCCAGGTGTCGAACCACTCGCCGATGGTCGTCCCCGGTTCGAACGATCCGGGGACGACGCCGGGTCGCTCGAGCCAGAGGTAGGCGGCGCCGGTCAGCGCCAGCAGGCCGGCCATGACCGGGGCCTGTGCCTTGCGCGGGAGGAGGAGCACGTACCACGCAATGAGGTACGCCATCCCTGCCATCTGCAGGACGCCCGGAGTGAGCGCGAAGGGTGTGCCGAACTTGAACGAGACCAGCGCCGAGCCGATGAGATAGAGCATGATCGCCCGGCCCCACGCGTGGCGCCAGCCCGTGCGCCTCGCGAACGGCATGGACACCCCGATCGCGACCATGAAGGTGGGGTAGGCGAGGTCGGCGATCCGCAAGCCGTCCCACTCCACGTGCTCGAGCTGGTCGGTCATCGCCTCGTTGCCCTGCCAGTTGACGAAGATCATCAAGGCGATCGCGAGGCCGCGGAGGGCGTCGAGGGAGTAGACGCGCGTGCTCGGTGCCCGCGTGGTCGTCGTGTCAGCGGGTCCTTGCGCGTCGGGGAGGTCCGCGGTTTCAGCGATGCGGTCGCGCGCATCGGCGTCGGACTGTGCCGCGTTGCGCTGCACGTCGACGCCCGGGGTGGGAATGCTCATCGGCTTCCTCCGTCTCGCCGGCTTCTCCACGAGCGTCGCACGCTCCGCTCCGGCTGCGGGTGGCCACGCGTCGACGCGCCGCGTCGTCGACGGTCGACGGTAGGGGAGCCGGTCTTCTGGCTGGGGCATCCGTCCGCCCCCCGGGCGTGCAGCCCTCCCCAGGGAACCCGTTAGCCTTCTCGCTGTGCGCCGAGGAGCGCGCGGGAGCCGGAACGTCGTCCCCCCGCGGGGCGGGAGGAGGGTCGCATGGCGAAGATCAAGGTCGCCGGTCCGGTCGTCGAGCTCGACGGCGACGAGATGACGCGGATCATCTGGGCGTTCATCAAGGAGCGCCTGATCCACCCGTACCTCGACATCGACCTGCGGTACTACGACCTCTCGATCGAGAACCGCGACGCCACCGACGACCAGGTGACGATCGACGCCGCCCACGCCATCAAGGAGCACGGCGTCGGCGTCAAGTGCGCGACGATCACGCCGGACGAGGCCCGGGTCCAGGAGTTCGGCCTGAAGAAGATGTGGCTCTCGCCGAACGGGACCATCCGCAACATCCTGGGCGGTGTCGTCTTCCGCGAGCCGATCATCATCAGCAACATCCCGCGGCTCGTGCCGGGCTGGACCAAGCCGATCGTCATCGGCCGTCACGCCTTCGGCGACCAGTACCGCGCCACCAACTTCAAGGTCCCCGGCGCCGGCACCCTCACGATCACCTTCACTCCGGAGGACGGCTCGGAGCCGATCCAGCACCGGGTGGTGCACTACCCCGAGGGCGGCGGCGTGGCCATGGGGATGTACAACTTCAACGCCTCGATCCGGGACTTCGCGCGGGCCTCGTTCGCGTACGGCCTCCAGCGCGGCTACCCGGTCTACCTCTCGACCAAGAACACGATCCTCAAGGCCTACGACGGCGCGTTCAAGGACATCTTCGCCGACGTCTTCGAGGCGGAGTACAAGGATCAGTTCGCTGCCGCCGGCCTCACCTACGAGCACCGCCTGATCGACGACATGGTCGCCGCCGCGATGAAGTGGGAGGGCGGCTACGTCTGGGCGTGCAAGAACTACGACGGCGACGTGCAGTCGGACACGGTGGCGCAGGGCTTCGGCTCGCTCGGCCTGATGACGTCGGTGCTGATGACGCCCGACGGAAAGACCGTCGAGGCGGAGGCCGCGCACGGCACCGTCACGCGCCACTACCGCCAGCACCAGGCGGGCAAGCCGACGTCGACCAACCCCATCGCCTCGATCTTCGCCTGGACGGGCGGCCTCAAGCACCGTGGCAAGCTCGACGGCACGCCGGAGGTGACCGGTTTCGCCGAGACTCTCGAGCGCGTGGTGATCGAGACGGTCGAGGGCGGCAAGATGACCAAGGACCTGGCTCTGCTCATCGGGCCGGACCAGCCGTGGCTCACCACCGAGGCGTTCCTCGCCGCGCTCGACGAGAACCTCGCCGCCGCGCTCGCCTGAGACGTCCCGCCCGAGAGATCCGACGCCTCACGCGTCGACCCGTCCCACCGAGAGGACCTCAATGACGCGCCCGCCCGTCGTCGTGACCGTGACCGGGGCCGCCGGCCAGATCGGCTACGCCCTTCTCTTCCGGATCGCCTCGGGCCAGCTGCTCGGACCCGACGTCCGGGTCAGCCTGCGCCTCCTCGAGATCCCCCACGGGCTGAAGGCTGCCGAGGGAACGGCGATGGAACTCGCGGACTGCGCGTTCCCGCTCCTCGCCGGCGTGGACATCACCGACCGGCCTCGGCGGGCGTTCGACGGCACGAACGTCGCCCTGCTCGTCGGCGCGCGCCCGCGGGGGGCGGGCATGGAGCGTTCGGACCTGCTGGCGGCGAACGGCGGCATCTTCGGTCCGCAAGGTGAGGCGATCAACGCCGTCGCGGCCGACGACGTGCGCGTGCTCGTGGTCGGCAATCCGGCGAACACGAACGCCCTGATCGCAGCCGCGCACGCCCCGGACGTCCCCGCGGAGCGGTTCACCGCGATGACCCGTCTGGACCATAACCGGGCCCTGAGCCAGCTCGCCGCGCGCACGGGCGCGGCGATCGACGACATCCGCCGCGTCGCGATCTGGGGCAACCACTCCGCGACGCAGTACCCGGACGTGTCGCACGCCCTCATCGAGGGCCGCCCGGCCCCCGAGGTGGTGGGCGACGACGCCTGGCTGCGCGACACCTTCATCCCGACGGTCGCCAAGCGCGGGGCCGCGATCATCGAGGCCCGCGGGGCGTCGTCGGCGGCCTCGGCGGCCAACGCCGCCGTCGACCACGTCTTCGACTGGGTGAACGGCACGCCGGAGGGCGACTGGACCTCCGCCGCGGTGGTCTCGCGCGGGGAGTACGGCGTCCCGGAAGGGCTCATCTCCTCCTTCCCCGTTGTCTCCCGCGGCGGGTCGTGGGAGATCGTGCCGGACCTCAGCATCGACTCCTTCTCCCGGGAGCGGATCGACCGCTCGGTCGCGGAACTGGCCGAGGAGCGCGACGCCGTGCGCGCGCTCGGGCTCATCGCGTCCTGAGCGACGCGCCCGCCTCGGTCCGCAGTCGCGTCAGCGCTCCGCCTGGACCCGGCGGACGGCCCGGACCCCGCGGACGGCCCGGACCTGGCGGACGACGTCGAGCACCACGTCCGTCAGCGCCTGCGGGGCGTCGTGCTGCACGAAGTGCCCCGCGCCGTCGAGCACGCGCGTCCGCAGGCCGAACCGCTCGGCGAGGACCCGTGCGGCCTCGTGCCGCGGCGCGGGTGAGTCCCCGCCGACCGTGACGATCGCGGGCCCCTGGCCGGGCGCGGGAGCCTCGGGTTCGAAGCGGCGGAACATCGCGAGGTCCCGCGCGACGGCGTCGGGGTCCCCGGGCGCCATGCCCGGCTCCCACGTGGGTCCGTAGAGGGCCCGGCCGAAGCCGGTCACGCCGCCCGCCGCCCACCCCGCCGCCACGTCGTCGAGCAGGCCGGGGACGAGCGAACCGACCGCGGGTTCGTGCAGCACGGCACCCGCGAGCCGGACGCCGGAGGCGAGGAAGGCCAGGCCGATCGTGGCGCCCCCGCTGACGCCCACCAGGACCGCGCCGCGCGCATCGGCCGCGAGGGCGGCGAGTTCGGCGGCTAGGTCGCCGCTCGAGGGGCGGGTCGGCGCGATGACCTCCAGGCCGCCGTCGGCGCCGGTCAGGAGGGGGATCATTCGGTCCCAGATCGCCGGGGTGGTGGCCGCCCCGTGCACCAGGAGCACCCGCGTGGTCGCCATGCCCGGAGCGTAGAGGGAGATCGGATCGAGACCGCCCGGTCACACATTCGTTACTCCCGGCGCGGTCCGTGGAAACACGCTCTCCGTAGCGTCCAGCCATGGATACCTCGTCCGATACCGGGCTGTATACAGTGCCCGGGATGCGCCCCGCCGCGGCGCGCGGGGCCTTGGCGGATCCCGCGCGCTGGGCGTTCACTCCGACCGAGCTCGCCGCCTCGGGGCGAGCCCGCCGCGACCTGGTCCACGACCGGCTGCGCCGGATGGTCCTGCTCGGCGTCTTCCCCACCCGCGAGCGCCTCGCCGAGGAGCGCGTCGCGGAGATGCTCGGCGTCTCGCGCACCCCGGTTCGTGAGGCGTTCGTGCGGCTCCACGCGGAGCGCCTCCTCAACCGCGACGCCGACGGCGGCTTCGTCGTCGCGGAGCCCG
>JARKOU010000165.1 GCA_029975645.1 Actinomycetales bacterium
CCGCGCTGGTGACGCGAGCCCCGCCGAGGAGACGCCACGTGCCCGAGTCCCGCAACCGCCGCAAGAAGGCGGCGTACGTCCCGCCGCCCCGCGAAACCGCGCCCAAGACCAACCCCACGTGGTGGGTCCCCACGATGCTCACGCTCATGGTGCTGGGTCTCGCCTGGGTGGTGGTCACGTACATCTCTCAGTCGCAGTACCCCATCCCGGGGATCGACGCATGGAACCTGGCGATCGGGTTCGGGCTGATCCTGGGTGGGTTCGGCATGACGATGAACTGGCGGTAACTCGGGTCCGCGTCGGGCCGGGGCGAGCGGGGCGCCGACCAACCAGTCGGGCTCGTTCCTCGCCCGACGGCCAGGCCCATCCACGGTCGGGCGCCCGCTCGCCCCGACCCGACGCTCCCTTCCCTCTGCGCTCGCCTACGTTCAGCCGGGCTCTGTGGCGGGGCTGAGACTCGCGGGCAGCCGGGCTGTGAACGTGGTCGAACCCGGGGCACTCGTCACCGTCAAGGTGCCGTGGTGCGCCGCGACCACCGCGTCCGCGATGGCGAGTCCCAGGCCCGTGGAGCCCGCGGCACGGTTGCGGGCGCCGTCGCCCCGGCTGAACCTCTGGAAGAGCACCGGGGTGAGGTCGCCGGGGATGCCCGGGCCGTCGTCGTGCACCTCGAGGCGCACGCCGCCGGGCTCGGGGACCACGCGCAGGTCCACGGTGGTTCCGGGCGGGGTGTGCACCCGGGCGTTCCCGAGCAGGTTCGCCAGGACCTGGTGCAGCCTGGCGGCGTCGCCGACGACGACGGCGCCCTCCTCCGGGACGTCCAGGCGCCAGCGGTGGTCCCGTCCCGCGACGTGTGCGTCGGTGAGCGCATCCACCGCGAGCGCGGCGAGGTCCACATCCTCCCGGGCGAGCGGCCGGCCGGCGTCCAGCCGCGCGAGCAGGAGCAGGTCCTCCACCAGCGCGCTCATCCGCATGGCCTCGGACTCCACCCGTTCCACCGCGCGACGCGTGGACTCGGGCACCTCCTCGGGGCTCCGCCGGACGAGTTCCGAGTACCCCCGGATCGAGGCGAGCGGCGTGCGCAGCTCGTGCGAGGCGTCCGCGACGAACTGGCGCACCTGGGTCTCCGACGCGTGGCGCGCCAGGAGCGCACCCTCCACGTGCCCCAGCATCCGGTTCAGCGCCGCGCCCACCTGCCCCACCTCGGTGCGCGGGTCGGTGTCCTGCGGTGCCAGGCGTTCGGGGATGGTCACCTCACCGCGGTGAAGCGGCATCTCGGAGACCCGTGTGGCGGTGGCGGCCATTCGGTCGAGCGGTCGCAGCGAGCGCCGCACCACGAGCGCGGCGACCGCGCCCGCCGCGAGCAGGCAGAGGACGACGACGACGGCCTCGATCGCGAGGTAGGCCGCCTCGGTGGCCTGCGCCTCGGCCATCGACAACCCGGTGTAGAGCACCTCGCCGGACGGCTGCGTCACGCCGACCACGCGGTAGTCGCCCAGGTCGGGGACGGTGACCGTCCGGGGCTCGCCGTCGGCGGGGACCGTCAGGAGCGCCTGCTGCTGGGCGGTGTCCAGGGTCTGCAGCGCCGCGGCGTCGTCGAGGTACCCGGCCGCCTGGACGGTGCCGTCCGTCACGAACATGCCGAGTGTCCCGGTGCGCTGCCCGGCCACGTCGAGGAAGGGGGGCGGCTGGGCGGCGTCACCGCGCGAGCCGTCACCGGGGTCCTGGAGGGTGCGGACGCCGTCGTTCCCGCGATCGCCCCCCTCGCTGGGCCGGACCTCCCCGCCGCGGCTGCTCGCGGCGGCCAACTGGGTGTCGAGCTGACCGACCAGGGTGGACCGCAGCGCCAACGTGGACGTCAGCGCGAGGGCCAGCGCGGTTCCGAGCAGCAGGACGAGCACCGTGACCACGAGACGACGGCGCATGGTCCAGGGCGCCCGGGGACGCGCCGCCCCCGGCGGCGACGCCGCCACGCCGGGACCGCTCACGCGCCCGCGCCGGCGGCGGGCTTGAGCATGTAGCCAGCGCCCCGGAGGGTGTGGATCATGGGCTCGCGGCCGGCGTCGATCTTGCGCCGCAGGTAGGAGATGTAGAGCTCCACGATATTCGCCTGGCCGCCGAAGTCGTACTGCCAGACCCGGTCGAGGATCTGGGCCTTGGACAGGACGCGGCGCGGGTTGCGCATGAGGTAGCGGAGGAGCTCGAACTCGGTCGCGGTGAGGTGGACGGCGGTCCCGGCGCGCCAGACCTCGTGGGAGTCCTCGTCGAGGACCAGGTCACCCACCGTGATGCGGGCGTCCGGACGCTCGGCGACGGCGCCCGAGCGGCGCATCAGCGCCCGCAGCCGCGCGACCACCTCCTCCAGGCTGACCGGCTTGGTCACGTAGTCGTCGCCGCCCGCGGTGAGGCCGGCCACGCGGTCCTCGACGGCGTCGCGCGCGGTGAGGAAGAGCACGGGCACCATCGGCTTGTGCGCGCGCAGGCGGCGCAGGACGGCCAGGCCGTCGAGGTCCGGCATCATCATGTCCAGGACCACCACGTCCGGGTCGAGCGTGCGGGCCACCCGCAGCGCCGCGTGGCCATTGAGCGCCGTCTCCACCTGCCACCCCTCGTACCGCAGGACGGTGGCGAGCAGCTCGCACAGGCTCGCCTCGTCGTCGACCACGAGCACGCGCAGGGGGGAGCCGTCCGGGCGGGTGAGGTGCTGGACGTCCGTGGGCTCGGGCGTGCGCGAGGCGAGCGGCGCGGGTGAGGTGACCATGGACAGGAGCATCCCTCCACGCCCTGGGTCGACGCTAGGCGTTCCCTGTGTGCTTCCTGTGCCGCGGCGGACTCTGCCGACGCCCGGGGCACACGGCACGGGAACGGCACAGTCGCACGACAGCGGCGTCCCAGGGAGCGGGCGGAGGGTCGAGACGTGATCGGGGGCCGCATCGGCCCCCACAGTCGTCCCCAGGAGGAGCCATGGCCGCCCCGCTCGCCCCGCCCGCCGCAGTCGAGAGCCGAGACCCGAGTTGGCTGACCGCCGTCGTCCGGCCGGCGGGACTCCTGGACCGGCGGACCAGCAGCCGCCTGCGTGATCTGCTGACCGCGCTCTCGGCCAGCGCCTCGCTCGTGGTGGTGGACCTGGAGGCGGCGACGCTGCGCGGGCGGTCCGCCGCGGTGGCGATCGAGCGGGCCGCGTGTGCGTTGGAGGCCCGCGGCGGGTGCCTGCTCTGCGTGAACGCGGACGACGGCGCGCGGCGGGAGATGGCCGCCGTCGGCGACCACGCCGTGCTCGTCGGTGTCTGAGGGTGCGCCCCGGCGACGCTTGCCGGCGTTCCGGCCGCCCGACGGCGGAGTTTCCCCAGGTGTGGACTGTCCTGTGGAGAACTACACCCGTGTAACTCCACAGGTGTGAACATCCCTGGGGACAGCGGAGGAGCCCGGTGGACGACGGCGCCGCTCAGGCGCCGTACTTCACCATCGCGGCGAGCACCAAGGCCGCGGTCACCACACCGGTGCCGACCACGCTCCACAGGGTGCGGGAGGCCTTCGGCGCGTAGGCGTAGACGGTCCCCAGCACGAGGCCCGCGAGGAGGCCGCCCAGGTGGGCCTGCCACGAGATGCCCGCGACTACGAAGCCCAGCACCAGGTTGATCACGATCAGGACGAGGATCTGCGTCGCGTCCCGCCCTGTGCGCCGCAGGACCACGAGGATCGCGGCGAACGCGCCGAACACCGCGCCGGACGCCCCGACCACGGGGGTGAACCAGGCCTGGGTGTCCGGCTGGGCCAGGAGGAGCACCGCGACCGAGCCGCCGAGCGCGCTCAGCAGGTAGAGCGCGAGGTACCGCGCGCGGCCGAGCATCCGCTCGAGGTACGGTCCCACGATCCACAGCGCGTACATGTTGACGGCGATGTGGAGGAAGTTCGCGTGGAGGAACGCCGTGGTCAGGAAGCGGTAGGGCTCGCGTTCGCCGATCACGGGGGCGAAGATCAGCGCGCTCGTCACCCCGGGGAACACCCGCGAGAGCAGGAACACCGCCACGCAAGTGCCGATGAGGGTCAGCGTGACCACCGGAGCGCCCGCCCGCACCCGGCCGCCGAGCACGGACCGTTGTGCGGGCACGGCCCGGGCCGCCTCCGCCACGCAGTCGACGCATTGGACGCCGACGGCGGCCACGCGCTGGCACTCGGGGCACGTGGGGCGTCCGCACCGCTGGCAGCGGACGTAGGAGACCCGGTCGGGGTGCCGCGGGCAGACCGGGACCTCGGTTCCGGGGTCGCCGGTCTGCCCAGGGACGGGAACGCTCATGTGCTCGATCGATCCCTGTTCTCGCTCGTGTGTTCGCGCGTCAGTCGCGGATCTCGACCGTCTTGATCACCACGTCGGTGATCGGACGGTCGCCTCGGCCCGTGGGTGTGGCGCCGATCGCGTCGACGACGGCGCGGCTCGCCGGGTCCGTGACCCGGCCGAAGATCGTGTGCTTGCCCTGGAGCCACGTGGTGGGCGCCGTCGTTATGAAGAACTGTGACCCGTTGGTGCCGCGTCCCCCGCGCTTGCCGGCGTTCGCCATCGCCAGCACGTAGGGCTGGGTGAAGTCGAGGGCGGGGCTGATCTCGTCGTCGAAGGTGTAGCCGGGGCCGCCCGTCCCGGTGCCGAGCGGGCAGCCGCCCTGGATCATGAAGTTCGGGATGACCCGGTGGAAGATCACGCCGTCGTAGAACGGCGCGTTGGAGGGCTTCCCCGTACGCTCGTCGGTCCAGGTGGCCGAGCCGGTCGCGAGCCCGGTGAAGTTCCGGACCGTCTTGGGGGCGTAGTCGGGCAGCAGCTCGATGACGATGTCACCGGCGCTCGTGTGCAGAATTGCGTCCATGCCCGCGATCCTCGCACGAGGAGCACCGCGGTCGGCACAGTGGCAAGATGAGCGGGATCGAGGCCGACCGAGCCGGGGAGAGCAGATGTCTCGCAAGAACGCCATCCAGAAGATCGACACCGCTGAGCTGCTCGAGCAAGCCGTCGCGCTGGGCCACGTGGTCGGCGAGCGCGCCGCCGAGGCGGGGAAGGTCGCGGCCCAGCTCGCCGAGCAGGGCAAGGACTGGGCCACGCCGCGGGTGGAGGCCGCGATCGAGTGGGCCACGCCGCGGGTGGAGACCGCGTGGCGCGAGTCCGTGATCGCCGCGGCGCCCAAGATCGAGGCGGCCGCGGAGGCCGTCAAGCCTGCCGTCGACACGGCGCACGACAAGATCGTGGAGGAGTACCTCCCCAAGTTGGTCGCGGCCGCCAACGCCGCGGCCGTGGCCGCCGCCCAGGCCGCCGACAAGGCGCAGGTTGCGACCGAGGAGAGGATCGAGGCCGTGGTCGAGGCCGCGAAGGTGGCCGCGAAGGAAGCCGCTCGCGAGGTCGCGAAGCCCAAGTCGCACGCCGTGCGCAACACGGTCGGCTGGGTGCTCGTGGGCAGCGCCGTCGCAGGCGTCGGCTACCTGCTGTGGAAGCGCACGCAGCCCACCACCGACCCGTGGGCCGAGGAGTACTGGGACGACGCCGCCCCGGCCGCTCCCGCTGCCGCCGAGCCCGCCGCCGAGAAGGCAGAGCCCGAGGCTCCGGCCGAGCCGGAGTCGTCCGAGGAGAAGCCCGCCGAGTCCTGACGGGCCCGCCGGCAGCGCCCGGCTGGTTCATCCCCCGCGCCGAGCACGCGCGTCGGCCGTCCCGTTCGTTCGAATGAGGCGACCAACGCGCGTGCTCGGCGCGGTGGGCAAAGGGGAGGGCGATCAGGGGAGGTCGCGCAGGAGCGCGCGCTCGTCGTCGTCGGTCAGCCCGGCGCGTCCGGGGGCGCCGGGACCGATCGGCAGCTCCCACGCGAGGGTGTCCGCGAGCGTCTCGCGCAGGGGCCGCGGGGTGAGGCCGGCGGCCCGCGCGGCGGCGTCCACCCGGGCGCCGAACCCGGCGTTCTCCGGCATCGGGAGCCACACCGGCAGGGATCGCGGGCCGCGCCACGGCGCGACGCCGTGCGCCAGGAGCCACTCCTGCGGGGCGGGGACCGGCACGCCCCGGCGCCCCCCGACGTCGCCGGCGACGGCGAGGTAGTCCGCGAACGTCAGCGAGTCGCCGGTGGCGTTGAACGTTCCGGTCAGGCCGCGCGCGGCGGCGTCGACGATCCACGTCGCGAGGTCGCGCACGTCGATCACCTGGACGGGCATCGTGGGGACGTCGGGGACCAGCACGAGGCCGTCCGGGTTCGAGGGGCGCGCGAGGCGCAGCGGCCAGTAGCCCGGGCGCCCGCTGGGGTCCTCGGGCCCGCCGATGAGGCCCGGCCGGACCAGGAGGCTGCGCCCCCGTCCGAATGACGTGAGCACCGCCTGCTCGCAGGCGACCTTCGCCGCGCCGTAGGCAGAGATGTCCGGCATGAGGTCGGCCGCGAGGGGCTCCAGGAGCGGCGCGGCCTCGTCCTGGCCGGGTGCGGAGTGGTCGGCGTAGGCGGACACCGAGGAGACGAAGACGTACGTCCGTGCCGCGTCCCGCAGGGCTGCCGCCGCCCGGCGCACGTGGCCGGGCTGCCGCGCGAGGTCGACGACGGCGTCCCACGCCTGCGCGCTCACCCCACCCAGGGCCTCGGGGGCGTCGCGGTCGGCGCGGACCAGGCGGGCGCCGTCGGGCACCGCGCCGGAGGCGCCCCGGGCCAGGCAGGTGACGTCGTGCCCGGCCCGCAGGGCCGCGGCGGCGATCGCGCGGCCGAGCCACGCCGTGCCGCCGAGCACCAGGATCCGGCGCGGCGACGCGGTCACGAGGACTGCTCCGGTGCGTGCGCGAGGGCGCGTCGATGCGTCGAGGGCGGGCCCGGACGCGCCCGCCCTCGACGCACCCGCCCGCCCTCGCGGATCCGGAGTGAGCCGCTCACGCGTCGAGGTGGGCCACGAGACGTGCGGCCAGACCCGTGTACGTGGCCGGGGTGAGCGCGGCGAGCCGATCCTCGACCTCGGACGGGAGCCCCAGGTCCCTGATGAAGGCGCGCATCGCGTCCCCGTCCACGCGGCGCCCGCGGGTGAGGTCCTTGAGCCGCTCGTACGGGTCGGCCATCCCCTGGACGCCGGCGATCCCGGCCACCCGCATCGCGGACTGCACCGCCTCGCCGAGCACCTCCCAGTTGGCGTCGAGGTCGCGGGCCATGGCCTCGGCGTCGACGTCGAGGCCGGCGAGCCCGCGGCGGACGTTGTCGATCGCCAGCAGCGAGTGGCCGAACGCGACGCCGATGTTGCGCTGCGTGGTGGAGTCCGTGAGGTCGCGCTGCAGGCGGGAGGTGACGAGCGTGGCGGCGAGGGTGTCGAGCAGGGCGGAGGAGATCTCGAGGTTCGCCTCCGCGTTCTCGAACCGGATCGGGTTGACCTTGTGCGGCATCGTCGAGGATCCGGTGGACCCCTGCGCCGAGAGCCGCTGCCGGAAGTACCCGAGCGAGATGTACGTCCACACGTCGGTCGCGAGGTTGTGGAGCACGCGGTTGAACCGCGCGACGTCGGCGTACAGCTCCGCCTGCCAGTCGTGCGACTCGATCTGCGTGGTCAGCGGGTTCCAGGTGAGGCCGAGGCCGTCGACGAAGGACCGCGCGATCGCCTCCCAGTCCACCTCCGGGACCGCGACGGTGTGCGCGCCGTACGTCCCGGTCGCACCGTTGATCTTGCCGAGGTACTCCGCGCGGCCCACGCGCGCCACCTGGCGGCGCAGGCGGTGGGCCAGGACGGCGAGTTCCTTGCCGAGCGTCACCGGCGTCGCCGCCTGCCCGTGCGTCCGGGCGAGCATCGGCACCTCGGCGTTGGCGCGGGCGAGGGAGGCGACGTCGTCGGCGAGCGCCGTCGCGGCCGGCAGCCAGACCTGCCCGACGGCGTCGCGCACCGTGAGCGCGTAGGCGAGGTTGTTGATGTCCTCGCTGGTGCAGAAGATGTGGACGATCTCGCCGACGCCGGGGAGCGCGGTCGAGGCGCCCAGCGTCGCCGGCGCCGCGGCGAGCCGCCGCTTGAGGAAGTACTCGACCGCCTTGACGTCGTGGCGCGTCTCCGCCTCGATCGCGGCCAGTTCCGCGATCTCGGCCGGGCCGAACGTCGCGACCACCCCGCGCAGGTACGCCTTCTCCGCCTCGCTCAGGCGCGGCGCGCCGGGCAGCACACCGCGTTCGGTGAGGTGGATCAGCCACTCCACCTCCACCAGAACGCGCGCCCGGTTCAGCGCGGCCTCGGAGAGATGGTCCACCAGGTCCGCCACCGCGCCGCGGTACCGGCCGTCGAGGGGGCCGAGGGCGATGGGTGGGACGGCGTCGGCGAGGCGGGTGCGGGCGGGGGTGGGCTCGAAGAGCGCGTCGGGCATGGCGACCATCCTCCCAGAGGCGGTCCGGCCTCCCGGAGCCCCTCCGCTCAGACGTACTGCGCCGTGGCCACGACCGCCTCGCGCCCGTAGCCGCCCCCGAAGAGCGCGGCGTGGACCAGCAGCGGGTGGAGGTGGTGCAGGGCGACGCGTGCGCGCCACCCGTCGACCAGCGGCGACACCTCCTGATACCCGGTGACGACCTGGTCCAGGTGGGCCTGCCCGAACAGCGTGAGCATCGCCAGGTCGGTCTCGGCGTGCCCGCCGTGTGCGGCGGGGTCGATCAGCACGGCTTGCCCACCCGCGGCGGCGTCCCACAGCACGTTCCCGCTCCACAGGTCGCCGTGGATCCGCGCGACGCCACCGCGCACCGCCCCCGGTTGGGGAACGTCGAACTCCCCGGCCGCCAGACGCGTCGCCACCCGCTCCACGGTGCGCGTCCCGGACGCCTCGATCGCACCGCGGTCGACGGCGAGGCGCAGGAAGGGGAGCACGCGGTCCGCGGCGTAGAACACGCCCCATGACCCGGGGTCGGCGGGATCCGGGGGGCGTAGCGGCATGCGCGCGAGCCCGATCCGGCCCTCGCCGTTCCAGCCCGGCGGCCCGCACCCGAACGACGGCGCCCCGGCCGCGTGGGTGAGCGCCAGGGCCCGCCCGAACGCCCGCGCGGCGGCCGGTGCGGGTGGCCCGGCCGTGACCTGCTCGATCTCGAGGCGGCCGGGCGCTTCATCGAGCACGCGGACCACGCGAGCTCCGCCGGCGTCGGTGGCCGCTGCGAGCCAGCGCAGGCCGGCGGCCTCCACCCGCAGCGCGTCCGGATCGCGACCGTCCACCTTGCGCCAGGCGCGCGGCGTCAGCTCCACTCCTCCAGCACCTCGCGCACGTGGGCGATGAGGCCGCGGTTCGCGGCGACGAGGGCCGCGTAGGTGTCCTCGAAGTCGGCGCGGGAGCCGAAGTACGGGTCCTCGACGTCGAGCAACCCGGCGGCGCTCGCGGCCGGGTCGAAGGACCGCAGGAGGCGCACCTTTCCGCGGTCTTCCTCCGTGCGCGCCAAGCGGGTGAGGGCCCGCTGATGGCTGCGGTCGAGCGCGAGCACGAGGTCGGCGTCCGCGAAGTCCATGGGGCGGAACTGCTTGGCGCGGTGCCGGGTGCCGTCGTGGCCGTGGGCGCGGAGCGTGGCGAGGGCGCGGTGGTCGGCGGGCTCGCCGATGTGCCAGTCGCCCGTGCCGGCCGACCACACCTCCACCAGGTGCGAGAGGCCCTCGGTGGCGATCTGGTCGCGCAGCACCACCTCGCCCATGGGCGATCGGCAGATGTTCCCCGTGCACACGTACGTCACCGTGAAGAGGCGGCCCATGTGCGCATTGTGACGGATCCCGACCGGTCCCCCGTCCTGGGTCGCTCGCGCTGCCGCTCGGGAGGGCGACGGTGAGCCGGCGTTCTCCCCAGCCCGCGCCGGCGCGCGCGTGTGCACCGCGGGCCGGGTCCCGCCTCGGGCGTACCGGTTGACCTCCGTAGCGTGCCCTCGAGGCGGACGACGGCGTCGGGAAGGGGCGGAGAGCATGACGGCCGGATGGGGCGGGGAGTGGGGCGCGGGGTGGGGGCAGGCGCCGACGGCGCCCGCGTGCGTCGCGAGCGCGGAGAACCCGGCCGACCGGGCCGCCGCGCTGCTGCGCGCCGCCGCGCCTGCGGAATGGCGCTCGACGGCGGCTCGCCGGTTCACCGGTCGCGTGGCGGACCTCGCGGCCGCATGTGCTCGGGCGAGCGCCCGGGTGAACGAGGCCGAGGCCGCGCTGCGCGCCCACCAGGCGGAGATCGCGGCGACGAGGGCGGGGATCGGCCCGATAGCAGCGTCGGTGGGGCGGGACCTCGGGACCGGTGGTGGCCTGGGGACTGGTGGTGGCCTCGGGGTGGCCGGAGGCGTGAGGTGAGCGGAGGTCTCGAGGTGATCGGCGGCGTCGGCGGGACGGCCGTCAACCTCGCGGAACTGGACGCGCTGGGGGGGACGCTCGACCGGGCGGCCGATCACCTCGAGGACGCCCGCGCGCGGATGCGGCGGGGCCTCGCCGTCGTCGCCCTCGGCGCGGACTTGGCGCCCGCGAGCGCGGAGCGGGCCCGGGCGGCGCTGAGCGTGGCCGAGGCCACGACAGGCCGGCTCTCGGCCGAGGTGGCCGACGTCGCGGCGCGGCTGGCCCGGGCGCGCGAGGCGTACGGGACGGCCGAGCGGGTGACCCTGGATGACCTCATGGCCCGGATCCTGGGGCTCGACCGGGTGGTGAGTCCGCTGCCCGCCCCGATCACCCCGGTGGATCGCGCGAGGCTCGCCCTGCTCGCCCCCTCCCTCGTGCTCGCGATGCTGCCGTGGGGAACGGCCCAGGTGAGCCTGAGACGGGCCGATGTCGGCGAGCAGACCCGCCACCCGCCGGACGGCGTCGGCGACCTGATGAGGGGGATCGATGCGCTCTACCCGGCCTCCGGAGGGCCGCCGGGCGCGGTCGGCGTCACCCGGATCGAGTCGGCCGACGGCGCCGTGTCCTGGGTGGTGCTGGTCCCCGGCACGCAGACTCTCGCCCCGGGCGGGTCGAACCCCTACGACGACGCGACCAACGCCCAGGCGTACGTGGGCGTGCCCACCGCGGCGATGACGGCCGTGGTCGGCGCGCTGGCGGCGGCGGGCGCCCGGCCCCGAGAACCGGTGCTGCTCGCGGGGCACAGCCAGGGCGGGATGACGGCGATGCGACTGGCGGCCGATCCGGACGTGCGGCGCCGGTTCCGGATCACCGCCGTGGTGACCGCCGGCTCGCCCGTGGGGCACATGCCGACCCCGCCCGGCGTCAGCGCGCTGCACCTCGAGCATGCGCAGGACCCGACGCCGGCGCTGGATGCCACCGAGCCGCCCGACGAGGCGGACCGCGTCACCGTCCGGCGCTCGCTGGCCGGGACGGGGGAAAGTGCGCACGCGACGTCGTCGTACGCGCACACCGGCGACCTGGTTGACGCCACCACGCACCCCTCGGTGGTGGAGTGGCGAGAACGGGCCGGGGAGGTGCTCGGTGGCCCGGGCGCGCTCGCGACGAGCACGGTCTACGTGGCCGAGCGGGGCTCGGCTCAGTAGGCGGGCCGGCGGTCGCGCCCGCGGAACAGGAGGCTGAGCGCCCAGCTGACGAGCGAGATGACCAGACCGCCCCAGACGGCGGGCCAGAAGCCGTCCACCGTGAGGCCCCACTGCGTGAAGCCGGTGAGCCAACTCGTGAGCAGGAGCATGAGGGCGTTGACCACGAGGGTGAACAGCCCGAGGGTGAGGATGTAGAAGGGGATGGAGAGGATCTGGACGATCGGCTTGACGAACGCATTGACCAGGCCGAAGACGAGCGCGATCACCCCGATCACGAGCGCCTGACCCAGCGGTGTCTCGGTCTGCGTGATGGTGACCCCGGTGACCCACAGGCTCGTGAGCCAGATGGCGACGGCGTTGACGATCAGCCGGACGACGAAACTCATGCCACCAGGGTCGCACGCGGTCCTGGGAGTGGCCTGATCGAGCGGGTAGCAGCGCAGGCGCAGGGCGTTCGTTGCGTCAACGGGTGGGAACGGGGCGCTGGCTGGCTCGCGGGTCGTGATCGGACCGCGGACGCGCCCGTGACTCGCGCGCGCGGCACCCGCCCCGCGAGCGGCGGATGCGGGCATCCTGGGCGCCATGACCACCCCCGACGTGCCGTTGCGCGCCGCCATCGAGGCCCTGCCCGCCTACGTCCCCGGAGCCCGACCGGAGCCCGGCCGGCGCCTGGCCAAGCTCTCCTCGAACGAGAACCCGTACCCGCCGCTGCCGAGCGTGCTGTCCACGATCACCGAGGCCGCCGCGGACATCAACCGCTACCCGGACATGTACGCGAGCGACCTCGCCGCCGCGATCGCGGGCCTCCACGGCGTCCCCACCGAGTGGGTCGTCACGGGCGGCGGGTCGGTCGCCGTGCTCTCCCACATCCTCGAGGCCGTGTGCGACGCCGGCGACGAGGTGGTATTCCCCTGGCGCTCGTTCGAGGCCTACCCGATCCTCGCCGCTGTGGCGGGCGCCGTCGGGGTCCGCGTGCCGCTCACCGCGGACGGACGCCACGACCTGCCAGCCCTCGCCGCGGCCGTCACGGACCGCACGCGGGCCGTGCTCCTGTGCTCCCCGAACAACCCGACGGGGCCCGCCCTGCGCGAGAGCGAGGTGCGCGCGTTCCTGGCCCAGGTCCCGCCCAACGTGGCCGTCGTGATCGACGAGGCGTATGCGGAGTTGGTCCGGGACCCGAACGCCGTCGACGGGGTGGCGATCCTCCTCGACCACCCGAACGTGGTGGTCACCCGCACCTTCTCCAAGGCCTACGGCCTGGCGGGCCTGCGCGTGGGCTACGGCCTGGCGCGGCCCCGCCTGGCGGCGGGAATCCGCGCGGCGTCCACCCCGTTCGGGGTCAACGGGATCGCGCAGGCGGCAGCGGTCGCGTCGCTGGCCGCGCGCGAGGAGCTCCTCGAGCGCGTGGCCGCGATCGTCGCGGAGCGGGAGCGGGTGACGATGGCGCTCGCCGGCCTGGGCGTGGCGGTCCCTGAGCCGCAGGGCAACTTCGTCTGGCTGGCGCTCGGGGAGAGGACGTCCGAGTTCGCCCGGCACGCCGTCGAGCACGGGGTGCTCGTGCGGCCGTTCGCCGGGGAAGGCGCCCGGGTGAGCATCGGGACGCCGGAGGAGAACGACGAGTTCCTCGGCCTCATGCGCGCCTGGTCCTGAGTGCCTGGTCCTGAGTGCCTGGCGCCGGTCGCCGCGGCGCCTCGGCGTGGCGCGGGGTGCGCTTCCAGGGGGTGTCTCCGGTGGCTCAGGCCCCGGTCGGCGGAAGTCGCCACACGTCGTGTGCGCGTGGGCCTGACGGGCCGTGTGATGCACGCCATCCTGACCTTCAGGAGTCCGTACTTGCCGCGCCGGAGCGGCCGTGCGTAACCTACTAGTGCGTAGGTTACGCACCCGTAAGTTTCGGCACCGTAGGTCAGTCACCCGGATGTCATCACCGGAAGGAGCCCGAGTGGACGCGCACACCTCCGCTCCGGACGCCGAACTCGTCCAGCTGCTCACCCCCGAGGGCGTGCGCGTGGAAGACCCCACGTACTCACCCCTCGTCGCCCACCTGACCGCGGACGACCTCCGCGGCTTCTACCGCGACATGGTGGTGGTCCGCGCCTTCGACAACGAGGCGACGTCGTTGCAGCGCCAGGGCGAACTTGCCCTCTGGGTCCAGTGCCTGGGGCAAGAGGCCGCGCAGATCGGCTCCGGTCGGGCCCTCGCCCCCCAGGACTACACCTTCCCGGCCTACCGGGAGCACGGCGTCGCGCTCACGCGCGGCCTGGACCTCCGCGAGATCATCCACCTGTTCCGTGGTTTCAAGCACGGCGGGTGGGACCCCGTGGCCCACAACTTCCACCTCTACACGCTGGTCATCGGATCGCACACCCTCCACGCCACGGGGTATGCGATGGGTGTCCAGCGCGACGGGCTCGTCGGCACCGGAGACCCCGGTCGCGACATGGCCGTCATCGTCTACTTCGGCGACGGCGCCACCTCCCAAGGTGACGTCAACGAAGCGCTGGTGTTCGCGGCAGTGAACAACGCACCCCTGGTGTTCTTCTGCCAGAACAACCAGTGGGCCATCTCCGAGCCCACGACCCGGCAGTCCCGGGTGCCTCTCGTCCGCCGCGGTGGCGGCTTCGGAGTCCCTTCGGTCAGGGTGGACGGCAACGACGTGCTCGCCGTCCACGCCGTCACGCTCGAGGCCCTCGAGCGCGCGCGCACGGGCGGCGGGCCCACCTTCATCGAGGCACTCACCTACCGGATGGGTGCCCACACGACGTCGGACGATCCCACGAGGTATCGCTCCCACGCCGAGGAGGACTACTGGCGCCAGCGCGATCCGATCGATCGGCTGCGCACCCTCCTGGTCACCGAAGGGCTGGCTGACGACGACTTCTTCGCGGCCGTGGACGCGGAGGCCGAGGCGCTCGCCGAGGCCACCCGCGCGTTCACCCGCAACCTCCCCGAGCCGCCGACCACGGCCATGTTCGACCACGTCTACTCTGCGCCGCACGCGCTCGTGGCCGAGGAGCGCGCGTGGTTCGAGGCCTACGAGCAGTCCTTCGCCACCGAGGGAGACGCCCGATGAGCACCACCGCGACCAGCGTGCCGAAGGTTCCGATGGCGAAGGCCATCAACATGGGGCTGCGCCGGGCCATGGAGGCGGACCCCAAGGTCCTCCTCATGGGCGAGGACATCGGCTCCCTCGGCGGGGTCTTCCGCGTCACGGACGGCCTGGTCAAGGACTTCGGCCCGGACCGCGTGGTGGACACCCCGCTCGCCGAGTCCGGGATCGTCGGAACCGCGATCGGGCTGGCCATGCGCGGCTATCGGCCGGTCTGCGAGATCCAGTTCGACGGCTTCATCTTCCCGGCGTTCGACCAGATCACCACGCAGCTGGCGAAGTTGACGTTCCGTTCCTCGGGGCAGCTCGAGATGCCCGTGGTGATCCGGGTGCCCTACGGCGGCGGGATCGGCGCCGTCGAGCACCACAGCGAGTCGCCCGAGGCTCTCTTCGCCCACACCGCCGGGTTGCGCGTCGTCAGCCCGTCCAACCCGGTGGACGCGTTCACGATGATCCAGCAGGCCATCGCCTCGCCGGACCCCGTCCTCTTCTTCGAGCCCAAGTCGCGCTACTGGGACAAGGCGGAACTCGACGTCGACGTCCCGGCGGACACCTCGCCCGAGGCGATCGCGACCGGGCTGCACTCCGCGCGGGTGGCCCGCCCCGGCACCGACGTCACGATCGCCGCCTACGGCCCGACCGTGACCACGGCGCTCGCGGCCGCCGCTGCGGCCGAGGAGGAGGGGCACAGCGTGGAGGTGGTGGACCTGCGCTCGATCTCCCCGCTGGACGTCGACACCCTCGCCGCCTCGGTGAGCCGCACCGGTCGGCTCGTGGTGGCCCACGAGGCGCCCGTCTTCTTCGGTTCCGGCGCTGAGATCGCCGCCCGGATCACCGAGCGGTGCTTCTACGCCCTCGAGGCCCCGGTGCTGCGCGTGGGAGGCTTCCACGCCCCCTACCCGCCGGCGAACATCGAGGAGGAGTACCTCCCGAACTTCGACCGGATCCTGGACGCGGTGGACCGCGTCCTTGCCTACTAGGTCGTCGCGACCGAGGACCCGCGCCGAGCGGGTCCTCACGCACGAGCGAGACATCCCGTACAGGAACAGCACGCCGAGCACGTCCCCATCGAGGAGGATCACCCCGTGCCGACCTTCCGCAGTTTCCGCCTCCCGGACGTGGGCGAGGGCCTGACCGAGGCCGACATCGTCGACTGGCGCGTCGCCGTCGGGGACGAGGTCCAGGTCAACCAGACGATCGTGGAGATCGAGACCGCCAAGTCGCTGGTCGAGCTCCCGAGCCCCTTCGCCGGCGTCGTCACCGAGATCCTGGCCGAGGTGGGGGCCACGGTGGACGTCGGGACGCCGATCATCGTGGTCGACGTCGACCCCACTGGCGAGGCGGGCGAGGGTGAACCCGAGTCGGAGTCGCCGCAGGCGCACGACACCAGCGGCGACGTCCTCGTGGGGTACGGCACCAAGCACGCGCACGGGCACCGGCGTCCCCGCAAGGCGACGGCCCCGGCGGCTTCGGCGGCCCCCGCCGCGACGGCGCCCGTCGCCCCGACGCCGGCTCCCGTCGCCACGCCGACGGTGCCCACCACCGCGCCGGCCCGGCCCGCCGCCTCCACGTCCGGCCCCGCAGCCGGGATCCGCGCCACGTCCGGCCCCGCGGCCGGGGTGCGGGCGACGTCTG